>JAJRWY010000095.1 GCA_024276575.1 Candidatus Binatota bacterium
GGCGGCATTCATTAAAGCCGCCGCCGCCGACCGGCGCGCACGTTGCGCGGAAGGCTTCCTCTTCCCCGACACCTACGAAATCGCAGAAGGTGCGAGCGCGGCCGACATCGCCGGGCTTCAGCTCGCACGTTTCAAACGAGTGGTAGAACCGCTGATCGCCCAAAGCTACGCCGCCGACAGCGACTTGGCCGCCGTGAGCAAGAAAGGCAGCAGCAGCTTCAGCGCTTGGCGAAACCGAGTAGTCACCCTGGCCTCGATAGTGGAAAAGGAAAGCGGACGGGCCGAAGAACGCCCACTGATCGCCGGCGTCTTTGCAAACCGGCTTCGCAAGGGAATGAAGCTGCAAACCGACCCCACGGTGATCTACGGCATCATCGCATCGGGGCAGCCCTGGGACGGCAACTTGACCCGCAAGCATCTCGATGAAGCCGGGCCCTACAATACCTACGAGATCCCCGAATTGCCGCCTGGCCCCATCTGCAACCCCGGACTCGCCGCGGTCGAGGCAGTGTTGTCGCCGACCGGCAGCGACTACCTTTATTTCGTCGCCCGCGGCGACGGCTCTCACCAATTCTCGCGCAGCTACGCGGAGCACCGGCGCGCCGTACGCAAGTATCAGCTCAATTGAGTTGAGTTTCGCTCTTCTTTCGCCTAGTGTGAGAAAATGCGGTGTATGCGTTGCTTTGCCTGGGCCGGGTTTTGCCTCTGCCACGCTTCGCCTGTGGCCGCTATGCACCGCGAAACGCCGGGGCCGGAACCTGCCCGGTAAAACCGCTGGGGCACGCCCGGGCTGCACTGGCACGCTCGGGCGAACTGGGACGCTGAGTAACTGGGGCGTTGAGCAACCGGGGGCGCTGAGCAACCGGGGCGATGGGCAACCGGGGCGATGGGCAACCGGGGCGATGGGCAACCGGGGCGATGGGCAACCGGGGCGCCGGGCAACCGGGGCGCCGGGCAACCGGGGCGCCGGGCAACCGGGGCGCTGGGCAACCGGAGCGTTGAGTAAAGGAGGAGGGATGACTCTTACCAAAAGGCAAAAGGAAATCCTGGATTTCATCGAAGAAACGATAGCAGACAAAGGCTACGCTCCGACGCTCGAAGAAATCGGGGCACGCTTCAAACTGAGATCGATGGCCACAGTCCACAAGCACGTCAGCAACCTCGAGGCCAAAGGCGTAATACGACGGCAATGGAACCACAGCCGTTCCATCGAATTGGTCGAGCAACGCCGTAAGGCCGGGGCAACCGAACTACCCTTGCTTGGCCGCGTGGCCGCGGGACAGCCGATCGAGGAGATCGAAGGCGGCGACACCCTCGAGGTTCCCGATAGTTTCGTACGGCGCCGCAATTCTTTCGTTTTGCAGGTCAGCGGTGAATCGATGGTCGGCGAGGGAATCCTTGACGGTGACTACATCGTGGTCGAAGAAAAACCGCAGCCCGACAACGGCGACATGGTGGTCGCCAGCATAGACGGCGAGGCAACCGTGAAGCGGTTCTACCGTGAAAGCGACGGCACGGTTCGCTTGCAGCCGGCCAACGCCGACTTCGACCCGATCGTGCTGCACGACGGCGATCTGCAAATGCGCGGTGTCGTGGTAGCGGTGTTGAGAAAATATCACTGAAAACGATATTGATATTCCCCAGAAGCCGCCGCAGCCGGACAAGGCCGGCGCCAGCAAATGACCGCGCCGTCTTTTTCAATCTACGTGCACCTTCCTTACTGCCTGCGCAGATGCGCCTACTGTGACTTCAATGCCTATGCGGCGGCCCGCCTTCCCGAAAGCGATTACCTCGGCGCTGTGCTTGCGGAGGTTGCTTTCCATGCGCAGCAGCAAGCCTGGGAAGGGCGCAAAGTAAGCTCGCTGTTCTTCGGCGGCGGCACGCCCTCTTTGTTCTCTGCAGCCTCCATAAGCGAGTTGATTGATACGTTCGACCGTCTTTTCGGTCTCGAAGCCGGTGCGGAGGTATCGCTGGAGGCCAATCCCGGCACACTCGAAGGCGGCGGCGAAGAGAAACTGCGCGAGTTTCGCGTCGCGGGCGTCAACCGCCTCAGTATCGGCTGCCAGTCCTTCAATCCGCGACACCTGTCCACCTTGGGGCGCATACATTCGGCGTCCGACGCCCGCAACGCGGTCGCCGCCTCTCGGCGGGCCGGCTTCAGCAACCTTTCATGCGATCTGATCTTCGCCATTCCCGGCCAAAGCCTTAGCGAGTGGCAGCAGGATCTCAGCGAGCTGGCCGACCTAGCGCCCGAGCACGTCTCCGCTTACAACTTGAGCTACGAGGAAGGCACGGCACTGAGCAGGCTCGAGCAGCGTCGCAGCATCACGGCCGTTGCTGAAGAAGCTGAACTCGACATGTGGATAACGGCGCGAGAAACCTTCGCCGCCGCCGGGTTCGAACACTACGAGATCTCTAACTTTGCACGCCCCGGATACCGTTGCCGCCACAACTCGGCGTACTGGACCTGGGGAGACTACCTAGGCCTGGGCGCGGGCGCCCACGGTTTTTTAGCTGGCCCCGGCCACCAGGATGATAATGGTGATAACCACAGCGCCGGGAGTTCGTTGAAACCACGCTGGGGAATGCGCTTCAAGAACATCGACAGGCCCGAGGACTACATGTCGGCGAAGCGCGGAGGATGGTGCGAACACAGCGAAGTGCTCGACAGGACCGTCGCCATTGAAGAGTACTTGATGACCGGCTTGCGAATGATACAGGGCATCGACGAGAGCGATTTTCGCCGGCGCTTCGGCGGCGGACTCGCCTCGCTGTGCAGCAGCTTCGAAACCTTGCGAGCCGAGGAACTGCTCGTGCATCGACATGGCAAGGTCGCGCTGTCGGCGGCTGCGCTCAATATCGCCGACAGCGTCATCCTCGAGTTGGCGTCTTCCTGCAATTAACCAGAATTATTCATGAAACCTCTGCTACGAGCCTCAATCGCCCGCAATCCCGGCCCGTGCTCGTTCTCCCGCTGCGCTGGTTCGCGGGCTCACGGCCCTCGACGCGGTGTCACTACGCCTGCGAGCCTCAACGCTGCGCGTAGGCCCATCTGGCCGATCTCACGGGCGCTTGCAACTCTCGTGACGATGTTTCGGTAAAATAATGCAGGTCAAAGCCATGAAAGAGAACGCCGCCCGCCTGCTGCTTATACTGTTGCTTACCGCGGTTGCGGCCCTGCGTTTCCATTACTGCACCGAGCTACCCGCCAATACCGGTGATATCGCCCGCCACATCTACCAGGGCCTGATCGTCATAGATCAGGGGCCGCAAAGTGCCGCCCGGCCGATCAGCGAAGTGTATCCGCGTTTGCGAGGCATCGCCTGGGCGACCGAGCCCTACAATTATCCGGCCGTCACGCTGGCTTTCTTCACCTTGCTGGCGGCACTGTCACCGACGATTTTCATGGCAAAACTGACTTTGACGCTGATCGAAGCGCTCAACAGCTACTTGCTCTACCGCCTGACGGGACACCGCTGGTTGGCGGCTTTGTACTGGATGTTTCCCGCGTCGATATGGTGGGCTTCACACGAAGCGCAATTCGAGCCTTTACAGAACCTCTTCGTTTTCGCGGCACTGCTGGCTCTGAAGCGCCGCAGCCCATGGTCCCTGGCGTTCCTGGCCCTGGCCGTCCAAGTGAAACTGACCGCGATACTGCTACTCCCCTTCGTATTGCTGCAACTGAAACCGCGAACGGGCAAAGAGTTGTTGCGAACCGCGGTGGCGGCGCTTGCCGGTAGCGCCCCTACTTTGATCGCGATGGGCTTTTATCCGGTGCTGTCGCAAGTCCTACTCTACAAGCTCCCGCTTACCTACAATCCGTATTACTGGGACTTCTTCGCACGCAAGCACTTCGCCTGGCATCCCTATTGGTTGATCGTCTGGGACCAGGCCGCCAGCTACGGCCTGCTGGCGGCACTGATCGTTTTAGCCTGGATCTTCAAAGCACCGTTTCAGTACGCAGCCTCGATATTGTTCGTCGGAATCTGCAAAGCGGTGACCCACGCGCAGTTCTGGTATCTGGCCCTGCTGCCTTCTTTCTTCGCGTCGATACAATCACGACGCGTGCTGTTGGCTTTGTTCCTGTTGCTTCCCCTGCTGGAAATTCGATCGACGGTGCAGATCATCTTCGGCCCTTTCGGCTACACTGTTGGCAACTATTACCGCGGCATCTCGGTTTTCGATGAACTTTGGATTCCGCGCTGAGCGGACACCCGGTCAAATGCAGCGATAAACGATCCCCTTGCCTCACAACTTCTCGACTGCCGCCGCGCCGCTGCTGCGCTACTCGGCTGCGTGCTGCTGCGCCGACATCGCTTGGGTTTCACCGGCACCCAAGCAAGTCTGAACCGGGGATTGCCGGAAACCGCGGCTGTGTCACCGCATTCATTGCTCAGAACCCGGACGCAGGCACCTCTATCGTAACCCTCGGCACACGACGAATGAGGCGCCGCCTGCGCCCGCGCCCGTGGCGGTCAAGGCGCCGCCGCCCGGCCCATGACGGAAATTGCGCTGGGTATGGTCAATTTCCGTGAGGGTCCCAGCATGAGTATCGCAGCGCTCTCAGGCGAAGGGGTTTATTACGCGGATTTTTCAAAGCGACAATCTCGGTGGAAGTCATGGCGATGACCTCCTGGGCGTAGATAGCCGAAAGCAACACCAGCGTGTTGATCCCACAGGTGTAAACGGCGATGGACGTTGTTGCATTATTCCTAAGTGGCTCGGAAGCGCCGGTAGCTTCGATGCTTCCGGACATGCCACTGGCCGGCACCGTAGATCTTCAGGTCCGTCGCATCTTCGATTGCAGCGTCGGCATAGACCTTCGGTCTGCCACGCCCGCCATCGGGCTCGCAGCAGTGCCGAGCAGTGACGGCAGCCTCGTCGATCCATAGCGTCCGCTACCCTCGCTCAATGAGAGTTCGGTTGTACTCGGCCCAGTTGCGAACCTTTTAGCGGAAGGTGAACTCAGGTTTCAGCATCCCGCATGTTACCAGGGACCCGACGCGGGGTTTATGCAACAACGTCGCGCTAAGCACCTGATCTTCAAGGCTGATCGAATAATGGTGAGCCATAGGGCAAAATCGGATGGAAACGGATGGATTCTCGCCGCGATCCCTGCCATCCTAATTGGGTGGAATTGGATGGGTAAATGGATGGAGCCATTCGTACACGGTCTCTGGAGATCACCCCCGAGATGCTGGCACGGGTTGCCGAACTCGATGAGTTCAAAGGTGCCTGGCGGGCCATCGGCCGGATCGCTCCCGACCGGCTCTCCTCGCTTAGCCGTGTAGCCACGATCGAGAGCATCGGCTCATCGACCCGCATCGAAGGCGCGATGCTGAGCGACCAGGATGTCGAGCATCTGCTTTCCGGTCTCGACGTGCAGCGCTTTAGCTCCCGAGACGAGCAGGAGGTCGCGGGCTACGCGGCCGTGATGGAAACGGTCTTCGAGCACGCTGACGCGATCGATCTTACCGAGAATCACATCCGTCAACTCCACCGCGACCTGCTCCAATTCACCGAAAAGGACGCGCGCCACCGCGGTGAGTACAAGAAGCTCCCGAATCACGTCGAGGCCTTCGGTCCCGACGGCGAGCGCCTCGGGACAGTCTTTGCCACAGCCACGCCCTTCGACACACCCCGGCTGATGTTCGAACTCGTCGGCTGGACCCGCAAGGAGTTCGCCTCAGGGTCGCTCCATCCGCTGCTGGTGATCGGGATCTTCATCGTCGTCTTTCTCGAGATTCACCCCTTCCAAGATGGTAACGGGCGTCTGTCTCGGATCTTGACGACACTTCTGCTGCTACGGTCGGATTACAGCTACGTTCCCTATGGCTCACTCGAGAGCATTATCGAGGCCAACAAGGATGCGTATTACCGCGCGCTCCACCAGACCCAGCGAAGCATCCGATCCGAAAAGCCGGACTGGACGCCGTGGCTGCAGTTCTTCCTCGAAGCGTTGCTTCGACAGAAATCCCGGCTCGAGAGGAAGCTCGAACGGGAACGCCTCCTGCTCGGCCGGCTTCCAGAGCTATCGGTGCAGTTGCTTGAGCTGTGCCGAGAGCGGGGTCGGATCAACGTGGCCGACGCCGCAGCGCTGACCGGTGCCAGCCGCAACACGATCAAGGATCATCTGAGCCGATTGACAAAGGCCGGACACCTGCTGCGCCACGGCGCAGGGCGCGGAACCTGGTACGGGCTGCCCTGAAGACTTTGTCAGGCGGTTCGACTTCACCGGTCTCGAAGTCGATTTCGTTCTCTATGGTGAGCGTGGGCTACTTGCGATAGAGGTCAAGAGAGCCGCGACGCTTCGGCCTGCCGACCTTCGTGGCTTACGAGAGTTTCGTGCCGACTACCCGGCCGCAGAAGCTATCGTGCTCTACGGTGGCAGCCGCGAGTACCGCGAAGGGAACATTCGCATAGTGCCCATTGAACAGGGTCAATTATTCGGCGTTGACAACAACCCTACCAGATCGTCTCGACGACCGCCGCACTCACGATCGTGCTGTCCTTCGTGACCAGGGTCATCTCATGTACTCGTGCTGTAGCGGTGATTACGCGATCGAAAGGGTCACGGTGCGGAAGACCGACACTGACGGCGTCGGCTGCGATCCGCGCGTCGAGGGGAAGGATCAGCAACTTTTCGGCGAAGGCCGAGAGCCCCGTGCCAAGGTCCGGCTTCAGTTCGAGTTTGCCCCGCTCAGCGAGCAATGCGATCTCCAATAGCGAGATATCCGCTATTGCTATCGTCTCTTCCGCCTCGATCGCCGTGCGAGCGCGATCACCAAATTTGCTGCTGCCTTCGAGCAGCCACACTGCGGCGTGAGTGTCTAGAAGGTAGCGGATCATCAGAGCGAGGCGGCCCAGTCGTCTTCACGGGCGCCGGAATCCTTCTCGGTCATGTTCCCCGAATCGATCGATGAAGCGAGACATCCGAACATCGAACTCCCCGCAGGCTTTTTGGCTGTCAGCAACAGGTCGCCTTCACGGGTTCTGATTACGACGGGCTCGCCGGCCAGGGCCGCACGGCGGATTTTCGGGAAGTTCCGGAGTAGTTCGCTCACGTTCGTTTGCATGTCATATTATTTGTCATGCACGTATACGCAGTGCAAGTGTACTGTTGAATCCGCACACCTGTCCTGGCTTCCATGAGAAGGTATTCTTCGATGGACGACGGCTGAGTCGGCGTGGCCTGGCTAGTTTACAGTCCGGATTTCGCATCCGCTGGACGACTAACGAAGTTTCATGAAGACATCGCATCCTCCTTTTCCCTAACCCGACGGAATATTGACGACCGACTGGCAGCACGCCCGTAGGACTGTTGCCAGTTTTCATGCAAACTGGCAACATAGATGCCTGTATGTACGCGCGATACGTCGACCTGCAAAAGCTCCTCGAGCATCGCTCGCTGCTGCTGCTGGGCCCGCGGCAAACGGGCAAGAGTACGCTCCTGCGCAGCTTGTTCCCCGAGGCACCATATTTCGATTTGCTCGAGGCCGACACCTACCGTCGTTTGAGCGCTCATCCCGAGTACCTGAGGCAGACGCTCTCACCTGAGGTGCGGCTCGTTGTCATCGATGAGGTACAGAAGATCCCCGAGTTGCTCGATGAGGTCCACCTTCTTATCGAGCGAAACAGGTCCCTGCGTTTCGTCCTTACGGGAAGCAGCGCGCGCAAGCTCAAACGCGGTAGGGCAAACTTGCTTGCAGGTCGAGCATGGACGGCGCGCCTGCATCCGTTGGTCACGCCGGAACTCGGGCGCGCGGCAGTGCTGGACCGAATGAACCGTGGCGGGCTTCCCGGTTTCTTCGATTCAGAGGTCTACGAAGAAGATCTTCGTGCATACGTAGGCACGTACCTACAGGAGGAAATTCAGGCGGAAGGGCTGAGCCGCGCGATTGGCAACTTCTCTCGCTTCCTCGAAGTCGCCGGCCTGACGAACGGCGAGCAACTAAACTTTACCAAGGTAGGAAGCGATGCGGGCGTGCCTCCACGCACGATTCGCGAGTACTACCAGGTGCTCGATGACACGCTCGTCGCGTATCAATTGCCGGCCTACCAGGCGACGGTTCGCAGGAAGCCCGTGGCCAAGTCCAAGTTCTACCTCTTCGATCTGGGAGTTGCGCGTATCCTTGCACGGCAAGCGTCGATCGTAGAAGGAAGTGCGGCGTACGGAAGAGCACTGGAGCATCTGGTTTTTCTCGAGTTGCGAGCGTTTCTCGATTACACACGTCGTGACGAAGCTCTTACCTATTGGCGAAGCCGTTCTCAACTCGAAGTTGATTTCGTGGTGGGTAACGACGTTGCCGTTGAGGTAAAGGCGGGCGGCAATGTCGGACGGCGGGACTGCAAAGGGCTTCTTGCGCTCGCCGAGGAAGTTCCGCTGCGCCGCAAACTGATAGTCTGTCGTGAGCCGCGCCGCAGGGTCATCGAGAACGGAATCGAGGTCGTTCCGATCGAAGACTTCCTTCAAGACCTGTGGGGGGGACGCGTAGTGTCTCGCAGCCCGGCCCATCCTTGATTGATGACCGTGAAGGGGCTTTCTCCTTTGTTCGTGACAACGAAGGAAAGAGCCCCTCGTGCTGCCTTGGTGCATAACTCCGATCAAGGCCGAGAGTCCTCGTCGCCGCTACTCTTCTCATCCGATCTCATCCGAGCATCTCGCCATCAGGCATCCCGAAAGCCGGCGGTACGCTGCGTTGTAGCGTTGAACATGGACATCAAAGGAAGCGATCCACGAATTCGGCGGGGGAAAGAACGGGGTACTCAGCAGCCATGCCGAGCAGGTCCTCGTCGCCGCTTACAAGCCAATCGGACCGGCTCACCACGAGCGTTGCCAGCACGAAATCATCATCGGGATCCTCAGGTACTCTGACAATGGACTGGCTGACATCCGCCAACGTCGTCCTGAAGCGCAGCAGAGTTACAAACCTGTCGACCTGCTGCGCATCCCATCCGAGTCGCCGGGCGATCTTCGGATAGGCGAGGACACGCGCAATCTCGGCCAGCAACGGCTCCGACACGACGAGGTCGAACTGGCCAGCGTGCCAAGCCGCCACGATCTTCCCGGGCCGGCTCTCAGGCAGCATGAGTCCCGAGACCAGCACGTTCGTGTCCAGCACGACACGCATCTATTTCCCGCGCGCGACCTTGATCGCCTCGGAAATCTCCTCGTGAGCAGTTGCCGGCTCGACACTCCGGTAGACATCTCCCAACTCGCCAACCAATCGGTCAAATTCGTCGCTGAGCAGTCTGATCTTCTCGAATAGCTCGATGTCGACCATGGCCGCGACCGGCCTGCCGGCCTTGGTGATCAGGATCTGATCGTGTCGGTACTGTACCTCATTGAGTAGCTCGCCCAAATTCTGTCGAACGGTCATGGCTGTGGCTTCGCGGATCATGTCAATTACCTCAATTGATATGGTCACGAGTCTAGGCCAACTCGGCCGTCCGGGCAAGATGCGAACTCTCTGTTCGTGGTACGCCTCTCAGATTCCCTGTTCGGTCACGTAGGGAATTACGCAACAATAGTCAGAAAACACAAGTGGTTACGCTCGTTTGACAGATTGCAGCGCACGGCCCCGTCGGACCTCGACATGCACCGGCCTGCACGAGAGTCAGGCCTCAAAGAGTGCGACTGGAACCGGGGCGGCATCGCACACAGAACCGAATCACGGCCGCCAAGGCAGCCTCATTCCCCTTCGACAAGGGGGGGCCTTGTCATGGAAGTACCCTTGATAACACCCTAGCCGACGAAGGGGTTGCGTGTCTTTAAGGAAGGGAAGCGGCTATAGTCTCGATCACAAGTCAACAATTCGTCAACTCCCCCGGCGATGCAGACCGCGGCGATGCGGGCGTCGTGGACCATCGGACCGGAAACTCCTGCCTTGCACAAAAGCTCCAGGAAACAGGTAAGCACGGCGGGGCCGTCCTCGAGCAAGGCAACGGTGGGTGACTCGGACCACGCTTGGATCTGGTCCTGAATTTGCCCGGGACTGGATGGGACGCGAAAACGTCTCGGGTGGGATACGACGCCGGCAAACTCAACGAGACAGTGAAGAATCAGTCCCCACGGACGGGCCTGCGCGGCGATTTCGGATATCAGCCGTTTGGCCGGGTCGTGAAACGGAAATTCGGGACGATGCGCGTAAACCAGGATGTTGGTGTCAACCGCGATCATTTTTCGTAACGTTCTGCTTCCTCGGCGACCAGCCGCGCTTCGGCGTCTTTTCGTACGGCGTCGGTCAAACCGTTCTCGTCAAAGCCGGGTCCGAAACCGACGTCTCCGCTAAAAGAGGCGTCGCGAAGTTCGAAGGGGGTCTGCCGGTCCTCTGCAAGCACGGTTTGCCTGAGACCGTCGATGACCGCCTGCTTGAGAGTCCGTCCCTCCTTTCGTAACCGAGCGCGGACGCGCTCGAGCAGTGCATCTGGGATATCAATGCTCGTTCTCATGCATACGAGCATATCTATTTGTATGTCCATATGCAAAGAGGAGCTTTCCCATCGCAGCTTTCGCATGTCGAACCCGGCGCCGGCATACAACGACGGCCGGGGAGACGGGGGGCCCTCGCTGCTAGCCGTCGTAGAGCGGAAGCAACGGGGCGTCGGCCAGCAGTGGGGCCTCGCGGTCGCGATCGGAAAGAATCGGCGCGCTCAGGTTCCAATCGATACCAATGCGCGGATCGTTCCAGGCCACCGCCTTCTGGCATTCTGGGGCGTAAGCCTGGGTGCAGGCATAGTACACGTCCGCGTAATCGCTGCGCACGCAAAAACCGTGGGCGAACCCCTCAGGTATCCACGCCTGCTTGTGATTCTCCGCACTCAATTCAACGCCAACCCAACGTCCGAACTGCGGCGATCCCTTGCGAACATCGACCGCGACATCGAACACCGTCCCCGTGGCAACCCACACCAGTTTTCCCTGCGGATGCGGTTGCTGGAAATGCAAACCGCGAACGGTACCACGCAGCGAGCGCGAGTGGTTCAACTGCACCACTCCAGACATTCCCAGGCCCGCGTAGCGCTCGGCTTGGAAATGCTCGAGAAAATAGCCGCGCTCGTCCTCGAACAGCTTGGGCTCGAGGATGAGAACGCCGCTCAGTTCGGTTTCGATAATCTTCATGGCTTATGGGCGTCCACGCCCGCGAGTTCCAGCAAATACTTCCCGTAATCGCCGCCGGCCGCACGCCCGAGCTTCTCGAGCTGCGCCAAGTCGATGTAGCCGGAGCGGTAAGCAATCTCTTCGAGACAGGCGATCTTCAATCCCTGCCGCTCTTCGATGGTCTGTATGAAGTTGGACGCCTGCAGCAAAGCACCGTAAGTCCCGGTATCGAGCCAGGCTATGCCGCGGCCGAGCAATTCCACGGTAAGCGCGCCTCTGCGCAAGTAGTCAAGATTGACATCGGTTATCTCCAGCTCACCGCGCGCCGAAGGACGCAGTGAGCGGGCGATCTCCACCACCGTATTGTCGTAAAAATAAAGCCCGGTCACGGCATGGTGGGATTTCGGATGCTCCGGCTTCTCGATCAGCGAAAGCGCGCGTCCATCTTCGGCCAGTTCGACCACGCCGTAGCGCTCCGGATCTCTCACCGTGTAGGCAAATACGGTCGCCCCTTCGCTGCGCCCGGCAGCCTTCTTGAGAGAAGTGATCAAACCCTGGCCGAAAAACACGTTGTCGCCGAGTATGAGTGATACCGAATCGCCACCGATGAAATCGGCGCCGATCAAGAAAGCTTGGGCGAGTCCACCGGGGGAGGGCTGCGGCAGGTATTCGAGTGAGATGCCCAAGTCGCTGCCGTCTCCGAGCAGCTTTTCAAAGGTCGGCAGGTCTTCCGGCGTGCTGATGATCAAGACTTCGCGAATCCCCGCCATCATTAGCGTAGCCAAGGGATAATAGACCATCGGCTTGTCGTAGACCGGCATCAACTGCTTGGAGACAACGCGAGAAAGCGGCGCCAAACGCGTGCCGCTACCGCCGGCCAGGATGATGCCTTTGTTCACTGCCGCCATAGCGATCAATCTCCTTCGCTTCGCTCGCCCCACAAATCCGCCTGCTCCCCGTGCGGCGCGTCCGTGCAGTCAGTGGCCGCGTGTTGCTGCGGCTTTCGATCACGCGGACGGCGTTCGAGCACTGCTGTGTCGAGATTATCTAGAAACCAGCGATAGCTCGATTCGAGCCCTTCATACAATTCGATACGGTGGTGCCAGCCCAGTGCATGCAAGCGGCTTACGTCGAGACGCTTGCGCGGCATGCCGTCGGGTTTGGACGAATCGAAGCGCAGTTCAGCCTGCGGATAAATTATCTCTTTGAGCATGGCCGCAACATCGGCAATGCTGATCTCCTCGCCGGTGCCGACGTTGATGTGCTGATTGCTCTCGAAGTTGCGCATCAGGAACAAGCAACAATCCGCAAGGTCGTCGACATGCAAAAACTCGCGCAACGGGGCGCCGCTGCCCCACACTACGACCTCCGGACGCCCTTCGACCTTGGCTTCGTGAAACTTCCGCAGCAGCGCCGGGATGACGTGCGAGCTGTCGAGATCGAAGTTGTCACCCGGTCCGTAGAGATTCGTCGGCATCGCCGAGACGAAATTGTCGCCGTACTGGCTGCGATAGGCGCTGCACAGTTTTATACCGGCAATCTTGGCCACCGCGTAAGCCTCGTTGGTGGGTTCGAGCGGACCGCCGAGCAAATACTCCTCGACCATCGGCTGCTCGCAATCACGCGGATAAATACACGAGCTACCCAGGTACAAGAGCTTGCGTACGCCGTAAAGATGGGCCGCATGAACGACGGTGGCGTGAATCATCAAGTTGTCGTAGATGAAATCGGCCGGATACTTAGAGTTCTCGAGTATGCCGCCCACGGTCCCGGCAACCAGGAACACATAGGCGGGCCGCCGTTGCGCGAACCACGCATTGACCGCAGCCTGATCACGTAGATCAAGCTCCTGGCGAGTGGCGGTAAGTATGTTGCTGAAGCCTTCCGCGCGCAGGCAGCGCAATATCGCCGAGCCGACCAAGCCGCGATGGCCGGCCACATACACGGGCGCGTCTATGGGGATGGATTCGCCCATCGGTCCCTTCAAGCGCCGGCTTTATCCAACGCTTTCATATCGGCGTCCACCATCAGCTTTACCAAGTCCGAGAAGGTATGGGAGGGCTTCCAGCCCAGGCATTTGCCGGCCTTGGAAGCATCACCGAGCAGGAAATCCACTTCGCTGGGACGCTGATAACGCGCATCGATCTCCACATAGTCCCGCCAGTCGAGGTCTAGATAGGAGAAAACCGCCTCCAGAAACTCTCTTACCGAATGGGCCTGGCCGGTGGCGATCACATAATCGTCGGCCTCGCTTTGCTGCAACATCAACCACATCGCCTCGACGTACTCGGCCGCGTAACCCCAGTCGCGCTTGGAGTCGAGATTGCCCAGATACAAGCGGTCTTGCAGGCCCCGCTTTATGCGCACTGCCGCACGAGTGATCTTGCGGGTAACGAAGGTTTCGCCACGGCGCGGAGACTCGTGATTGAACAGTATGCCGCCGCAGGCGAAGATCCCGTAGGCTTCGCGATAGTTTACGGTCTGATAGTGCGCGTAAGCCTTGGCACAAGCGTAGGGGCTTCGCGGGTGGAACGGAGTAGCCTCGTTTTGCGGACTGTCATGCACCAAACCGAACATCTCCGAAGACGAGGCTTGGTAAAAACGTGCCGGCTCATCCATCTGCCGCACCGCTTCGAGGACGTTCAAAGCACCGATCGCGTCGACATTGGCAGTGTACATGGGCTCGTCGAAAGATACCCGTACATGCGATTGTGCCGCCAGATTGTAGACCTCGTGGGGCGCGATACGGCGCAGCAGGCTGATCAGGTGAGCGCCGTCGGTCACATCACCGTAATGCAGAAACAACCGCACGTCCGGTTCATGAAGATCCTTGTAGATGTGATCGATACGCGTGGTCGCCAGGGAGCTGCTGCGGCGTAGCAGGCCGTGCACTTCGTAACCTTTGGCGAGCAGTAACTCGCTCAGATAAGAGCCGTCCTGCCCAGTGATTCCAGTGATAAAAGCGCGTTTGCTCAAAAAACGGTTCCCCTGCCTGCCCGGTACCGGCGGAGCCGGCCCAACCGAGCGTGAGAGACAGCTTTAGGTGGGAACGGGCATGGCGTCAAGCTGTATCGGTTGACGCTGTATCGGTTGTAGGACTATCGGTTGCGGGTCACGGCTTGCATAGAACTAGAACAACTACTCATCGGAGAGCCAGTGGCGGGTTCGCCACACACTGGCAGCTTGTCGAAGAAGCGAAGATATCGTTATCTTGGCCTAGAGTCTCCCCGAAATCGTCGGCCGACTGCCAAACAGCAACGACAGCGCCAGAGCTTGCAACGGCCAGAGCAGGAAATCCGTCGTCACCGGAGTCTACAGCAGCGTTGTCATTGAGAGCCCCGGGCACCGTCCAGGTCTGTCCGTCGTCCGACGAATACGCGTATAGAATATCGCCGTCCACGCCGACAAACCCTCCCAACGAATCCGCCGAATGCCAGGCGCTGAACCACAGCCCTGCACGGTCGCTACCCAGAGAAGGAAAGCGATCGGCGGCAGCAGGTCCAAACGCCGTGGTGTTCACCGGAACCTCGGCACTCCAACTAGCTCCGAAGTCCGAGGACACCGACGACAGAACATCGAAGTCTCGACCGATCATACGGCCCAAAGTCGCCTTCGATGACCAGACGGCCATCCAGGTATCCGCAGCGTCGAAAGCCAAGCGCGGGCGCTTGTCCCTCGAAGGCGCAGCGGCCGCGAAAGAATTGACCGGCGCCGGTGGCGACCACGCAAGCCCTCCGTTCGTGGTTGTCGCGTACACGATATCGGAATCGGAACCGATGCTGCCTCCCAAATCGTCCTTACTCGCCCAAGCCGCCATCCACGTACCCGGCGCCGAACCCGCTTCGATATCGACACTTCTATCTGCCCCGCTGTCCGCCCCTGCATTGGCGTTGAGCAAACTGGCCGGACTCCAGGAACCACCGCCGTCGGAAGATGTAGAGTAAACAATATCGAAGTCGCTGCCTGCGACCCCACCCACATCACGGCGGGTCTGCCAAGCTACCATCCAGGTAGAGAAACCATCGAAAGCCAACTCCGGCGCAGCATCTCGCACGCCATCCACATCCGCGTCCATATCCACCGCCGCAGGCGGACTCCAGTTCGCACCCGCATCGTTGGAGACCGCGTACAAGATATCCCAATCCTTGCCGAGCGTATTGCCCAACGAATCGCGCGACGCCCACACGGCAATCCAGGTACCCATCCCGTCAGTGGCGATGCGAGGCCGTACGTCGGCACCGCTGTCACTCGCCGCGTTGGTGTTGACCGGTGCCGCCGGGGTCCAAGTGGCACCAAAGTCCGTCGACACCGACTGTAAGATGTCACGGTCGGGCCCCAGAAGGCCGCCCAGCGTGGAAGTCGATTGCCACACGGCGATCCAGGTACCGGAATCGTCTGTGGCCACATCCGGCCGTATGTCACTACGGCCACCGCCAGGTGCATAATCGTTGACGAACGCCGCCGCACCAGGGAGACCACACTCGACCGGACACATGGTCGTCGTAGAGGTGGTGCTGGTCGTTGTACTGGTCGTGGAAGTCGTTGTGGAGGTCGTAGACGTCGTCGTAGATGTGGTCGTAGAAGTCGTTGTCGTGCTGCTAGTAGACGTCGTCGTAGACGTCGTTGTGCTGGTCGTAGACGTCGTCGTGGTACTGGTCGTCGTGGTACTGCTCGTCGTCGAAGTCGTTGTCGAGGTAGGCACGCTCAGCGCGATATCGTAGCCAATCAGATCCAGTGCACGTAAATCGGAGAACGCCACCGGAATAATAACGCCGAATTCCAAGGTCGGATCCATCAGCCCGATGTTCGGACCTCCTGGAGCCTCATCCTTCCAGTGACTAGCTTGCTGGCCATCGCCGGTAAACGCTCCCGTCGACATGGGATACTGTACCGAAATGGCGTCAAAGTTCTCGTCGTCATTGGGAAGCAGTGCACGCGAGAACGTGGCGAATTCAGCAACATTGCTGGGGTCAGCGGGGCCGGTGCTTTGGAAACGAAAGAGATCGAGAATCTGCGGCGTAGTATCTATCACGCCTCCGCCCCCAAGTACGGTATCAACAACGTCTACAGCAGACGTAAAGCCAAGCGCGTGACCTATCTCATGAGCCGCAACGGTTTCAAAATCCATACTCCCCGGATCGACACCATCACTATTATCGTAATCGAAACTGAACTTCTTGTTGAACTCGATGGTAGCATCACGGACTCCCAGACTCTGATCTAACCCCCCGAAGCCAAGCGCCTTTAACGCCGCTTTAGTGGCGGAAATCTCGCCGGTTAAGGTAAAACCCGAAGGCAGCAAGAACTGTGCTACCGCTGCTGAAGGCAATGATGCAGTGACCCCATCGTCAGACTCTGCTGCGGCATCAAGCCGCATCCGATCAACAACCAAATCATACCCACCGCCCTTGGTTATCAGCGGCCTCGTATCCGTCCGACCGATAACCTGTGGGTCGTCTATGGTCGTAACCAAATCGGCATCTATCGTCACAAGTATGGGATCTGAAATCATTCCGGACCATTGCGCTGCCGCACGTTGGAAGGCAGCCAACGCGGGCGCATTCGCCGCAAGTTCTGGACCAGGGTTGATCACTAGGTTGAAGCCGCCAAGACGGGGACCGCCCCGAGCCGCCTGTAACTGTTCAGTGGTCACCTCGATCACCGGGAAAAGGCGAACGTCGGTCTGGGCTGTTGCACAACGGTGGCTACTAGCGGCAAGCGCCGGGGCTGCTTCAACGGTAGCGCCAATTACAAGCAATGACACTGAGAAGCACAATCTTGAGGCAAAACTATTCAGCATCCGTTCTACTCAGAATTCCCCCATCCTCGCCAACGCCTTTCGTAAAGAAAGGAGCGCACTAACCGTCCTTACAGCAATGCACCCTATACCGGTGCACATGCGGAGAGAAAGCGGATTTCTATATACAATTAGAGGCATCGTTCATAAAGATACAGGACCGATTGGCAATTGTAGGTAGGAACAGGCCATCGCCTCGCTCACTCCTACATCAATCAGAGTTGCAACGAACCACTGTTGGCATAGTATTTCATTTTCTGTCCAGGTTGACGAAGAGGGAGGAGTCTACGTATATCTCAAGCTACAATGGCTTCTCTGCTGCGTACACGACCGAAATACGGCTACTCTTCGTCACCGTTCTTCTCGTTGCTAGCACGGTAACGGCAGCTGTGGCCAAGGCCCAAGCGGTAGACGTGCTATGCGGCCAGCCGATTACTATCGGTGCAAAACCAAAGGCGGTCGATGCTCTATTCGTACTTCGATCGACCGTTGCGTTGACCTCATGCTTTCCTTGCGTTTGCGATGTCGACAA
This sequence comes from Candidatus Binatota bacterium, assembly GCA_024276575.1. GTDB lineage: Bacteria > Desulfobacterota > Binatia > UBA1149 > CAITLU01 > JAJRWY01. The sequence continues at coordinate 17,431 of JAJRWY010000095.1, forward strand.
CTCTGGGGAGATAACGGCCAGCGACGCCCTTGCGGTACTAAAGGTGGCCGTTGGCGCACAAGTTACGTTTTCATGTGCATCGTGTGGACAATGTGGAGACGGTTCCGTCAACGCTCCCGGTGAGGACTGCGACTCCGCGGATGTAGCCGCGTGCGCTGAGGGGTGGTGTCGCCAAGACTGCTTATGCGGACAGGTTCCCGAGCAACCGAACTTCGTCGTCATAATGACCGACGATCAAAACTATCAGACGACGGGCTTCATGCCGCAAGTGATGGACAAGCTGTGGCATGAAGGCATCTCATTCGAAAACTCGTTTGTCAGCCAACCGCTTTGTGGCCCCTCGCGCGCGACTTTCTTTCGCGGCCAGTTCGCACACAACCACAACGTCCGAGTCAACCTTCCGCCCGGCGGCGGTTTCGATAAATTCCGTAGCCAAGGGCTCGAGGAGTCAACGATAGCCACCTGGCTACAGGGAAGCGGCTACCGGACCGGGCTCATAGGCAAGTACCTCAACCGTTATGGAGAATCCGGCTGGGATACCTATGTACCGCCGGGCTGGGATCACTGGTTTGCCGTCGTTTCCTGCGCTACGGGCGGCTATTACGGCTGTACTTACAATCGAGACGGCGACTTATTCCAGTACGGCGATTCCGATGCGAACTACCGTACCGATCTGGAGGCACGGGAGGCGCTCGACTTCCTCGACGAAGCTACGCGGGACGAACGACCGTTCTTCCTGCTTATAGCGCCGTTCGCTCCGCACCAGCCCGCCACACCTGCCCCTAGGCACCGTAGGGAGTTTGAGGGTCTGATCGCACCGAGGCCTCCATCGTTCAACGAGGCCGACGTCAGTGACAAGCCTAGATATTTACAAGCGTTCCCCTTGCTCGATGAAACTCAGATTTCCAACCTCGATCTTCTGTATCGTAAACAGTTACGCTCGCAACTTGCAGTCGACGACCTAGTCGAAGACGTCGTCGACAAGCTGGCCGCACTGGGAATTCTCGACAGCACTTACATCATATTCACGTCGGACAACGGCTTTCACTGGGGAGAGCACAGGTTGGGCCCTGGCAAGACTCGTCCTTACGAAGAAGACATTCGCGTTCCCCTCATAATTCGCGGACCCGGAGTACCCAAAGGCCTCTCACGTACGGAACTCGTGCTCAACGTAGACATTGCTCCAACCATTGCAGATCTAGCCCACACGAAGATTCCGTCATTTGTAGACGGGCGCTCCTTAAGACCCTTTCTCGCACCGGGAGTATCTTCCGAGGACCGTCTCGATTGGCGTGAGGCGGTGCTTATCGAACAGTACAACGGTAACCAGCCAGACAACCCTGATCCGCCAAAGATCTGGCACGGAATACGCACAGTTACCGACAAGTATATCCGTTGGTCGAACAGGGAGATCGAGCTTTACGATCTGTTTTTAGATCCCTACGAGCTTCAGAATATCGGCACTACAACGGATCCTGATTTCCTCGTCAGTCTACAAAAATGGTTTAGAGCTTTGAAAGACTGTGCCGGCGAAACCTGTCGAATCGCCGACAAGTATTGTCCTGGGACCTGTTTGGAACCGACTATTGCGTTCGACGAGGTAACGGCCGCAGCGGGGATCACTCACGTGGGTAGGAGCTGGGGGTCCGCGTGGGGAGATGCCAACGGTGATGGGTTCATCGACCTCTGGGTAAGCAACCATCAAGACATGGATTCCCTCTACGAGAACAAGGGAGACGGCACCTTTGTCGATGTCTGGCGCGATCTCTTTGAGAACTGGCGCAACACCGACACCCACGGCGCCGCATGGGCGGATTTCGACAATGACGGAGATCTCGATCTACTAGTCGAGGTTGGCGCTGGCGGAGGGATCATGTCGTTGCCGAATCAGTTGTACGAGAATACCGCTGCGGGGTTTATTGATCGAGCCGTAGAGCTGGGATTGGACTATCCCCTCGGCAGGGGGCGGACGCCTCTTTGGCTGGATTGGGACCGTGATGGACTGCTAGATGTTTTTCTTGGCAACGACACACGTCCAGAAGCTCCACCGGCACTGTTTCTTCAGAGAACCAATGGATTTGTTAATGCCACGGAGGAGCTATCCGATAAACCATTGGGAACATCTCAGTTCGCGACGTTGGCCGACCTCTCGGGTGACCGGCTACCGGAACTTGTGACGCACGCGTGGCGTTTCCCCCAATCGGCGTTGGACTTCCATCGTGCCTCGCCGGAAGACATAAAGCGCGAACTCAACGTTCCTATTCCGGCTTACGACAGTTACGACGTCGCAATTGGAGACTTCAACGGGGATCTGCGCAACGACATGTTCATCGTGTACGATCGCCACAACTCAGAGGTTAACTTGGTGCACACCGACAAGATCAACGCCGCCTTGATAATGCCCGTGGAACACGCGAACCTCCGGCGTGGCTTCGATTTCGTAGGGCCAGAATCTATACGTGTTGAAGTCGTCACGTTTCCGCCGCTGGCAAACGACGAGATTTTCATCGGCGATGGGGGTTGGCATCCTTCACAATCTACGTTTGAACTCGTCTCTACAGACCCATCGGTGCAGGGCAGGATAGACCCCGTTCCCGGAGTAGATCATGGATTTTACGTCTCTTTTGATCTGGTTGCCCAGAGTTGGCGGGTTCGTTTGTCAATATCGCCGACTCGAATCGCGGTAGGACAAAGAGCTAATGTCACGATTTCTGGCTCATCGGAGATCAGCGATCTAACGCGGGTAGGGATAGCAACGCTAGAACCGCCTGGCGCAAGGCTGTTTCTGTGGCATAATGACAGGTTCGTCGACACAAGCCTCGAATCGGGTTTCGACGAACCGATACGCTGTCGTTCAGTCGCGGCGGCAGATTTTGACAACGACATGGATCTCGACCTCTATATGGTCTGCTCAGATATCGCTCGAAATCTGGCCAATCGTTTGTACCTGAACCTGGGCGACGGACAGTTCATCGAAATAGCGGACGCGGTGGGGGCAAGCGGAAGCGATGCCGGAGTAGGGGACGTCGTTACCGTTGCAGACTACGACAACGACGGTTTCGTCGACTTATTCGTAACTAACGGAAGAGACCTAGCGCCGTTTAGTAACGATGGTCCCGACCAACTCTTCCACAACACTGGCAACACCAATCACTGGCTTGAGATCGACCTGGTTGGAACCAGCGTTAATTCCGACGGCATGGGAGCCAGCGTAATCGTCACTACCGGTGGTGTAGCGCAGCTCCGAGAAACAGGAGGCTGCATGCACAATGCCGCCATGAACGCCTGCCGCTTGCACTTCGGATTAGCCAACAATGCAGTCGTAGAGCAGGTGTCTGTTCGTTGGCCCGATGGGTCGGATCAGAATCTCGGACCCGTCGCGGCAGATCAAGTGCTTACGGTCGTTCAGCCCTGAAATTGATACCGGACCTTCCTCAAGACGGAACGCAACATCACACGGTCTTCTTCCTCAATCCCAATCATCGCCAAGATGCCAAAGAACACTGTAGGGGCCAGCAGCAGAGCCGACAAGAGACGTTGGCCGCCTGTGAGTCCCGGAAACACGAAGTCTGCCCCCCACATGGCTGCCGCAGCGCAAACAGCGGCAACGGCACCCTTCGCATAGGATCTATCATAGGGCCACAGACTCAGCGTTCGCCGTACCTGCAGGGCTGCCATTGAGAACAAAACGACGATGGTCAGCGAGGTGGCACAGGCCGCGCCGGTCAATGCAAAACGCGGCACCAATATCCAACACAACGCTATATTCACCAGCAACATGGTTCCCGATAGCACGAACCAGCGCCGTTCATGCCCGGTCATGATCAACAGTAGATCGGCGTTGCCTGCCGCCATATTGACGAACTGCCCGAGTGAAAGCAGCACGAAAGGCAGCGCCGCGGCGCTATAGTCCGTGCCGAATACCAGCGACATTATCGGACCGGGAACTTTTGCGATTACGAGCATGAGTGGGATGCTCAAGTACAGGCCCCAGCGTGTAGATACCCTATAGATTTCGCCAAGGCCTTCGGAATCGCCGTCGGCATGTAGTCCGGCCGCTATCGGAGCAACGATACTGCGGAAAGAGGCGAGGATGATCGCGAAAATGATCGAAGACTGCGATGCCGCTTGGTAAACACCAACGTCAGCCGCGCTCAAGAAGTGGCCGACGAAAAGACGGTCGAACCACACGATGAACATCGTGAAGATGCCGCCGAGGGTAGCCGGCAGGGAGTAACGCAACATCTCGCCCGCGAAGAACTTCGGCTCAGGCGTTTTCGAGAACAGCTCCGGAAACAGCCGGAGCACGAAAACACAGGCCAACAGCAAGGCACAGATAAACGACGCAACAGTAGCCGCAAGCGCGCCATCCAGACGGTATCCGACGGCGTAAAGAACGAGGAAGAACACAAGCGCGGCAGACGGCTGGAGCAGATCCTGCGCATAAACGGAAAACTGCATGCGCCGCGAAACCCTGGTCAGATCACTCGCGAGTCTGAGCAAAGTCAGCAGCGGAAGCGCAAAGGCGAAACAGCTCAAAACGCGTAGCAACTCAGGCTTGGAAAACAGGTTGGTCGAAAGCCAAGGCGCCGAGAAGTACAGAATCGCGCCCCCGGTAAGCGCGGAGGCCGATGTCAAAGCGGCGGCCTGCGTGACTAGACCGCGGAAAGCCGCGCCGTCCTTTCGCCAGTAGCGTGCGCCGAAGTAAATGGCCGCGCGCGGTATACCCAACGGCGCCAGCAAGGCGGTCATGCGTAGCACGGTAAAGCCCAACGCGTAGAGTCCGAAGCTTTCGGGGCCGAGCAGGCGCGCGAACAGAACTTGTCCGGCAAGATGGATCAAACGCCCCCCGATCTTACCGGCCAGCGAGACTCCCGCTCCGCGGGCAAGCTGGTTCAGCGCTTGGTCTTGGGTTTGCGTCCCCATCCTATAATCCTCGGCGCCATCATCACCGTGGTTGTCACAACGTCGTCGAGGCCTTCGAGGAACACTTCACGGAATGCTTGCTCGCTGAAACGGTAGTAGTCTCCAGGCGCGGCGTGAATGTTCAGAGTCGGCGTGCTCGACACCAGGGAGTGCGCCACTGTGGAGACCAAGGGCAAGCGCTTGAGCACTTTTCTAACCACCGTAGCGCTTCTCCATTCTCCGTAACCGGGAGCACCGATTACGATCAAGCCACCCGGCTTGGCTACACGCTTCAGTTCGGACAGAGTCTTCCAAAAATAAGGGTCGTGCTCTAGCACTGCATTGCACAAGACGGTGTCGAAAGCGTCGCCGGCGAACATACTCATATCGTTGCCTTTGACGATCTCATAGCGGTCGAGTGAAAACGGACCGTCGATATTCAAACCAACACGGCTACTCGCAGTGCCCAAACACTTCATATCGAGAAGGCAGCGATGCCCCGGGCTTGCTCCCACTTCCAACACCGCACCACCGGCACACTCGCGGCTGCATATACTCTCAAACTCTCTGTAAACTCGTTGGTGCACGATTCTTTGACTCTGCGTTGCGCCGCCATTGTCACCCGCCGGGATATCCATAGCGCACTGCCTGCTCGCCGGCCTCTCGCTCGAACAGCCGTAGCAGATCGCTATCGAATACTTCACGCCAACGGCCGGCTCTACCCTTGGCGAAGGTCGGGCTCAGCGAAGAAAATATCTGCTCGGCAAGTCTTTCGCTCTGCGGCGTTCCGGTGCCGATACTCAGATACTCACATAGGGCCCCCAACAAACGGATCTGTGTGAGCCGGTCGCCGCCACCACGCGGACCGATCAGATCCTCGAAGCGCACCAACATGGCGCCGCTGTCAAGCCACCCGGCGAACTGTTCCAAACGCTCGGCAAGAGAAGGAAAAGCGGACTCACGGTCGCCTCTTATGGCTAACTCTATTCTCGCGCGCAGATCCGCACACTGGGAAAAGAGTTCATGGCGCTCGTGGTCGCGACGCCGCAAAATGTATTCTGCTTGAGACACCACCAGGTCGCGCGGATCTCTGACCATGAACAGAGAGCGTAGCCCGTAGGTCTCGACGGCACGATCACGGTGCTCGCTGTAGCTCAAGTGGCCCACCACTATCTCTCCGCCGCGTACAGCGCCAAGCACGGCCTCCAAGCCACCGTAGCGCTCGATGTTGGAATCGTGGAGTGTGGGTAGCAACTTCCTGTGCATGCCGGGTAGCTTGCACACCGCCCTTTCAAGTAGATGGGTTCCGGCTTTGGGCACACTAATACAGATCAGTTTGGGCACGTTGCGAACCAGCAACCTCTGCGCCATTTTGGCCGGGCTGAGGCCGAAGCGCTCGGCGTCCCACAGCCTTTGTCTCAACCGGCTCATCCCCGCTCCTGGCCCACAAGCTCGCGAAACGACAAAGCAAGGAAGTCATCATACACCCCTTGGGCCCGCCGATGGGCCGCGGCTATCGATGGCTCGCTCAAAGCGGCAGCAAGATTCTCTTTCATCGCCTCCCGCTCCATACTTGGCCTGGATACATGAGTCTGTCTTAGCGGCCCGCCACCCGAGTCGGCCAGTTCCATGCGTTCGACTTCGGCGAAAGCCGCAGCCTCGTTTTCGGCGTTATGCTCGAACAAGGCAAAGCCCGACCCGAATCGCCTGTTCAACCTCGCGATAACCGATCCGAAATCGCAGGTTACTTGCTCAAACGAGGCGACGACGAAATGCTCTCTCCAGGCGGAAAGCGCACTGTAGAATCGAGCGTAGCCGCCCAAAGCTCCGGCAAGCGTAACGGTCCTATCGCGTATGAGCAGCGACAGCGCCGCGTCAGCGGGACGGCGCAACAAGAGCAGTGCCGGAATTCCCCATCGGGCGGCGATGACGATCTGCGCCGGAGCGTGCAGATGTCGCGCAAGTTTGAGCGGATATGGTTGGGCAAGTTGGAATGCCGCGCACGCAAAAGTATTTCCCGAACGAGGGAAACCTTCGATCACTAAATCGGTGTCCCTCTTTACCGTCAGTTCGCGATGGCCGCGCAAGCGCATCTGCATGTGAAATATGGAGGGGAAGGCGTCGAGGCGGGTTCTCGCTTCGTACTTCAGGCGCGAGCACCGTCCGGCCGCTCCCGGACTCTGCGAAGAAAGCGTCAGCATCGGCGCGAACTCTCGAACTCTGCACTCACAGTCGAAGCAGTATATAAAGAGTAGTCAGAAGCGTCCATGAAGGCCTCGCTCGGTGAAGATCGTCTACATTGCAGGACACGGCCGCAACGGCGGAACTCTCGTTGACCGGGTGCTCGGGCAATATCGCGGCTTCGTCTCATTGGGCGAGTTCAAGTTCGTGTGGCTTAAGGGCCTCCTGAATAACGAACTGTGCAATTGCGGAGCCGCGTTTCGTGACTGCCCCTTCTGGACCGACGTCATGAAAGAGGCCTTCGGCGCCGCCGGCCCGCCCGACCCCCGTGAGGTCATCGACCTCTATCGGCGTGTGGATCGTAGCCGCCACATCCCCCTGCTCGCCCTAGGACGTGCACCGGCTTCATATCGCCGCCGCACCGTTCGCTACCGCGATATTCTCGAACGGCTGCATCTCGCCGTCGCAACGGTGAGCAATGCCCGCGTAATGATCAATTCCTCCAAGTTCAGCGGCTACGGCATGGTACTCGCTTCGATACCCTCCGTTGAACTATTCGTTTTGCACCTGGTCCGAGATAGCCGGGCTGCGGCTTTCTCATGGTCGAAACAAATCAGAAAACCCGAGGACGCTGCCGGCAATTCCTATATGCGCCGCTACAACCCCGCCCGCAGTGCCCTACAGTGGTTCCACAGAAATGCTTCGGCCGAACTCCTTGCTAGCCCGGCGCAGGCTTACCGCCTGCTTCGTTACGAGGATTTCGCGACCCGGCCTGCAGCGGTGGCCGGATCTTTGCTGAGTTGGCTGGGAGAAGAAGACCTGGGTTCACCTTTCGTCGACGACTCTTGCGTCGAACTAGACGCTGGCCACACGCAATCCGGTAATCCCTCCCGCTTCAGGACCGGTAAAATCGACATTCGCCTCGACGACGAGTGGCGGCAGCGAATGCCGTTCCGTGACGGTGCCGCGGTAACGGCCCTTACTTGGCCCTTGTTACTCAGATACGGCTACCCCTTAACCTTCTAACTCCGGATCAAGGCTACGCCCGGGGCATTCTGCCGGGAGTCATGCGACGGGCAGCCAAGGCCTCCTCGTAGATTGCGATCAGCATGCGATAGTTGGAGCCGGCATCGTAGCGCGATTCGAAACGATAGCGGCCATGCCGGCCTAGTTCGCTGCATAGTTCCGTATCTTTCCACAGCCGCAGGGCCTTGGCGGCCAGATCAGCGCCGTCCCCCGGCCGGCACCCCAACCCCGCACCAGAATCCAGCACGATCTCCTTCATCGATCCTATCGCACTGGCCAATACCGGCAACGCAGAGGCCATGGCCTCGAGCAGAGTCATCGGAAAGCCCTCGTACCAAAGCGAAGGAAACACCAAGAATCTCGCGCCGCGCATCAGTTGCCACACTTCTTCGCGGCTGCGCCGGCCGAGCACCTCAACACTGCCACGGCCACGCGCGGCGGCCCATGAGCCAAGCTCTGCTTCCAAAGGACCGCCGCCCGCGATCTTGAGCGGAACGTCGAGATCCTTCCAGGCTCTCATGAGTACACGGAGTCCTTTCTCTTCCGAGAGACGTCCGACGAACAAAGCGTATGCGCCGTCTCCCGTACCGGGCAACGGCGGCGTATCAAGGAAGTTCGGTTTTACACTGATGCGAGCGTCCGGCAATCCTCCGGCGATCAGTTTGCCGCGTGCGAAATCGGTCAATGCTATGAAACGGTCTACCCCGCGGCTCCAAGTTCCAATTCCGCGATGGAACGCGGTCATCGCAGCCACCGCCGCCGTAGCCGCAACGGAACCGCGGTAACAGCGATGGCGTAGAGACGGCCATGCAATCTTCCGGCCCAGGCAGTCCTCACAAACTCCACCGTCTCTGGCAAGCAAAGCGTTGGGACAAACAAGCCGGTAGTTGTGAAGTGTCTGCACGACGGCAACGCCTCGAGCACGGCAAGCATAGTAGGCCGAAGGCGAAATGAGCGGAAACACGTTGTGGAAATGAACCACGTCCGGCTTGTTTCGAACCAGCAAAGTTTGAAGTTCACCCGCACTGCGCCGCGACCACAGAGCCGCCGCAGCGGTCGTAACACCGGCAACCGGTCCGTTTCCTATTTCATCGTTGTAGCGCTCGTAACATTCGACGTCGTCACCGTGGTGGCGCAACAACTCGCATTCTGCACGATAAACCGCATCCTCTCCGCCACCCTGCTGGTAAAAATTGTGGGCAAGAAGAATCTTCACACGCTGCTCACTCGGCGACTACCGGACTCCGGCGTTGCTCTGCGGCGCATTCGCTGCGGAGAGACTCTCTGTAAGAGAAGCCCCGGTAGCCGAACGGCGGCTAGGCGAATCCCCCGAAAGCGGCGTAGTTGAAGACAAGGGCCTCGGCGGCCGCCTCCCGCCACCCGGTAGCACCGCTCGATCACGGCGCAACCGCTCGCGTATGCTCGTGGAAAATAGAGCTGCCACCGGCAAGACCACCGCCGCACCAAGCGGCGTAGAACTCGCCGCCAAAATGTTACCGAGTAAAAAGAACACCCCGACTATCAACGAAATCAAGAACGCCAACACCCAAGCCTCGGCTCCGGCGCTTCCGACAGCAAACCGTGCGCTAGCTACGAGCAAAGCCAATAGCGCCGCCGAGAGCAGCGAAGCACCAAGGATCCCCCACTCATATAGGGCTCGCAATATCTCGTTGTGGACGACGCGGTTCGAGTCCACTGTGTAGCGGTCGGCATCGCGGTAACGAATCCAACCATTCACGATCAAGTCCGCCGCACTCGAAGTACCGCTACCGAACGCGATCGCTAGCGGGCCTTTCTCGCCAACCAAATCGAGCACGGTCTCGTAGATCTCGAAGCGCGCCCGCGAAGTGCCGATGTTTTGGACCGCTCCCAGGCCCTCGGTAAAGAACTGGGAGACTTCAAGCGCCCGGTGGGAGCCCAAAGTCGCAGACTCCGCGGAAGGCCGCATATATCGCGAGGCAGCCATGCCGACCAAGAGCATGTTCACTAGAATAACCGGAAGAAAGATAGCAGCCAGCGGCCTGCGTCGAATCGGCAGCATCAAGAACACTACGGTAAGTATAACCGCGATCATCCCTTGGCGGCTGCCGTTCAAAACCAAGGCTGCGACCACCGCGGTCATCAAGGCGACGCCGTGGCGAACACGCAGCGAGCCTCCGCGTACGAAAGCACCGAGCAAGCCGAAACTGATGGCGAGATAGAGCCCGAAAGCCTGCGGAGGACCGAAACTGCTGAGCCGCCCCGCGTGTCCACCGTAGACATTGCCCATAACGAAGGTCTGCAACACGGCCAACGACAGGGCTATGACTATTGAAGCCGCAATTATGCGGGGCAAGTTGAGCTTGGGATCCAAATAGGCGTCGGTAAACAGCAGCAGTAAGGCGATGTATCCGTAGAGATATCCAAGTTGTTTGAACGCCGGAATTCTATAGGGCGTCCATAATACCGCGATCGCAACGTAGGCAAGAAATACGATCCAAAGCCGCAAGACGGGGTTGGATGCCACCAACGGCAGTACCCGGAAGCGTGTGCGCGCAAGCAGTATCGTGGGTAGCAGCACCGCAGCGGCGGCGTTTCTCAACCCGAAGCTCAACGCAGACTCGTATCCGGCGCTAGGAGGCGCAATGTGAAGACAAAGTAGATACGCTAGAAGGCTCCATGACAAAGGGATAAAGGGAAGCACCACTACCGCGGCAAACACGAAAAAGAGAACCTCACTGCCAAGAGAGTCCATGCGTGTTCAGTCTTCCGGTGTCGCACGGGAAGCGGCAAGCTGCGCGAGGAAAGAGAGCGCGAAGCGCGGATTGTTATAAAAGTAACGCCGCCACAACCTACGCGGCTCTGCGCCAAGACGGAAAAGCCATTCCAGACCAAGGTCCTGCAGCACCCGCGGCGCTTCACGCTTCGTACCCGCGATAAAATCCACTGCGGCGCCAATCCCTACCATTACCGCCGGAAACCGTCCCCTATGCGCATGCATCCAGCGTTCCTGCTTGGGGCAACCCAGGGCTACGAAAAGTATCCGCACGCCTGAATCGCAAATATCCGAGGATATCTTCTGCTCCTCATCAGTAGACAGGGGACGGAAAGGCGGAGACACGAAATAGACAAGAGCCAGCCCTGGGAACTCGCTCTCGAGTTTGGCCCGCAGCCTTCGCATCACC
>JAJRWY010000096.1 GCA_024276575.1 Candidatus Binatota bacterium
ACTCGCTTCCGGCTACCGGCCAGTTCTACCGGACGGGTTTGGCTACCCGCAGGGTTCCAACGAAAGGTTTCAGAATGCTACTCATCCATGGCAATCATCCTCCCTTCCCGAGCTTTCGTGGCGCAAGGTGCAAGATAGAATTGGCGGATGGGTGGCATGGACAAACGCCGCAAGATTCGGCTTGCGGCCGTCGTCATTCAACAATGGGCGTCATGCTCACGGAGGCAAAAGGCGTTTGTCATGCCGGCGATGTAGTCGCCGATCACGCGGGCCGTGCCCTGTTCGTCGAGCCGGGTCGCAAAACGCTGAGGGAGGAGCCTGAGGTTGGCTTGGTACATTGCAAACAGGTCGCCGATCACGCGTCGTCCCTGTTCATCCGCAGCCACGACGTCGGCTTGGCGATAGACACGTTCACGCAGGAACGCCTCAAGCTCCTGCAACCTTCGTTCGCCCTCGGTTGAGAGGGCGACCGCCGTTTCCCTGGGGTGCCATCGTTCGCAGTCCTTGGCCGTGCGCTGAAGGACTTGGGCGGTCGCATCCGTCACATCGACGAGCAACCGTTCAAGCAACTCATCCAGTACCCGGCGGCGTACCGCGTGGATGGACGATGCTACGCCATCTGCCGTCGCGGCAGCCCGAGCCGTACGCCAGAGTTCAATTTCGGATAGCTCGTCCTCGGTGACAAGCGCTTGCCCGATCGCGTCCTCCAAGTCATGGCAGTTGTACGCGTACCGGTCCGCTACCGATGCAATCTGCGCCTCGACTGATGGGCCGAGACCGCTTTCGTGCGGGTTGGTTGCGGCCGGGGTGTCGTACCGTGTGCAATGCGCTGCGAGGCCCGCCCGGGTCGCGCCGGTCAGATTCAGCCCGCGAAACGCCGGGAATGGGTGTTCGAGGTATTCCACGACCCGCAGGGAGTGCGTGTTGTGGTTGAAGCCGCCGCAGTCAGCCATCGCCTGATCCAACGCGGCTTCTCCAGCGTGGCCAAACGGCGGGTGCCCGAGATCGTGAGCGAGGGCGATCGCCTCCGCCAGACTCTCGTTCGCAGCCAGCCGCCGGCCCAAAGAGCGAGCGATCTGGGAGACCTCAAGCGTATGTGTGAGCCGCGTACGAAAATGGTCGTGCTGACCCGGCCCGAAGACCTGCGTCTTGCCCTGAAGTCTGCGAAAGGCCGTGCAGGTGATAATGCGGTGTCGATCCAACTCGAACGGTAGATAGCCGGCGATCGACTCGTAGTGCTCGCGACCACCAAATGAGTCGTCGCGGACGGCATAGTCAGCCGTCATGGTCGCAGACCGACCTGCTTGGCGGTATTGATGAGCTCAGCCGCGAGGGCATCCAGCGAGTCCGGTATCACCCGCGCGTCGCCGATGATGGCCATGAAGTTCGTATCGCCAGACCAACGCGGCACGATGTGGGCGTGAAGATGCCCGGGTAGCCCTGCGCCCGCGCACCGACCCAAGTTGTAGCCGATGTTGAACCCTTGAGCCCGGATCGTTTGCTCCAAGACGGATACGCCGTCACGAATGGCCTGGGTCATGTCCAGCAACTCGGCGTCATCCAGGGCGGCGAGGTCCGGCTTATGCGACGCTGGCGCGATGAGCAAATGCCCGTTCGTGTAGGGGAATCGGTTCATCACGACGAGGGAATGCGGCGTCCGCCAGAGCACATGGTTGGCTTCGTCCTGATCTGGTGCATCGTGATAGCGACAGAGAAAGCAACCCTGGTCCGCCGCCTCCTGGTCGAGAGAGCGGATGTATTGCATTCGCCACGGAGCCCAGAGGTTGTTGTGAGATTCGGGCATTATCACTTACTACACACGCCTGCTTCTGTGCAGCCCGAGTGTACCCGGAGCGTGCTCGTTCAACAAGATCGGGCGCGTTGGCAAGTCGCTGCATGGCGGATAAACTCTGCGTCATGCAAAGACAAAAACTCAGCAGGATTGGTTTCGGATCGGTCATCTGTGCCGCTGTGCTCGTGGGAGCCGGGTGTAGCCGAGATGTGCGCTTGGCCGGAAAGAATGTGCCCACGGTAGCGGTGGCCGCCGTCTCACACTACGGCCTCGCGCTTGACAAGGACGCGTCTCCGGAACAGGTGGCGTTCGTCGCCCTTCGTGCGATACGGGATGACTTCTTTGCCGAAGATGACGACGCCCGACAAAAGGCACTCGATGTTGAGTTCTCTGTGTCGGCGGCCGGGGTGATGCAGTCCCGTAACCGTACGAGCCTGACTCGGGATGAGTTTGTCTACAGTATCGTCCACCGCTGGACGCCCACGGTCTCCCATTACGCCGGCGATTTCGAGTTGGACTGGGAAAGTGCGCAGCCCAGGCTCCACCGGCGTGAGGTAACCCATCTCGGCAAACCACCGGAAGACGCGAATGCCGTTGAAGAGTGCGAGGTGGCGATGGTCGTCAAGAGTCCGAACGGCAATCCGAACTCCAGCGTTGTGATGCTCGTATGGCTGGCCAAGGACGAGGGTTTATGGCGCGTCACGCACCTGGGGTTCGACGTGTCCGCTCGGTCCATCCCCGGGCAGTAATGGCGGGTGGATGGAAGCCAAGACGATCACAGTCAAGGGTGCTCGCGAGCACAACCTTCAAAATGTGTCACTGACGCTTCCGCGCGGCAAGCTGATCTGCTTTACGGGTGTCTCGGGCAGCGGCAAGAGTAGCTTCGCGTTTGATACCCTCTTCGCCGAGGGACAGCGCCGGTACCTCGAATCGCTCAGTTCGTATGCTCGGCAGTTCCTCGGTCAGCTCACCAAGCCGGACGTCGACCAGATCACGGGCCTAAGCCCGGCGATTTCTATCCAGCAAAAGACCAGCGGTTGGAACCCGCGTAGCACTGTGGGTACCATCACGCAGATTCATGATTACCTACGGGTCTTGTTTGCTCGCGTTGGGCGGCAGCACTGCACGTCGTGTGGTGATGTCATCTCCGCGCAGACGCGTGAGCAGATCATCGCGAGGATTCTGGAGCTACCGGTCAAGACGAAATTTCTCGTGCTCGCGCCGGTGGTTCGCGGGCAAAAGGGCGAGTATCGAGACCTGTTCGCGGATATGATTCGCCAGGGCTATGCCAGGGCGCGGGTGGACGGTGAGGTCGTCTCCCTGTCGGACGCGCCGAAGCTCGCGCGGAACATCCGGCACCATATCGAGATCGTGATCGACCGGTTGGCGATCTCGTCAACAGTACGCCCGAGGCTCGCAGAGGCGGTGGAAAGTGCGCTGAAGCTAGGAGAAGGAACGCTGATCGTCCAGTTGGTTTCCGAGTCGAAAAAACCGGGTGCAGCGCCGGGCGACGCTCGACGAAAATCAACCAAGGCCGCCGTCAAGCCGAAGGACATGCTGCTGTCTGCGCACTACGCCTGTAGCCAGTGTGATCTGAGCTTCGATCCACCCACGCCGCAGCTCTTTAGCTTCAACTCCCCGAGCGGCATGTGTCTCGGATGCGATGGCATGGGATCGATGTTTGATTTTGATCCGGAGCTTCTTGTCTCGGATCCGTCGCTATCGTTCTTGAACGGTGCGATTGACCCGATGCGAATGAAGGGGCGCGTCGGTCGCTGGCGGAAGCACATCTACCAGGGTGTTGCGGATCACTGTGGGTTCGATCTTACCAAGCCGTGGAAAAAACTCTCGCAAAAAGCGAAGGACGTGTTACTGCATGGGCTCGGCGATCAGCATGTGACGTTCGAATGGCGGTGGCGCGGCGGCATCTGGCGGCACGGCGACACCTTCGTGGGCGTGCTGGCCGACCTGCGTGACAAGCATCGCAAAGCCAAGGCGGCCTTCGTCCGGTCGTACTACGAAAAATATATGCGAAAAACGCGTTGCCCGGATTGCGGCGGCGCACGGCTCAACCAACAGGCGCAGGCCGTTCGGATTGGTGGCGCGAATCTCACGGAAGTTTCGGCCATGTCGATTCTGGATGCGACGGACTTTTTCCAAAAGCTGAAACTCGACGAAACGCAGCGGGTCATCGGCGTGGACGTACTCAAGGAGATCAGCGGTCGGCTGAAGTTTCTGTGCGACGTGGGGCTGGACTATCTCGCGCTTGACAGGACCGCGCCGACGCTATCCGGCGGTGAATCGCAGCGCATCCGTCTGGCCAGCCAGATCGGCGCGGGGCTGGTCGGTGTGCTCTACATCCTGGACGAGCCGAGCATTGGACTGCACGCCCGAGACAATGATCGACTATTGAAAACACTCTGCCACCTGCGTGACATGGGCAACACGGTGATCGTGGTCGAGCACGATGAAGCCACCATGCGCACGGCCGACGAGATCGTGGACTTCGGTCCCGGTCCCGGCGTGCGCGGCGGTGAAATCGTGGTCCACGGCAGCCTCGAAAAAGTCAAGAAGTCGAGGCGGTCCGTCACCGGTAGGTTTTTGCGCGGGGACGAGGAGATCGCCGTGCCGAAGACACGACGAGCCGTATCGAAACGATAAATGAGACGGCGGGGGCTGAGCAAACAGGGATGGCGAAGAAGAAGCCCACAATCAAACGCAAGAAGGCCAAGCGTAAGGTCAAACGCGCGAAGCGACTCGCAACGACCGTGCCAATAGAAGATGGTGCGTTGCCCTGGCTCACCGTGGTTGGTGCCAAGCAGAACAACCTGCGCAACGTGACCGTGGAGCTCCCGCTGGGGCGGTTTGTTTGTGTGACCGGTGTGTCGGGCTCGGGGAAAAGTTCGCTTGTCAACGACATCATCCGAGAGGTGCTGGCCCGCGATCTCAACGGGGCCACAAAGATCCGCCCCGGCAAACACGAGCGTATCGATGGCATTGAGCATCTCGACAAGGTCATCGACATCGATCAGTCGGCCATCGGTCGCACGCCGCGGTCGAACCCGGCCACCTACATCAAGGTGTTCGATGAAATCCGAACGCTCTATACGAAACTACCTGACGCAAAGGTGCGGGGCTACAAGCCGGGCCGTTTCAGCTTCAACGTGAAGACCGGCAAGCCCGGCGGCGGCAGGTGTGAGGCGTGCGAGGGCAACGGCAGCCACAAGATCGAGATGGACTTCCTCGCGGATATCTGGTCGCCGTGCCCGGTGTGTGAAGGGCGGCGCTTCAGCCACGAGACGCTACAGATTCTGTTCAAGGGCAAGTCTATCACAGATGTGCTACGCATGGACGTGCAGGAGGCGCTCGAGCACTTCGAGTCGGTACCGAAGATCGCCGGCATGCTTCGTACACTTCACGATGTCGGGCTCGATTATCTCAAGCTCGGACAATCCTCGACAACGCTGTCCGGCGGGGAGGCCCAGCGGATCAAACTCGCGCGAGAATTGGTGAAACGCCCGACCGGACGCACGCTTTACATCTTGGACGAGCCGACCACGGGCCTGCACTTTGCCGATATCAAACGCCTGCTCAGCGTGCTGCACGGCTTTGTGGATGCGGGGAACACCGTCCTGGTGATCGAACACAACCTGGACGTGGTGAAGACGGCCGACTGGGTGATCGACCTCGGACCTGAGGGCGGCAGCGGCGGCGGCCGGATTGTGGCCACGGGTACGCCGGAAAAAATCGCAAAGTCCAAGCGATCGTTCACCGGGCAGTCCTTGCGAGAGGTGCTCAGCGTCGGCCCGAAGGACCGGGGAAGCCAGAAAACGATAACGCCTGCAACGCGCAACGGGCGATCGAAAACGCGCGAAAAAGATCGGATTACCGTCGTCGGGGCGAGGCAGCACAACCTGAAAGACATCTCGGTCGAAGTGCCGCGCGGCAAGACCACGGTCTGCTCCGGGCCGAGCGGCAGCGGCAAGAGCAGCTTTGCGATTGACACGGTCTATGCCGAGGGGCAGCGGCGGTATGTGGAGTCGTTGAGCTCGTACGCCCGGCAGTTCCTCGGCCGACTTCAGCCGCCCAAGGTCGATCATGTGTATGGCCTATCGCCGTCGATCTGCATCGAGCAGAAAAACACGAGCAAATCGCCTCGATCCACCGTCGGCACCGTCACCGAGATTTACGACTACATGCGTGTGCTCTGGGCGCGTGTCGGGCAGCCGCACTGTCCGAAGTGCAAGATTCCCATCGGCACACAGACGGCCGACGAGATCGTCGAGCGGATCATGGCCAACGGCACGAGCTCGCGTCTTATGCTTTTGGCTCCGGTCAGCACGACGGGGCAGGAGTCCTACGCTCATCTGTTCGAGCGCGAACGGGCGAACGGCTACGCGCGGGTGCGCGTCGATGGGGCGGTGCTATCGCTCGGTGAGCCGATCAAGATCGACGCGAAGCGCAGGCATACCGTGGAGCTTGTCGTCGACCGGGTGGTCGTGAAGGCTTCTCAGCGTGCGCGAATCGCGGAGAGCGTGGAGCAATCGTTGGCCGTCGGACGCGGTGTGATGATCGCCGCGCCGGTCGAGGTCGAGGGTTCCGCGGAAGAGATACGTTTCTCGCAGCACCGTTCCTGCGAAAGCTGCGGCAAGGGCTTTGACGAGTTAACCCCGCATCATTTTTCGTTCAACACGCGTGTGGGTTGGTGCGAGTCGTGCGACGGGCTTGGCGTGCAGCAAGGCGCGAGCCCGGCCGCCATCATCACGCGCCCGACGCGGTCGATTGTCGGCGGCGCGGTGGCGGCGTGGGGCACGCTTGGCAAAAGCGCGAAGCTCTACGCTTTGGCTGACGCGCTCGCACGACACATCGGGTTCGACGTGCTCACCCCGTGGCGTGATCTCTCGGAGACGCAGCAGCTCGCGTTCTTGCAGGGCTGCGGGGAAGACTGGATCGAAGTTGCGCCTGCTGGGCGCGGTCGAAAGAGCAGCGCCGCAGGTTCGATGGCGGGTATGCAGTTCAAGTGGCGCGGCTTCTTCCCGGCCATTGACCGCGCAACGCGTACGAGTTGGCAATACCGAAAACGCCTCGAAAACCTCGTGACGGAAGTACCATGCGAGCGCTGCCGTGGCAGCCGGTTGCAGCCGGCCGCAGTCGCCACGCGCGTTGGCGGCAAAACCATTCATGAGGTCTGTACGATGCCGCTTGGTGAGACGCTGGTCTGGTTTGAGAGCATCAAACTCGACGCGCGCCGTCGGAAGATCGCCGGAGAACTGCTGCACGAGATCGTTTCGCGGACGCGGTTCCTGGTGGATGTCGGCTTGGATTACGTCAGCCTCCACCGCACGGCCGCCACGCTTTCCGGCGGTGAGGCGCAGCGAATCCAGCTTGCGTCGCAGATCGGCTCCGGGCTGACCGGTGTGTTGTACGTCCTGGATGAGCCGACGATTGGCCTGCATCCGCGCGACAACGGCCGGCTCATCAGAGCACTGCGTCATCTGCGCGATCTCGGCAACACGCTG
>JAJRWY010000097.1 GCA_024276575.1 Candidatus Binatota bacterium
GTTCATGGTGAAAGACAACTACCCGCCTCCGGAAGCGTCCGGAAGTAGTTGTCGCCGTAGTCGCCGTTGAGTACTGCGACTACATCGGCGCGCCCGTCTTCGTCGAAGTCGGCTATGGCTACTGCTCTGGCACGGCTATAGTATCTGCCCCAGAGGGTTCGCATCTTGGCGACGAAAGGGTCGCGGAACCCACCACTGCCGTCGCCTCGCATTAGAAGTACCCCCGAGTCGATGGTCGCGGCCAAATCGAGAGCGAGGTCGCCGTCGAGATCCCCGAGCCGTGGCTTTCGTGGGTCTTGCCAGGCAGGGCCGATCCGCGAGATCGTTGGCGGCGCGAACTCCCCGCCGCCATTGCCGAGGAAAGCCCATACTTGGGCGTCCTCGCCGTTTTCCGCTGTGGGCGTAAAGGTGAAGACCAGATCCAGAGCACCATCGCCGTTCACGTCACCTGTTGCCGGAGTTCCCAAGCGCCCGGGAAGCTCGGTCAGGGGGCGTGGGTCGGGTAGGGGCCGGGCCTCACCAAAGCCTCCACCGGCAAGGCCCAGGCGAAGAGAACGCCCTAAGCTGGCGTTGGTAGAGAGCAGATCCGGCAATTCATCGCCATTGATATCGAGCAATTCGAGGTCCCAGCCGGCGTTCGCGCCGGCCACGGGCAGTGCGGTTCCAAAGCTGCCGTCGCCGTTGCCGGGCCGCACGAAGATCTCGTGTGTTTGAATCTCACTGCCGAGAAGGTCGGGTACACCGTCGCCGCTGACATCCCCGAGCGCAATCTCGCGGGTGAAAGGCAGGCCCGGAAGCCGTGCCTCGGTCTCGAAACCGCCTTGGGGCTGGCCGAGGAGAACGGAAATCGAAGGGTTCTCGTCTGCCCAGTTCGCAGCGCTTCGAGCTAGCAGGTCGAAGAAGACGCCTTCCGTCGAAATGACGAGATCGTCGAGGCCGTCACCGTTGAGATCGGCAGTGCGGATCGCCTTTGGAATACCGGCAAGTCCGAGGATGCTGCGCGGTCCGAAGCGACCGTCTCCCTGGCCGAGAACGACAGTCGTGGCCCCGCGGTGATCGGCCGTGGCAAGGTCGGGACGGCCGTCGCGATTGAAATCGGTCATGAGGAAATCAACGGTGAGCACGGTGGCGGTGGAGAACAATCCCGTGTGAAAGCTCCGGTCTCCCGTGTTTCGGAAGATGGAGAGGTCGTCACCCTTTGAGCTGGCGGTGATTATGTCGGGCAAGCCGTCGCGGTTCCAATCGGCAATGGCCAGTGCTCTGACCCCGCGCGGGGGCCGGCCCGAAGCGCCGCCGATTCTAAGCGAGTGACGATCTTCCCAAGTTCCTTCCTCGGATCCGAAGAAAACTGTGGGTCCTCCCAGGTAGTTAGCGACGCTCAGATCCTGATTGCCGTCGCCATCGAGGTCGGCAACCGCAGTGGCAATCGCGCGGCCTCCGCTGGCCAAGGAAACGGCCGGCCCGAAGCTACCATCACCGTTGCCCGGAATCACAGAGACGGTTTCGGCCGAGAAACTCGCCACTACGAGATCCATCGTTGCGTTGGCATCCATATTTGCCAGGGAAACGTGGTAAGGCCCTGCCGGCACCGGGAGCCGGGCCAGGGCGTGGAAGCTTCCGTCGCCGTTGCCGAGCAGTATAGAAATGTCGTCACTGTCGCGGTTGGCAACAACCGCATCGAGCAGGTCGTCAGAGTCGATCAGGCCCAACGCTACCCATCGTGGTCCGCTTCCCACCGCTTGCCGCCGCTGGGGTCCGAAAGTTCCGTCACCGATTCCCAGACGAATGGATAGATCGTTACCGGTGGAGTTGGCGACCACGATGTCGAGAATGCCGTCTCGGTCGAGATCTCCGACCGCAGTGTTTATCGGGGCCTTGCCCGCCGGAATCATGGTGGGCACGCTGAAGTTGCCGCCGCCGTCGCCCATGAGAACGGAGATCGCGTCAGGGAGCGCATGGGAAACTATCAAGTCGAGCGCGCCATCGCCGTCGAGATCGGCCACTGCTACCGACTGCGGAGTATCCGCTACGTCGATAGTGACGGATCTCGACGCCTCGCCTCTGGAATCCCCCATGAAAATGGATATCTGGTCCGAGTCCGTACTGGCGGCGATGAGATCCAGCAGGCCGTCATCGTCGAGATCCCCAACGACCACCGAGCGCGGGCTTTCCCCAGTCAACAGGCTGAGCGTAGCCCTGCACTCGCAGGGCGGGCAGGATAGCTCCACATCGAGGCCGACCGCACGTTGAAGCACTCGCATTGCATCGTAGACCAGAATGTCGCCGCTGGCATCAACGTCGCAAGTGCATAGGCCACAGTAACCTGCTCGCCCCACCGCTCGGTTGAGGACGAAAAGGGCGTCTGCGGCGCTGGGCTCGGTGGCAGCACCGGCTGTCTGGGTACCGTTACTGCGAAGTCCACAGGGGCTGGCCAGTGCTGCCGGTGTCGATAGAGCAAGAACGACAAAGAATGCCGTCAGTGCAACGATTGTCCCCTTCATTCCTGCCTCCAAGAGTGCGCCATGACCGGCTCGCGAGCCGTAGCCTAGCGGACCTTTCATTATGTCGCTCGGATATCCGGGCAGCAAATGCCTAACCCGCATTATTCAGTGCGCCGTGGAAAGGCGCGTAACTTCAGTGGGTGAGAATCCCACCCGGCAACTGGTCGTTCCAGCCGGTAGCAATCGAGGCGGCGGTGGAGGTAACGAAGCCGTCGAAGCCCTCGGTGTAGA
>JAJRWY010000098.1 GCA_024276575.1 Candidatus Binatota bacterium
GGGTGACGGTCGTCGGGTAAGGAACGCCGGAGGGCGGACGCGAAATATGGACGACAAGCTCGAACGCTTCCGCGATTTCATCAAGCGCAGCGGCCTCAAGTCAACTCGCCAGCGTGACGAGATCGCCTCATGGTTCTTCGGCCGTAGCGGGCATCTGAGTGCCGAGCAGATCTATCGAGCAGTAAAACAGATTACTCCCGGCATCGGCTTCTCTACCGTTTACCGCACGATGAAACTGCTGTGCGAAGCCGGGCTGGTTCAGGAGCGGCGTTTCGGCAGCGATACCGAGGCGCTCTACGAGAACCTTTCCCACCATCACGACCATTGCATTTGCACGTCCTGCGGCAAGATCATCGAGTTCGAGAACGAGAAGATCGAAGAGTTACAGCAACTCGTAGCCAAGCGTTTCGGATTCGAATTGAGCAGCCACAGAATGGAACTCTACGGTGTCTGTTCGGACTGTGGCGAACAGGATGGCCGGACAGTGCCGCCGCGTTCGCAAAGCCGCCGCTAACCTCGGTTGGGCCATGATTCACGGCGCAAATCGCTTCCGGCTCGTGCTCCAACGCGTTTTCGTTTGTGAGTTATTGCCCGATCGAAGTTAACCGAAACGAAGCGTAGAACACCTGTCTTGCCTGCTTCGAGAGTGCTTGGCGGAGTTTGGGCCGCTAGCCACAGCAGCGCTTTCAGGAGAAGAACAGGCTTTCGGCGTTGGCGCTCGTGATTTCGGCGACCGTCTCGATACTCACGCCGCGTAGTTCTGCGAGCACTTTCGCGACTTCGCACACGTAGGCCGGTTCGTTGCGCTTGCCGCGATAGGGTTGCGGGGCCAGGTAGGGGGAATCGGTTTCTACCATCAAGCGGTCGAGTGGCAAGCGCCGGGCTGTCTCGCGCAAATCGCCGGCATTTTTGAAAGTAAGTATGCCGGTGAAAGAGATGAGTAGCCCCAGTTCAATGCAGTGGGCCGCCTGTTCATAGCTGCCGGTGAAGCAGTGAACCACACCGCTCAATCCTCCGGGACGCTCGGTTTCGAGAACCTCTCGTAGATCCGTTTCGGCGTCCCGGCAGTGCAGTACTACGGGTTTGCGGAATTCGGCAGCAAGCGCCAGGTGGCGGGCCAGTGCTTCTCTTTGTGCCGGTCTCGGGGAATTGTCGTAGTAGTAGTCGAGTCCGGTCTCGCCTACGGCGCTTACTTCGGGGCGCGCGAGCAAGGCTCTGAGCCGGGTTTCGATCTCGTCGCTGTAGTTGCCGGCGTCGTGGGGGTGGATGCCGGCCGTAGCGCGCAGCGAAGGATTGGCGGCCGCCAACTCGGCCGAAGCTTCACTGGCCTCTATGGGCCCGCCACCGCCGACCGCGACGATTCTGTGAACTCCGCATGATGCCGCGCGCGAAATAACCGCCTCGCGGTCGCCGTTGAAGGACTTGTCGGCCAAGTGGCAGTGGCTGTCGATGAGACCGGGCTGCAAGGTCATGATCTGCGAGCTATGATTCGATCTCGATGCGCGGAAACAGCGGTGCCGGTTTCGAGACTCTGTGCCCCGGTGCGAAGCTCTTACCCCACTCGGGAGTCGGCGCGGACAGTTTTCCCGGATCGCTTCCCAGTAACTCGCTTATGCGTACTGCGGTTTCCGGCATCAACGGTTCGATAAGGCGTGCCGTGTGCCGTAGAGCGTCACCGAGGACGTGGAGTATCTCTCCCCCCCGCGCACGCTGTTCTTCCTGTTTCCATAGTTTGAAAGGCGCGGTCTCGACCACATACTTGTCACAGGCGGCGATTGCCCGCCAGATTTCTTCCAGCGCAAGGTGGAAGGCGAGCACGGCAAGGTGCTCTTTGGCTTTCGTCTCTGCGGTCGTGAAAGCCTGGCAAAGCTCCCGGTCGAGTCCCTCGAGTTCGCCGGCCACCGGCTGCAGTTCACCGTCGAAATACTTATGCTGCATCGACAGCACCCGCGAGACCAGGTTGCCTAAGCCATTGGACAGGTCGGCGTTGAAACGGGCGATGAAGGCGTCTTCGGTGAAGCTCGAATCCATGCCGAAGGCCATGTCGCGCAGTAAGAAATACCGGAAACCGTCGAGTCCGAAGCGCTCGCGCATTTCGAGCGGGCGAATGACGTTGCCGAGCGACTTCGACATCTTCGATTCGCCCATGTTCCAGTAGCCGTGGACGTGCAGACTCTTATAGAGTGGAAAACCGGCCGCCAGCAGTATGGTCGGCCAGAACACCGCGTGCGGCTTGACGATATCCTTGGCGATCAGGTGGTGGGCGTGGCGCCAGTAAGCGTCGCGCTCTGCACCCTTCACATGGCTGAGTCCGCTCAAGTAGTTGAGCAAAGCATCGAACCAAACATAGCAGACGTAGGAGTCGTCGAAGGGTAATTCGATGCCCCAGCTCAGGCGGCTTTTCGGCCGTGAGATACACAAATCTTCGAGCGGCTCACGCAGCAGTCCGAGCACTTCGTTCTTGTAGCCTGAAGGGGTGATGAAGCCGGGGTTTTCGTGTATGTGGCGCAGCAACTGCTCTTGGTAGTTGCCCATGCGGAAGAAGTAGTTTTCCTCTTTGATCCATACCGGCTCGGTTTCATGGTCGGGGCATTTGCCGTCCACCAATTCGCGGTCGGCGTAGAAACGCTCGCATCCGGTGCAATACTTGCCGCCGTACTCCCCAAAATAGATGTCACCCTGCTCGTAGACTCTTTGCAGCACCTCGCGCACGAAGGCTATGTGATAGTCGTCTGTGGTACGGATGAAGTGGTCGTTACTGATGCCGCAGGTCTCCCAGGTAGAGCGAAAGATCCCGCTGATACGGTCGGCGTACTGTTTGGGCTCTACCCCGGTTTCCTCGGCGGTTTGGGCGATCTTGTCGCCGTGTTCGTCGGTCCCGGTCAAGAAGAAGACGTCGCGGCCCATCGAACGGTGAAAGCGCGCCAGTGTGTCGGCTACCACGGTCGTGTAGGTATGCCCGAGGTGTGGTTCGGCGTTGACGTAGTATATCGGCGTGGTGAAATAGATTTTCTCGGGCATTTGGCGGTACCTGTTCAGTTCCCTATGTTCAGTAGCATGTCGCGAATCGCGATCTTGGCGCCAACGTTACGTTGAAGAGCTACGATCGTGGCCCTGGTCCGGGAGGCTTCGGACACTAGCCTGCGGTAGCTTTGCTCCCGAGAATTATCCAACAAAGCCTCGAGCGATGCCGAGCTTTCCGAAGCGCGGTATCCCAAACAGCTACGTATTTTCCTTAGTTGCCAATCGAGCAGTTCCTCCAGGCCGTAGCCGAGGGCCTTGCGACCCATGAAGATCTGCAGGGTGTCTTCTACATCTTCCGGGCTTTTCCTCAAGGCCTCGAAGGCTTCTATCAACTCTTCACGGGCGGCCAAGCCTGCGGCATCGTAAGCCAGAGCCCGCCCCGCACTGCCTCCGGATACCGCTGCCGCGGCCCGCGCCTGCTGCTCTTCGACACCCGAAGAAATCAGCACTGCCGTGCATTCGGCTTCGCTAAGGACGCCGAAACGCAATAGACGGCAACGGGAACGGACGGTGGCGAGCAAGGAAGAAACGTTGTCGGCCACCAGTATGATCACCGTTGATCCGGGTGGTTCTTCGAGCAGCTTCAGCAGTGCGCTTTGGGCCTCCACGGTCAGGGAGTGGGCCTCGCGTACGATCGCGATTCGAGGTCCCGCTTGCACCGGCTTGAGGCCGAGGCTTCGAATCAGGCCGCGCGCGCCGTCGATACCTATCGAAGACTTGCCTTCGGGAGGCTCGAGCAAGCTCAGATCGGGATGGCTTCCCGCGGTGAGCAGGCGGCAACTCGCACAAAGTTTTTCTCGCCTGGTTTCGCCGCTCGAGCCGCCGCAAGCACCGTCTCCGGCCGCGGCAGCGGGTTCGTCGAAGGTGCTTACCCGCTTGCCGCTCGTATCCGTAGCCGGACCATTGCCGTTGATGCCGTCGCTGCTTGCGCGGCGGCATTTTAGCAATGCCGTCCACCACAGCGCCGTGCGAAACTTACCCACGCCCGCCGGACCCGCCATCAGGTAAGCGTGGTGAAGCCTTCTAACGTTGCCCGCTGCACGTTGCCGGGCGGCTTCCTGCTCGAGCCTGGCCACGAGTTCCTCATGGCCGACAGGTCTTTGCAGGGGAGATGCGTTGCTACTCACGATAAGCGGCTCTGGACTAAGTCTTTTACTCGCGTAAACGTTTCTTCGACTGAGGCCCCGCCGTCGAGGCGTTGTATGCGTTCGGGGAAGCGGCTCTGCAAGGCCGCGAAGCCATTGCGAATTCGTTTATGGAAAGCCTCGGGTTGGGCTTCGAAACGGTCCCCATCGCCGCCGCGGCGCCTGCGTGCGCGGGCCAATCCGGTTTCGATGTCGGTGTCTATCCACATGGTCAGATCGGGGACGGTAGCCTGCGAGGCCCAGCGGTCCAGAGACTCGAGCATCTTGAGATCGTGGCCGCGTCCGAATCCTTGATAGGCGATAGTGGAATCACTATAGCGGTCGCAGACCACGATCTCGCCTCTTTCGAGAGCCGGCCTTATAATCGTCGTTACGTGCTGGGCCCGGTCGGCGAGAAAGAGCAAGAGTTCGGCCCTGTCGTCGAGATCGGAGGCGGGATCGGCCAGTAGCGTACGTATCCATGCGGTGGCCGGCGTGTCCCCCGGTTCGTGGGTCAGGAGCACGCAATGGCCTTCGTTTCTCAAATGTTCAGCGAGCAAGGCTGCTTGAGTAGACTTGCCGCAGCCCTCTATGCCCTCGAATGTAATGAAAAGAGACACAGCGCAAGGTTAATGTCCTAGTCTGAAATCGCAAGCCGGGCCCGGCTCCAAGTTTCTTGCGAACTCTCGCGATGCGTGGCCGCAGGTCGCTTTCGAGCGTATCACGCACCATCCGCTACCTTGTTTCACGACACTTATGTCCAAGCTCTTCAGGGGCGGAATCAACGCGCGCCTTCCCGCGAGCAAGCTTTCACGGTCCAGGAGCAAGCCGGAGCGGGCTCCGTAAGATGCGCAGAGGGCTTCCCGGCGTGCACGCAACTCGGACGCAGTTTCCATGGCTAGGTATGCCGCGTTGGCGGCGATGGAGCTGAGAATGGTGCCGAGTATGAGCACTACGATCAGTACGCTTCCTCGTTGTCCGCTTGACCGTATGGAGTTCAAGGCGCGGCCTCCGGCAGGGCCATGCGTAACAGTGTGCGAATCTCGTTAGCGCTACGGCAGTCGATTTCCAATAGCCGTGCTTGGCCGGGGCTGCCGGCCGCAGTCCCACGTCCATCGAAGATCCGGAATACGGAACGGTCCGAAAGCCCGGATATGAGCGTCATGGATTGACGTCCCATCCGGTGCATCAAAGACCGGCCGCCGTCCTTGTCCGAGAAGTAGAAGATCGTGATTTCGCTGCTACGCGGGTCGATGCGCCCATCGCCGTCGTGGTCGCTTTGCACGACGATGCGTGCCGCGCTCGCTTCGGCGATTGGGGGCGGTGCGTTGGGTCCGTACCCGGCCCGCCGTAGCGTAGTGTCGAAAAGATGCTCTACTCGCCGCCATTGCAGAATATCGCTGTGCAGTAAGGCAGCAGCGGATAGCAGTTGTGAGTTCGCAATGATGCCCGCCAAGCTTGCGCTGAGCACCAACGCTTCGATAGCCATTGCGGCGACGGCTTCAAGGAGACCCGCGTTCATAGTGCGCCGGCCGGAAAGCGGTGTGCTGAAACGCTGCGTGCCGGAATCCGTGCCGGAACCCGGCACATCGAGAACCGGCACATCGAGAACCGGCATATCGAGAATCGGCACATCGAGACCCGGCGCGTCGGAGGCGGGGCGTAAGCATCGATTGCGAGGGTGGCAGGCCGCCTTTGGTCTTTACGCATTAGTCGCAGACCGCGTTTCTGCGCGCCAAGGCGCTTAGTTCTACGTTTACACCGCCACTGTCCTCCGTAGTCCTTACTACGGCCGTGATCTTGATCAGATCCTCCCGGCCGTCGCCGCTTGCGACCCGAATTTCCGCCAGGCTGCAGAGAAAGCCCGCTGCGCAGGCATAGGGCGCGGCGCATGGTGTGGCGATGGCGGTCTCGATCAAGTTCCGCGCTTCGCTCAGGGCCTGGTTGTAGAGTGTCGCACGGCCGAGCATACGCATAGATTGCCGGGTCGTCTGCGAAGCCGAAGCCAGCATGATCAGCGAAAAGGAGAGCCCGAGTGCGGCCTCGAGCAGTGAAGAGCCGCGTTGCGGCGGGCTTGCGTTTCTTCGCACGAGGATACGGTTCCATGGTGATCCGCAGGGGATCCGCGCGCCGGGTTGATGGTGGCCTAGCGCAAGCCACTGCGCTGGTTTACTACCACCTTGGTTTCGCAACCCTCGCAGCCGGCATTTACCGTAATGGTTGCATTCTCGGCCAAGCCCGAGGCAAAGAAACTCACCACGCCGTCGCTGGGAGCATCGACCACGTAGGCCCCCGGCGGCAGCTCGATTGTCGCCGTTGCACTGCCACCGTTGCCGCTGTGGTTCGCATAGTCTCCCGTTGACACCACGAGCCGCGGCTCTCCGGGCTGCGAGCTTAGGTCTACTCTATGCCCGCTCGTGTACGCCAGCCGGCGGGCTTGGACGAGTGCGCGCATTAGGCCCTGCCGGGCAGTTTCGATCCTTGCTTGCCTAGATAGCGATTGCAGGGTTGATAGCGAAGCCAGCACCGCTACGGTTGCGAAGGCCAGTACGGCGGCGACTTCGAGCAATGTGTGTCCTTCCTGTGCCACGCTGCTCACATCGCAGGGCGACACCGCAGGGGCAATCAACGATATTGAATGAATGCCCCATTCCCGAGGCCGCCGGGAAGGACAGGACCGGCCGGTTCGGCGGCCTTCACCGTCGCTACGATAGAATCGCTGCGTAGGTATTCGCGGACGAATGTTGCGAGGAAGGACTGCCGGTTCCCACTACCTGCGCTAAAACGCCAACTTGAAGCGTTCCGCTGGGTCGTCGAACGATACGGCACTTAGATCGAAGTGGCTCGGATCGAACTCGCCACCGACCCACGTAAGCAGACGCTCACGCTCGGCGTGATGCGGGTCTGCGATCGATTCGAGAATTCTCGATAGCCGTGGACACCTCCCACATCCTCGGGCGGGCAGGCATTGGCTCCACCGATGCATTGCGGATACTTCTCACCCGGCTCGGCTAACATGTGGTCTTCGCAAGAGACGACGTGCTGCCAGTCGTCACCGAAATCGTACAGGTACGCCGCTGGTCGCGAGTCGTATGCTCCGAAGAACTTTTCGATCGGTACCTTCCATCCCTCTAGGGTCGGCCGTTCCTCGGGGAATTCCTCGTCGGGAAGTCCTACCCGCACCGACAGTGAACGCTTCGGCTCGGTCACAACAAACTCATGTAAGTGACAGTCAAGCCAACCCATCGCATCCTGAATAGCGACGTGTAGATCCCAAAAGCTGTACTGCACCGGAACCACAATACGGCGCCAGACGGGATCGTCACATCCGGTCAACACGATCAGAAACTGAAGTAGACGTTCCGGCTCTTGGACTCGCTTACGGGATGGACGCTTCTTCTCGATCATTGTCGTTTTTCTATGAACCTCACTGAACCAAAGGATCGGACAAGAGATGCCGATACCGAAACGTCCGATTCAGCCACCTGTGGTTCGTCAATATTCCGTCGGCCTTCAGAATCAGGCACTTAACACAACCGCCGAGCCCGCGGAAGAGACGCCGCGAAGCCGGCTCGGCAGTGAGTCCTGCGGTAGCCACGGCACCGCTTTGACGTCAGACTCCTCCTCCTATGTGGCGTGCCTTCTTCTTCGTCGTTCATCACGACCGACGCTACATCCTGCACTTCAACGCAACCTACCATCCAACGGCAGAGTGGGTCATGCAGCAGCTCCGCGAGGCGTCCCCGTTTGAGTCTGCGCCTCGACATCTCATCTTCGACCGCGACTCGACCTTCTCTGCAGCGGTCGTGGAGTGCGTGAAGGCATTGGGTATAGAGCCCAGCCGCACGGCCTACCGCAGTCCCTGGCAAAATCCTGTGGCCGAACGTTGGGTGGGGACCCTACGCCGAGAGCTGCTTGAGCACGTAGTAGTTCTCAGGCAGAGGCATCGAGCGACCTCGACGCTACACCTTCACGACACGGCAGCAGTAGCGAGCCGATTCCGCAGACCTTCGCCGGACGAGTGGTCTGGCTCGCCCTCTGGTCGATAGGATGGTCGGCGGGCTCGCCTCGGTTCCGTTCATTCTGGGCTAAGCCGCGACGGCTCCGATGGCACAGACGTCCCGATGTGATATTGAGGAGGGACAAGCTAGCGCGGCTCGCGTTTCAGCCTCTCCAGCGCACTACGGAAACAGGCCGAGTAGCAGTGTATCAAACGTTCCACGATCTCGTCGGCGACATTCTCGTTGTAGGTGTGACTCGCCAGGTTTCTATCGCGCAGCATCTGTGCCCAATAGTCCGCTTCGTCCGGAGCGATGATGTGGAGTCTGGCAGCTGCCATCAGGGATTCGCGCGGCGAACTCGCGTCCAGCCCGGCGTCTGGGGCAAGCTTTTGGAAGGTCTTCCAGAACAGTTCAAAGGTGAACTCGAATCCTTGAATAAGACCGGCTTTGTCGCGCTGATGGACAACGGGAAGAGCGAGATAGCTTTCCAGTTCCGCAAAAGCGCGATCGAGGTTAGAAATAGCAATCTTCAGATCAGCCATAGACAACTCGCCCCTCATCGTGGATCCGCGCACTGAGGGATGGAGAAGCCCGGGTCAGATCGACTAGGTCAAGCGAGAGCAAGGTAGGAGCTCGGTCGGCCATCTCGTTTACAAAAGCAGCCCACGCGGCATCATCAGAGTCGTGCTCGAACGCGAGATCGATGTCGGAATGGGGCTTTGCATCACCCCGTCCGTGCGAACCGAAGATGATTACGCGCCGCAACCGAAGAGCCCGCTGCGCCTCCAGGACGATCTCATGCACCACACTGTCTATCGATCCGCTCACAATCGAGGTTGGAGCGCTTCGGCCATCCCGGCACGCCCACCACTAATGCTATGACGTCTGTCGCGGGTCGTCAAAATTAACCATCCCTTGTCGAGCCATCCATCGAGCAGACTTCCGTGCCGGCATTGAAGGGCAGGCCTGCGCGTGCGACTCGGGAAGGGATCGCTTTCGGCATCGAAACCATCGCGCAAACCCAAAGTGTTGCGCCTACATGCGCGATTCCCCCGGCGATTCCCGTTGGCTCGCAACATCGGCTCGCCGAACAAGCCTATTCTGGGACGGGAACTAGCTGGCAGAAAACCACACTTTGCGAAACGGAGGCGGCCTCTAGACTCGAGGCTGCGTGCCCGCTACTAGCTTTACATGGATCTCAGTTACGGCCCCGGCTACGAGCAGTTCAGGAACGAAATCAGACGATTTCTCGAGGAGCATCGAGAGCAGGCACCGCCTCCCCGGCTGGGATTAGCGGAGAACAGCGCGGCCATGCGCCGCTGGCAAGGCATCCTGGTCGATCACGGCTACGCTTGCCGGACAGTGCCCAAAAACTACGGCGGCTACGGGGCCGAAGAGGATCTGCTCAAGACCATCATCATCGGCGAAGAGTTTCGCAAAGCTTCGGTATCGGCCGGGATCGCCAGCCAGGGTATCAGCATGCTGGTGCCTACCTTGCTTCGTTACGGAAGCGAAGAACAGAAGCGCGAGTATATCGAGCCGACCATTCGCGGTGAGTTGATTTGGTGCCAAGGTTACAGTGAGCCGGAGGCAGGCTCGGACCTAGCCGGCTTGAAGACCTCGGCGGTCGTGGATGGAGACGACTTCGTAGTAAACGGCCACAAGATCTGGACCAGCACTGCCCGCGAAGCCCGGATGATGTTCGCCTTGGTGCGTACCGAGCCTGAGGCGTCGAAGCACAAGGGTATCAGCTATCTACTCATAAGCATGGATTCGCCGGGTCTCGAGATCAGGCCGCTAAAGATGATGACCGGCCATGCCGGTTTCAACGAGGTGTTTTTCAACGACGTGCGCGTGCCCAAGCGCAACATCATCGGGCGGCGGGGCCAAGGCTGGGAAGTGGGTAAGGCCACATTGGTCCATGAGCGGAACATGCTCGGCGCTTCCGACCATTCGATGACGATGCTGCAGTCTTGCATGAAGGTACTCGACGACTGCGGGGCCTTGGACGATCCGCTGCTGGCCGACCAGGCGATGAAGCTGGCGGCGCGTACCATGGCGATGAAGTACCACTCGCTTCGTATGCTTACCGACAAGCTCAAGGGACGCTCACCCGGGGCCGCAGGACTGATCACCAAGCTGAACGGATGCCAGTTGAATCACGATATTTGTAAGCTTGCCATCGACGCCATGGGAGAGGGAGGGATCTTGCGTGAAGGTTCCCGCAGAGTCCGCGACCGTGGACGTTGGCAGAGCGAGTATATGTTTCAGTTGGGACTGATAATCGGCGGCGGCACCGCACAAATTCAAAAGAACATAATAAGCGAGGTGGGCTTGGGCATGCCGCGTGAACCGAAAACGCCGCAGCGCGGGACGCGGGAATAGGCCATGGATTTCGGTTTGTCTCCGGAGCAGGAACTGTTCGCGCACTCGCTGCGCGGATACTTATCGCAGCATTTCCCGATGCAGCGGGTGCGTACGCTCATGGAAGCGGAGCACCGGGCTGATCCGGAGCGAATCGAGGCGCTGTCCGGACAGGGCTTGGCGGGTATCCTTGTGCCCACAGACTGCGGCGGTTCGGGCTTGGCCTTGCTTGACGCCGTGATCGCGGCGGTTGAATTGGGACGCGCCGCGACCCCGGTTTCTTTTCACAGTGCCTTTGTCGCGGCCCCGTACCTGCTGTCGCAAGCGCTGCCGGAGCCGTCCATGCGGGGGTGGCTCGAAGCGATTGCTGCCGGCAAGAGTTTGCTTTCTTTCGCACGGCTGCCCGCCAAGGCCTCGTCGGGAAAGTGGAACGGCTCCGCGTCCTTCGTCGCCGACGCTATGGTTGCAGATGCCTTCGTGGTGGCTAGCGGAGACGACAGCGCTCCGGAGTTTTATCTGCTCCCGGCCGCTACACCCGGCCTCAGCGTCGAGCCGTTGCTCAATATCGACGCTACACGGGTCCTGGGCGATGTGAGCTTCGAAGCGGTCGCTTTGCCCGCTCGATCGCGCCTGCCTATCGCCGATCCTGCCGGCGCCTTACGCCGGGTTCTGGATGCGGGGCGTATAGTGTTGGCGGCCGACGCCTTCGGGGCGGCAGAGCGCAGCTTGGAGTCAGCGGTCGAATACTCGCTGCTGCGCGAGCAGTTCGGCAGGCTTATCGGCTCGTTTCAGGCAGTCAAACACATGTGCGCGGAGAGTTATGCCGAACTCGAACCCTTGCGCGCGCTGTTGTGGTATGCCGCTTTCGCTTGGGACGAGGAACTCGACGACGCTTCCTATGCGGCCACCTTGCTCAAGTCTCATTGCTGCGAAGTTGCTACCGAAGTGGTTGCCAACGCGGTGCAAGTGTACGGTGGTATGGGCTTTACCTACGATTGCGATGTGCAGATATGGTTCAAACGCGCAGGGTACGATCGCCAAATGTGGGGAGGTCCCAGCGAGTTGCGCGCCCGCGCTGTCGAGATGGCGCGGGCTGGAGTCTGACGACACTGAGACGGCGGTGAGCGTCGACGAGAAGGTCCGGCCGGCCACAGCGTTTGCGAGTCGGGCGGGTAAGCGATGCTAAGCGCTGTTGATCAGGAAGCGGGAGTTGGCAACAAGGAGGCTGTGTGATGCCGGATGAGCGCTCGAATGACACTGCGGACCGGGTCGAAGGGCTTGGGTTGCTCATTTATCGTGCGCGCAGCGATCTGCAGATAGATGCCTGTTTCGCGGTGATTTCCGAACTGAGGCCGCATTTGCTGCAGTCGGAGTTCACCGAGACCGTACGGTGGATGATGGACTACGACAATTACCATCTCGTTTACGGAGTGTTCGATGGAACTATCGCCTGCGCGGCGGGGTATCGCCTGTGCACGGGATTGGCGGCCGGGCCCTACATGTATGTCGACGATTTGGTAACGTCTTCAGCTTACCGCTCGCGGGGCTTTGGCAAGGCTCTGCTCGACTGGCTAAAGCGCGAAGCCGCCGGGCAGCTTTGCGACCAACTCCACCTGGACTCAGGGGTCCACCGCGCCGACGCCCACCGCTTCTATGAGCGCGAGGGTTTGATGGAGGTGGCGCGGCATTTCGTGACGCTAATCGACAGGGACGGTTGATTCTCCCGGCCGGCTCTTAACCCGCATTATTCAGTGCGCCGTGGAAAGGCGCGTAACTTCAGTGGGTGAGAATCCCACCCGGCAACTGGTCGTTCCAGCCGGTAGCAATCGAGGCGGCGGTGGAGGTAACGAAGCCGTCGAAGCCCTCGGTGTAGA
>JAJRWY010000099.1 GCA_024276575.1 Candidatus Binatota bacterium
CTTTGAGCACGCGGCGGATCATCTCGATCTGGTCGGCGGGCAAAGAGGAGAGATTGGCCAGGGTGCGCTTACGGACTCGCTTACCGTCGCGGTAGGACTGGCGCAGCAGCACGGTAGGTTTTGCACCGCGGTTGGGCACGATGTGTATATGCATGCCCACATGATAGCAGGCCAATAGCTACAATCAAGTTAGATATGCACAACTACATGCCTACATCTTGCAGGCGAAAGCTGAGACGATCTCGTCCTATGTATCTGGAATGTATGGCTTTCGTCGTGGCGAAGCTCAATCAGGATTGGGGGAACTTCCGGTTAGTACGCCTGCGGGCCTCATCGCTGCGCTTGGGCCGATCTCACGGGCGCTTGCGACTCTCGCGACGAGGTTTCATGAATAATGCGGGCTAGTGCCCTGCTTGCGAGTAGTAATTGCTCCTAATTAGACCGTAATCTGAAAAGAAACTTTGCTTCAACGCGCCTTCGGTGCATGAGTTCGGCGCATGAGCATGAAAGCGTGCGCTGTCCGCAGGCGTGCTCACCACCCGGGAATACTCCCGTATAGTCGCGTACAGCGCGGCGCGCCCCGCCTGCCGAATGCCAAACGCTACGCACGGCCCTGACTCCCTCTAGCTCGTTCTCATACGAGAATGGTTATTGAGCCAAGGTTGATCCTTGGTTATCAACTCGAGAGGGAAACTATGCTTCGAGGTTTATGCTCCTCGAGGTCTTTAGCAGGGTTCATGAGGGTTCTTTCACCGGCGCGTGCGATCGCGCCGGTGACTCCAAGCCCGGCGGCCGAAGGCCCATGAAGCGAGCACTATCATCGTTCGACTGACGTCTGCTAACGCGAACTACGCCCGTTCTATGTCGATGCGGGTTCCACGCGGCGAGTGGGCCGGGGCTCCGTACCACAGCCGGTAGCGCATGTGTCCGTATCCGCCCAGGACGTGATGCGGTTTCCACGGTGAGGCTACCGGTTCCTGTTGCCCCTTGTGGCCGGCGAACTGCAGGGGCTCCCAGGCGTGGTAGATTACTGCTTGGCCGGGTTGCACCGAAGGGGTGGGTTTGACCGGGCACTTGAACTCGCCGTTGTCGTTGTACACACGGACATTGTCGCCGTCGGCGATGTTGCGTGCCTTGGCGTCGTTATCGTTCATGTAGATTACCGGCTCGCCGCGCTGTAAGCGCAGCATCAACTCGGAACTGCGCCAGATCGCGTGGATGCTCCAGCGTGTGTGCCCTCCGGTCATTGCCAGCGGGTAGTCGCCACCGGACATCGGCGCGTCCTTGTGCACCGGTAGTGCTTCGCCGGCCTGCCGGTACCACTCGTGGTCGAGCATGAACTGCTGGCGGCCGGTAAGCGTGGGCCAGGATTCCTTTTGCTCCACCTGCCAGGCATGCGGGTACATGGTTTTGGCGGGATCGACGTCGTTGCAGATTGCGGAGACGGCGTTGTACATACCGTTCTTCTTGATCGGCACCACGCCGCGCTTAACTCCTTCATCCCAAGACGAATCTTCGAGAATCTCTGAGTTCTCGAAGATGTGGTTCATCCCGCCACTGATGTCTTCGGGATCGTACTTGCCGTTCTCGCTCCAGCGCTTGAATATCTTCTTCAGATCTATGTCGTGCCCGAAGGCGTCCTTGATCTTTCCGATCTTGCGCGCGATAGCACGGCGTTGAATGTGTTCGGCCATTTTCCCCGATATCCACCACTCGTCGTGAGACTCTCCGATCGGCTCGACGGCCTGGTCGGCCAGCACTATGTAGGGCAGGTATGATTGACTGTATTTGATTCCTTTCTTCTCGTAGTAGCCGGCGGCCGGTAGGATGATGTCGCTGTAGGCTCCGCTGGTCGACATCTGGAAATTGATATTGACCACCATATCGAGCTTTGGCCACAAGGTTTTCAGGGCGTTTTGCGGAGAAGGCCAGCGCCGCAGCGGATTGGGCGCACTGAAGAACAACACTTTGGGATCTTTGCCGGGCTTGGGGTAGATCGGCACCCAACCTTTTTCTATAGCCGTAGCCAAAGCTTCGTCGTGGGCAAGCGGGTTGGTCGGATCGTTGTAGGCGGGATTGCCCATGGTGTCGGCGTAGCCGGCATGAACATGAAGCCACGGGATCAGCGGCGTGAAGGGGCGCTGCTTGCTGTGTTCGGTGATGATGTCTTCCATGTCGCGCATCGGCACTCGTCCCGCGAACTTCAATAGAAGGCTTTGCCACCAGGGTACGTCGACCATCTGCGCGAAATGTTCGAAGCCGGTGATACTCCACCATGCAGCGATTCTCAGCCCGCCGCCGCTCTTGCCTTGGTTGCCGGTGAGCGCCATCAGCAGTGCCATGCTGCGATGCATGAGGTCGCTGTGGTAATGCTTGCAGGTTCCCCAGGACGCGAAGATCATCGCCTTGCCGGCCGCGGCCATCTCGCGCGCTATGCGCTGTATCAATGGCGCTCCTACGCCGGTCAGCGCAGCG
Organism: Candidatus Binatota bacterium; assembly: GCA_024276575.1. Lineage (GTDB taxonomy): Bacteria > Desulfobacterota > Binatia > UBA1149 > CAITLU01 > JAJRWY01. The sequence goes on from JAJRWY010000099.1 coordinate 2,476, forward strand.
CATTTATCAGGGGTATAGTTGGCATTGAGATCACGGCGCAGCATCTCGAAAACCGGCTCGACTTCCACGCGCGAGCCGTCGGCGAGTCTGACCGTGTAAGTCCCTTCCAGGGCCGGCCGCAATCCTTTGAGTTCGAGCGAGGGTTTCTTCATCCCGCGTGTGCCGGGAGCCAGTACGACTTTGCCCTTGGCCTCGTCCCATATGTAAAAAACGTTGTCGCGGCCGCCTTTCTTGACGTCACTTTCACGCAGAAAGAGCCCGCTTTCGCGCAGCGTGAGGAAAGGCAGGTCGGTCTGTTCGCGCACATAGTCGGCGTTGATCAGGCCTTCGCTGATCAACACTTGCGCCATCGACAGTGCCAGCGCGGGGTCGCTTTCCACCCTGGGGTTCAACCAGCGGTCGGCGTGTATGGCGGTGGCGCTGTAGTCGGGTGCTATTACTACCAGTTTGGCGCCGCGGTAGCGGGCCTCGGTCATGTAGTGCATCTCGGGGATGCGTGTATAGACCGGATTGCCGCTCCAGACGATGATGTAGTCGGAGTGGAACCAGTCGTCGCTGGTTCCCTCGCAGTTGAACATACCCCAGGTTTGCACGCAGCCCATCGGCATATCGCCGACACCGGCCCAGCCTTCGATGTTGGCAGCGCCCAGCAGGTGAGCAAGGCGGAACTCGCCGGCACTGCCCGGACCGAAATCGATATTGGTGGTGCCCTGGTCGTAGACTACGGTTTCGGCTCCGTGCTCAACGCCGGCGTCGATCATTGCATCGGCGACCTTGTCCAGGGCCTGTTCCCAAGTGATGCGTTTCCATTTTCCGCCACCGCGCGCACCCACGCGTTCCAGAGGGTAGGTGATGCGTGTGGGGCCGGCCATCAAGTCGCTGTAACAGGCACCCTTCTGGCAACCTCTGGGGAAGAAGTCCGGAGCGCCGTCGCGGCCGCCTTCGTCGTAGGCCTGCGCCTGCTCTTCACGCCAAGCGATGCCGTCTTTTACGTACACGTCCCAGGCGCAGGCCGAGATGCAGTTCACTCGTGTGTGGCTGCAGTGGACCACGCGGTCCCAGCTCCATTTTTCCAGGTATACGTCGCGCCAATCATTGTACGGGGCCGGCCGCTTGTCGTTGACCGGCCAGTGTTTGCTCGCCGCCCAGCCGCCTTTGGGAGCCAGCGATGACATGCCCAGTGCGAGAACTCCGAGTCCGGTGTTGCGGAGAAAATCGCGGCGATTCATAGTCGTATACATGGCATCCTCCTAGCCTGAGGCCAGCTGAAATCTACCTGCGCGAAGGTAGAAAGTCAACGGTTTACACTGCTCATATTCCCATAATCGAAGGTCTAGTCGTCGTAGTAAAGTGAAGAAATGACTAGACTTGAAGAGATATCTTCCTCAAGGTAGACTTCGGGCATGGCTAAGTCGACAGAGGGCCGGGGGAAGTCGGCTCGCACCTTGGCCGCCATCCTAGAGGCCGCGGAAATGTTGTTTGCCCGTAAAGGTTTCGACGGTACGCGGCTCGAGGATGTGGCGGCGGCCGTGGGTATACGCCGTCCGTCGATATCCTATTATTTTCGCGACAAACGGGTTTTATACAAAGCCGTGCAAAGCGCAGTGCTTTCAGGCTTGCGCCAGAGGATACTCGGCGCTCTGGCCAGGGGCGCCGCGCCGCTCGAGCGCATCGAGAATGCGATTACGGCTTGGGTTCACTATGTGGGTGAACGGCCTGCGACCGCTCTGATCATAATGCGCGAGATCGTGGAGACGCCGGGCGGCCGCGGTCCCGCCGCCGCCGAATTCCTAGCCCCCATCGTCACTGCGATCCGTAAGGAAGTCGAAGAAGGACAGCGCATCGGGCATTTTCGCGCTGCCGAACCCCTACACTTCGTTTTCAACATCGTTGGCGCGACGACTTTCTTCGTTACCGCCGGGCCGATACTGGCGCCCGACTTACCCTTCGACCCCCTAGATGCCGAAAAGCAGGAGAACCATCTTTTCGAGTGCCTGAGTGTGGCGCGGCGTTTGCTCGGCGTCGAAGCGGGTTCGCGCGTCGGCGCCGCAGCCGAAGGCGCTGCGGCCAAGTAGGGCGCTGTAAATCATAGGACTTCTGTCTCAAGCCGGAGTCGAGTTCCGGGACGATCCGCAATCAGGGCACTGGCCGAGCGAGCGCCCGCTGGGCCGCAACGAAGGTCCAGCGGAGTCGCATCACGGTAGGAGCGGCCACCCGGCGCTAGCGCATGCAGTGCCGGGCATGGATCCGCTATTTTATACCGGTCGCGTTACCCGCGAAGCACTGACCGCCCACGTTGAAGGTGACGAAAGTCGTGGCCACGGTCTCGTCGGCAGCCGGAGCGGCCCAGGCGTCCTTGGTCTTTACGTTGATCTTGAAAGTGCCCGGGCTCTTCTTGTTTTCTTTCAACTGTACTTTGACTATGCCGGGTTGCTTGCGCGGTGCTTTGTATTTGAACTTGTTGCCGCTCTTGTTGATTTCGAAGAGGCTGCCGAGCACACCGCTATCGAAGATCACCCCTCCGCCGTCGTCGATGATCAACTGTGTGGTTTCGTAGGCGTAAGCGCCGATACTCACGGTTCCACGCAGTATCAGCTTGCCTTTGTCATCTTGTAGCTTGGCCCTTTTCCATCCGGTCGAAACACTACTCATGCAAGGTAGGCTGAGGGCGTCGGCGGGATTGCCGCCGCCGTCGCGCTCGTCGCTGTTTAGAAATCCGTCTTCGTCACGGTCGAGCCCGATTCGCTGGCCTTCACCGGGCGGCACCGCCGTGTAGGTAAGCTGCTGGCCGGCACCGGCAGCTTGGCTGCGCAACGCGGTATCGCTAAGCGGCGCTTCCGACGCGCGGTCGCTAATGAACATGCCGGCGCCGTCGTAGAGCCAGTTCCGCTGCTCGCTGCCACCGCCGGGGTTGAAATTACCGCTTACCACTACGTCGCATTCGCTGGGAGTCGCGTCGGCCCGCGCCAGCATCAAACTTATGCGGGTCCCGACTTCGGGCGCGCTGGCGGCCTCCAACGATACTTGCTGCCCGACGATGGGAGCCAAGTTCGAGTCGTAGGCCAATACAAAGGATTCCATCGCCCGTCTATCGGCATCACCTTGGGCGTCGTTACTGAAGCCGCCGGGGTTGAAGGGGCCTTGTTCGAACACCGTAGCGCCGAAGAAGCGGAAGATGGTATCGACGCTGCCGTCATGGATAAATCCGAAGCCGCGGATTTGGTCGCCGGTCTCCGCATTACTGCCGCTGTTGAAGAACGGACCGATGGCCATGCCGAACATCCCGACCTTCTGATACATGTTGCGAAGATGGGGGATCTTGAACATCTGTGTCTCGCCCTCGAAACTCGACTGCCCGTCGGTGCCGAAAAATCCGGGCCTTTCCACGCCGAGCGACGCGTTGCCTTGCGGATCGAGCACATGGCAGCCGTTGCAGTTGGAGAAAGTATCCGAGGTCGGGCCGAAGTAGCGGTCGCGCGCCGACTGTTGCTCCACCGTCAGTGAGTTGTCGAGATGGCGGATGGGATTGGGCGGATAGCTGATCTGCAGGGCGAAAGCCGTGAACTTTTGCATCTCGGCGCTCGTGAGTTCGCTGTCGCGCCCGACCAAACCCGGGAAAGCGACGTTGAAAGCGTTGAAAGCCGCCTGCTCGTTAAAGCTGCCGAGGTTTGGTTGGATATTGAAGCTGAAGTTGTCGCCGCCGGTACGGTCGCCGCGCCAGTGCATAGGGCCGTGATTGTCCAATCCACGCAGGCTCTGTGTGGTCATTGGGCCTTTCATCGGGTGGAAGTCTTGTTCGATGCCGATGGCCGGCACCCGGAAGGGGCCGGGGTTGAACTTGACGTTGTCGTCCGGGTTGCCGAGGTCCCAGGCCAGTGAATCGAAATCTCCGAATACGTGGCAGCTCGCGCAGGCTTGGTCTCCGTGGCTCGAGGTCAGCGCGGCGTCGTATAGAAACGGGCGACCTTCTACCACGCTTTGGGGCTCGGGGTTGTACAATGCCACATGGCCGGTTTCCGTGTCACTCGTGGTATCGACGATCGAGATGGAGTTGTCGAAGCGGGTCAGCACGTAGAGTCGCGACCGTGATTCGTCCAGCGCCAAGCCCGAAGGCCCCCCTGCGCTTAGGGTTATGTGAGCGGCAGCGTCGGGTGTAAAGGTGTCGCCCTCGACTTCCGTGGCCAGGAAAGTTCCTACTTTGGAAGATCCGAAAGCCGCCACGTAGAGCTTGGTGCCGGTGGCGTCGAGAACCATCGAAGTAGGGAAGGCCAGGCTTCGCTCGTTGACGGAGTTCGGTATCGGATCGCAGCATGACGCGTAGTCGATGTGCTTGTTCAGGTGGCGTGGCTCCACTGTCGCCGCGAGCGGGTCGATGACGGTGATACGGCTTTCGTGAAGGTGTCCCAGGACCGTAGTCGGTGCGAAAACGCCGGGGCCTTCGAAGCGTACTTCGTTGATGGCTTCGGTGTTGCTGACATAGAGCTTCCCGCTGGCCGGGTTAACCGCCATGTTGAACAAGATAGTACCGACCCCGGGGAACTTGTTGGGTCCGACCAAGCCGTCGAGTTGTTGCGGCGGGGTGCCGTTGGGGTCGATCGTGAAGACGTCGAAGTCCGGTAAGCCGAACTTGACGGAATCGGTCCAGTCTCGGCCCATCTCGTCTTCCCACTTGTTGCTCAGTTCGTTGAATTTGACGATGATCCCGACTTCGGGCTGTGCTACGCCTGCCGCGTTCACGGCCGGCGGCGGCAGCTTATGGTCGCCCACCGTGCCGTTGCCGCCGTCTTCCACGGTGCCCTCGCTGACGACGGTGCTACGGTTTCCTGAATGGAACACCGCTGCATAGACGCGGTTGCCGTCGGGGGTGACCGCCAGGGCGCGCGGGGTGTCGCCGAAAAGCGTAATTACATTGAGCGGGTTTCCACCCATGGAGGCGCCCGGAGCAGCCGCATCGAAGACCCAGACGTCGGCTCGGCCGATGCCCGGGGTGGTCAACTGTGGGTCGAATCCGATGTTTTGTCCGCGATGGGCGGCGGTGATGAAAGCCCGGTCCTTGGCGCTGCCGCCGAAGACTATGTCACGCGGTTCGTCGCCGACATGCAAGGTGCGGGTCACATGGGCTAGCGCGGGATCGCTGGCATCGACGATGCTCACGCTGTCGGAGAGATGGTTTACCACCCACACCTCGGTGCTGCCGTCGCGTACAGCCACCGCAACGGGCTCTAGCCCGACTTGTACCGAGCCCACATGTGAGAGGCCGGATGCGGTTACATCGAAGATTTCCAGACGGTTATCCGGGGTGTTACAAGCGTAAAGGCGGCTTGCATCCGACGACAAGGCCAATGGGCGCACCTGTCCGCTTTCGAATACCGTGAAGGCTGCGTGAGCGCCACTGCTTCCCAAGGCCATGAAAAGCAGTGTACACAGCAGGGCTGTGAGCGATCTGAAGACGCGCCGCGAAGGCGGCGGGACTGCGGGTAGGTCTTGCATTTACCCCTCCAAGGGTACTGCGGAATCCGTTCCGCATACCGGCGGATCCCGTGTTTGATTCGGCTGACGCCGGCTACGCACAAGCGTCGCGTTTTTCGCCGATCTCGTTGTCGGCGGGGCGTGTTTGGCTCTTATATCTTGGCGCAGCCGCCGCGCACAAGAGACTTTGTTTGAGTGGGCTTTGTTTGCCGCTGCGGGGCCATCGACTCACCTGGGTGGCAGATGCTTACCGTCTAGCGGTGTACCCCGGTTTGGTCCCGGCCGTGTTGGCCCCGGCGGTGTTGGCCGTTGCGGTGGCCCGCAGCCTTGGGATTGCGTAAAATACAACAACCATGAGTAGTTTCGGTCCCGCGAGATCTTGCGGACGTTCCTCCGGGGGTCTTCGGGCGGCCCTTACCGTCGTTGCCGCGATTTTCGTGGGAGGTGTCGCTGCACCGTCGTCCGCACAATACGGGACTTTCGATGAGGCCGCGCCGGCTCCCGCTGTCCCTGGTATCGCGCCATCCGGTGCTACGGTCTCCGATGCTCCGGCCTCTGATACTACGGTCTCCGGTGCTACGGTCTCCGATGCTCCGGCCTCTGATACTACGGTCTCCGGTGCTACGGTCTCCGATGCTCCGGCCTCCGATACTACGGCCTCCGGTGCTACGGTCTCCGATGCTCCGGCCTCTGATACTACGGTCTCCGGTGCTACGGTCTCCGATGCTCCGGCCTCCGATACTACGGCCTCCGACGCTTCGGCCTCTGACGCCACGGCCTCCGGCGCCAAGCTCTCCGGTGCTTCTGATGACGACCCCTTATATCTTGACGAATTCGATCTCGAGCTGGACCAGGCTCCAGTGGGTTTCCCGGATCCTTGGGAGCCGGGAAACCGGGCGGTGTTGGAGTTTAATCGCGCGTTGGACGGCTGGATCTTCGAGCCGGCCACGCGCGCTTACCGCTTCGTTGCTCCCGCTGCGCTGCGTGCTGCGGTCAGGCGTGTCTTTCTCAATGCCGCGTCGGTTCCGGTGCTGCTGAATGACTTGCTGCAGTTTCGAATCGATTGCGCTCGGGTAACGGCCATACGGATCGTGGTCAATACCGGGGTTGGCCTGGGAGGCCTTTTCGATCCGGCCCAACGAATTGGCCTTCCTCGTCATCGTAACGATTTCGGCACTACGCTGGCGTCGGTAGGGGTCGGTAGCGGCCCTTATCTGGTGCTGCCGTTGTTTTCTGCGACTACTTTGCGCGATGGCACTGGCACCATCGTAGACGGATTGTTCAACCCGGCCTTGTGGCTGCTCGGACCCGCGGATCAAATAGCCTATGGATCGGGTGTCGGGCTGTCGGTGCGGGACCAGTACTACGAGGCGCTCAAGGCTCTCGAGGAGTCGTCCGTGGACTACTATGCCGCTCTTCGCAACGGCTTTTTCCAGAATCGCCGTGCCCAGTTGGACGCCCGGCCCGATTGTTCCTGTCTCCGGGAGGATTCGGCCTTTCAGCAACGCCGCCGGGCTAACCGTCGCTGTCGTCTTTCAGGCGCTCGGCCTTGTCTTTGAGTGTCGCGAGTACTTTGTCGAAACCCTCACGCTCCAGTGCCGAGGAGTACTCCGCGCGCCTCAAGGCCAGCTCACTTACCGTTCCTTGCATGTAGACGTCGATGATTCGCGCGACCTTTGCGACCATACGCACTCGGTAGTCGAGTTGCACGTCGTCGCTGCCCGGTACATGCAAGACGCTTCTAACTATCACCGTGTCATGTGAGGCCGGCTCCTCACCGAACTCTTGAAAGCTCTCTCCAGAGTATCCCTTGAAGCGTCCCGCATAGTTGGCGACCGTGAGCCCTTCGAAGGCTTCGAGCCACTGGCGCCGTTGCTCTTGGTCGAACCCGTGCCAGTGCTTGCCTGCGGCTTTGCTGCCCATGAAGGCGAAGTCGAAAACCTCGTGGAGCACCGGTGCCAGCAGGCGCCTGCGTCCTTCGTAGCCAAGAGTAGCGGCCTGTTTCATCGCTTCGAGAATCGTGGCGTGTAGGCGCTTGACCGGCTGCAGCGACGGCGAGCGCTGAGTCATGGCGGCGAGCGCTTCGATTTGCTCCGGTGTAATCTTGCTGCCGGTGGCCGGGGCGGGGCTCTCCGGATTCTCCGCTTCGACGCCGCCTGTTGCGGCGCGGTCTACTGCGGCGCTGTGCGTTGCGGCACTGTCGGTTGCGGAGTTGTCTACTGCGGTGCCGTCCGTTGCCGCACTGTCGGTTGCGGTTCCGTCTTCTGCGGCGCCGTCCTCGGCAGGGCCGGCGGCTGCCGGGCCGGGCCGGGGTGTAGATGCCTCCGTGCCTGTCTCTGAGCCGGCCGCTCGATTTTCGGCGTGAACATCACCCGGAAACGCATAGGCCGACAGCAACAGCGTACAGGCGGATGTCGTTATAAACGCTTTGATGCTTGCTGTGTTCAAATTCTATACCTCCGCGCAGGCAGCCTAGATCGTCCGTGGAAGTGCGTCGCGACCGTGGTTCGTAGCGTGGCGTTTCATGATCGTTCCGGGCCGGGTCCTGCCGAGATACTAGCGCGTCGGGACCTTCAGGGATAATGCTGGCTAGCGAATATACGCGGTAGAAACTTCGGGTTCATCGACGAGGCGCGATGGTAGGACGCGTCTCGTCGAAATATTGGGGATATTCTGAGGAGGCGCAACGATGCCAGCGTGCAGCAGTGGTGAGTTGCTGCGTGGGAGTTTCTGCCGCGCAGGCCATCGGGGCGGTCCTGAGTAAAGCCGGTTAGCCGTGTCTCTCTTTCAGGTCCGTGGCTGCGCGTCCCGTCACCAAGGGCAAGTCGAGGTAGGTCTTGATCCCGGCTTCGGCGCGGCAAACATACGGAACCGCGTTCACGCAGTGGTTCGCAGTGGCTGCGATGCCGGGGTTCTCAGTGAGTCCTTGCTCCGGGGTGTCGGGCTGCAGGCCTTTGAAGGTCAGTTGCACCGGCGGTGTGCCGCTTATTTCGATCTCGAAGCGTTCTCCGGCAGGGCCGGCGCTCCACGGTGGGTCGAGATGTTGCTCTCCCATCAGCCAGTTGACCCGTGCCGTTATTACCGCGTCGCCGCCGGCCAGGCCTTGCCAGGTGAAGCGTTGCGCGGCTACTGTTCCGGGCTCGATGACCCCTATTGGGGAATCGATCGGGGCCGTGGCCAGTGCAATCTCATGGATGGAGACTCTTTGTTCGTCGAGTTCCAGCCCGAGCGAGGCTGCCACCATGTCGATAGATTGATTGAAACCGTTGCCGAGCAAATCGAGCATCGGAGAGCTGCGTGCTTGCTCCGGCGTTTTGCCGAACAGCATGATTTCGCCGACTACGAAAGGCGCGTTGTAGCTGCGGATGTCCGAGAATTCCTCGGCGCGCACATGCCTGACTGCCCGTGACAAGGCCGAAACCATGAGCGGGAATCGTTCGGTGATGCCACCGGGGTGAATCCCGGTGCCGTGCAGGGTGCTGCCGCCCTTGCGGCAGGCCTCTTCGATGGTCCCGATATCGCCGCTGCGGAAAGGATAGAACCAGCCCAAGGGGGTGACCACGTTCTTTCCCGACGCCAGCAAGGCGACTATCTCTTCGCGGTCGGGGAGTAGCGGCGAGTAGACCACGCAATCCGCGTCCATTTCCAAGAACAGCGAGAGTTGGTGTTGAGCTTTTATACCGAGCGTTTTGATTCCGCACAGTTCTCCAGCGTCGCGCCCGACCTTCTCGTCGCTGTGGACCCAACATCCGGCCAGCTCGAGTTCGGGATGGTCCGCTATGGCGCGTAGCGCCGCCCTTCCCACCCCGCCGGTGGCCCACTGTATGACTCTATAACTCATGGCCTTTCGTCTGTATTGCTAAACTACCAAATTACTAATGAAAGCTTGTTGCGGGAGCGTCAAGCGCGCCTCTGCCCGGGCGAATCCGGCACCGAGACTCGCAAACGTACGATACTGTAGGTCGAGGGTCGAAAAGCGGGCACTATCCCCGGATCACGCTCGCCCAAGCCGCAGACCGTAACGTTGAGAGGGAAAGGAGCTCGAAAAGCGAGCACTATCCCGGGATCACGCCCACCGGGATCACGCCCGCCGGATCACGCCACCGGGATCACGCCCACCGGGATCACGCCCGGAAGCGCGCCAGATTGGACAGCATGCGCTCTCGTATAGGACGGTCCAGGGCCGGTTCGAACTGTGCTCCGGTGATGGTTTCGTAAAGACGGATGTAACGATGCGACAACTCGGCGACCAACTCGGGCGGAGCCTGTGGCAACTGCTCGTCGTTGTAGGGGTCGCAGTGCTCGGCAAACCAGCGTCGCAAGAACTCCTTGTCGATATTGTCCGGCTCTTCGCCTGCCGCGACCCGGCTTTCGTAACCGTCCGCCAGCCAATAGCGGCTGGAATCGGGAGTGTGAATCTCGTCGATCAGCACGATGCGACCGTCGGTGTCGCGTCCCATTTCGTACTTGGTATCGACCAGAATCAAACCGTTGGCCGCTGCTATTTCTTGGCCGCGGGCGAAAAGAGCGTGTGCGATATCTGCAAGCACGGCCCAGGTCTCAGCGTCGATCAGGCCGCTGTCAACGATCTCGCGAGCCGATATCAGTTCGTCGTGCTCATCGTCTTTGGTGGTGGGCGTGAGCAAGGGACTCTCCAGCGCCTGGTTCTTGCTCATCCCATCGGGTAGTTCGTGGCCGCAATAGTTGCGCATGCCCCGTTCGTAGTTTTTCCAGATGCTGGTCGAGGTGCTTCCTGTCAGGTAGGCGCGCATCACGAACTCAACGGGGAAGACATCACACTTCTTGGCGATGGTTACGTTGGGGTCAGGCACTTCTATGACGTGATTGGGTACGATATCGCGTGTGTGTTCGAACCAGAACGCACTTACCTGGTTCAGGACTTGTCCCTTGAAAGGAACTGCGGCGAGAACGCGATCGAAAGCACTCTGGCGGTCGGTGGTTACCAGCACCAGTTTGTCGCCGAGGTCGTAGCGGTCGCGCACTTTACCGCGAAAGGAGTTGGGCAGGCCGAGGAAGGCGCTGTCTTCGAGAACGTTGTCGAGGTGCTGCGAAATTTCTTGGGCTGATAACATGGCTGAGGTCGTTGCGCTCCTTGACGGCTCAATGGCCGGCTTCGTCGTTGCGGCCGGAGTCATAGCTGAATAATGCCGGCTAGGCTACGGCTCTTATCAGACCGTCATCCAGCGACTGTTCAATCTTGCAGCCCGGCGGTACCAGCAGAAACTCTTCTTCGGGCCACTCGCCGTCGAGCAGCATACACAGCAGGCGTGGATCGCCTTGTTTGCGCTCGAAGCTCCAGCCCTCGCGACCTGCTTTGTCGCGCGCGAGCCGCTCGAAGGTAGCAGTATCGCCCCAACCCATATCGATGAACGCGGCACGCGTGTAATGCTTGGTCCAGCTTTTCATCTCTTCGACCAGATAGTCGGCCGCTTCCCGGCCGTACCTTTCTACGTAGTCCTGGTACTGGCTTTCTATTTCAGTGATTTCGGCCGCGCCGAGTGCGATACGATTGTCATCGCGCAGCCTTTCCAGGTAATCCACGCTGAACCAGTAAGTGCCGGGGTGTTGCGTGAACTCCTCACGGTAGCGGCGGTCCGAGCCTAGATACAAAGTTATGCAGTCGTGGGCCCTGGGGATGACCAGAGGCAGGTCGCGCGCCACCAAGCCCACAGTGGCCATTCCGCACAATCCGTAGACGAGCAATATCGCTTCGCACTGGCCCGTGTCGACTGCGTCGATCTCGGCCTGCAACGCTTCGCGTAGGCTCGGAGGCCGGTTGTGCAGTCCTTGCTCGAGCAATCGAACCGATACCGTCGTGGCACTGCGCGCGGCGGCCGCGTAGATGCTGCGCGCGAGAGCTTCACAAGTTATGGCGGTGTAGTGTTTCATCCTTCATCGGCCGTAACTGCAAGGGGATGTACTTTCCGGCCGGGCTAAATGTGACCGTAAGCGAAACGTCATCGCAACCTTTGGGGCACATTATTTATGAAACCTCTGCTACGAGCCTCAAGCGCCCGCAATCTCGGCCCGTGCTCGTTCGCCCGCTGCACTGCCTCGCGGCCCTCGACGTAGCGTTAGTACGCCTGCGGGCCTCATCGCTGCGCTCGGGCCGAACTCACGGGCGCTTGCGACTCTTGCGACGAGATTCCACGAACAATGCGTTCTAGTGTGTTTACCCGAAGCGAACCATATCGAAGCGAGCATACGTTTCGTTCAAAGCGAAACGAAGTGAGGAGCGTTTATCGCCGCTTCGTTTGCACAGCGACGCTTGGCTAGGAGTACGAACTATCCCATTGATCCCCGGTAGCCGGCCCCGTTCCTGGTTGACACGGGCGGGCGGATTGCAGAATTTGGCGCGACGGAAGGACGATAGGCCGTCTTGTGACTCTCGTGGCGAGGGTTCATGAATAATGCGGGCTAATGGGATAGTGGAGAGACTCTTTTGACCATCGATCCGCAACTGCATCCGGCTCCGAGCTACCGTGAGGCGGGGCTCGTGGCTGCGCGGTCCAAGGGTGCCCGGGTCAGTGTGGCGGTTGCCGCAAGTCTTACGCTGCTGAAGGCGTCGGTGGCGGTGTTGACCGGTTCTTTGGCATTGGTTGCTTCGGCGCTCGATTCGCTTCTCGATCTGTTTGCTTCCTCGGTCAACTGGTTCGCGATCCGTACGGCTGAAGCGCCGCCCGACAAAGAGCACCCCTTCGGCCACGGTAAAGCCGAGTATCTGGGTGGGTTGGTCCAAGCGCTGGTGATAAGTGCGAGCGGTCTCTACGTTTTCGTGGAAGCGGCGGCGCGCATCAACGCACCGCACCCCATCGAGAATACGGGTGCCGGTGTCGTTATGATGGCGGTTGGCGTAGCCAGCAGTGCCTGGCTGGTGCGGTTTTTGCGGAAGGTGGCAAGAGCCACCGATTCGCCAGCTTTGCGTGCTGACAGCGTTAATTATCTTACCGATGTCTATACCAACGCCGGAGCGCTGGCCGCGCTTGCGATGGTTAATCTGAGCGGTAGCACCCTGCCCGATACCTTGGCGGCTTTCTTGATCTCGGCACTGGTCATCTATTCGGGATTCGACGTGCTTCGTGAATCGATTCGGGGTCTCATGGACACGCAGCTTCCCGACAGTGAGATCGAAGTCGTGGCCGCAACCCTGCTTGCACACGGCAAAGTGGTGGGTTTCCACGATCTGCGGGCGCGCCGTTCGGGCGCGGATAAGTTCGTGCAGGTACATGTGGAGATGGACGGCTCGATGTCTTTCGACTCGGCCCATGCCGTGGCTGAAGAACTTACCGCCTCGTTGGAACAAGCGCTCGGTAAAGCGTTCGTGACCGTTCATGCGGATCCGGTCGCGGTTGATGAGCGCGGGCACGTCGTCGACAGGCCCGAGTTGGAGCCGCCTTTGATCGGCAGTGGCGGCTAGCCGGCGTTGCTGACCACCATTATTCTGTGTGCCTTGTCGCGGGCGTCGCAAGCGCCCGTGAGACCGGCCGGATGGGCCCACACGCAGCGATGAGGCTCGCAGGCTAGCAGATGGAAGTACGTTGTTGGCCGGAAAATGCTGAGCCGCGAGGCTGCAACCCCGTTTCCGGTGCTTGACGGAGAAACCTTGTGGACATGGATATGCTCAATAACGCGGAAAGGATCAGGGACTTGTGTGACGCGCACGCGCGCGCTATCGCCGCCGCCGGAACTGTAGACGCCGCCCTGGCACAGGGCCTGTTGCCGCCTCGTATAGACACGACACTGGCCGAAGCTCTGGTGCTGGGATTGTTACGCCAGGGCGTCCAGACTTTTCTCAGCGTGCTCGGACACGGTTCTACCGAAGTCGGCGAAGTGTTGCGTATCTACGAGAGTGCGGGTTTGCTGCGTAGCTACGGATTACGAAGTGAGATCGAAGCTTCACACGCGGCGATGGCGCTACGCTGGGCGGCAGGCGAGAAGGCGGCGGTCGTAACTTCGATAGGACCCGGTGCGATGCAGGCGATGGCAGCTTCTTTGGCTCCGGCCAGCGACGGCGTCGGGGTATGGTACCTGTTCGGCGATGAGACCAGCGAAGACGAAGGTCCCAACATGCAACAAGTACCCAAGCATGAGCAACAAGTGTTCTTGCGTGTGTGTTCGGCGATGGGGGAAGCCTACAGCTTGCACACCGCCGGAGCGTTGGGCACTGCTTTGCGACGAGGATTGGCGGCCACCGATCATCCTTACCGTGCGGGACCGTTCTTCGTGCTGATGCCGCTCAACACCCAGCCCCAGGAAATGCCCGGCTTCAACTTGGCCGAATTACCGTGCGGACCCATCCCGCGTCTGGGTGCTGCCGCCGGCGAGGACATGCTCGAGCGCGCCGCCGAGTCTTTGCTGGCAGCGAAGCGTGTGGTCGTAAAAGTCGGCCGCGGCGGGCTTCATTGCGGTGAAGCGCTCGAGCGCCTGTTGGAACTTTGTGACGGCGTAGCGGTTCTGAGCCCGGGTTCTACCGGGGCCTTGGCGTTCGAGCATCCTCGCAACATGCTCGTCGGTGGGAGCAAGGGTAGCTCTTGCGGTAATTCTGCAATGGAGCAGGCCGACTTGTTGCTCGCCTTGGGAACTCGTTTCGTCTGTCAGAGCGATTGCTCTCGCAGCGGCTATCCCCGGGTTGAACAAGTCATCAACATCAACGCCGACCTTCGCTCGGCCATGCATTACAACGACAGCATCGTCTTGGTGGGAGACTGCGAAGCCACGCTACACGAATTGAATGCTCGCCTCAGCACTGCGGTAGTTGCCGCTACCGCTACAGTTACCCCTGATATACGTGCTGCCGCTGCAGGTGCCGCTACGGCAGGTACGGCTCAAAGTGCCGTTGCCGCCGCTACTACGACAGGTGCCGCTGCTGAACGCGCCGCTGCAGACGCCACTGTTACAGGATCCGCAGCCGAACGTACTAGTGCAGGTGCCACTGTCGCAGGAACAGCCGCGGGTATCACCGGGCCCGCAGGAGTTTCTCCCTGGGCTATCGCTTGCAAGGCCCGGCGCGACGAGTGGCTAGCGTTCGCCCACGCCCGATATCGTACAGAAAAGATCTTCGATAAACGCTGGGGAAGGGAACTGCTTACTCAGCCGGCGGTGATCAAAGCCGCTACCGATTGGGCCCGTGCCAACGATGTACCGGTGTTCTTCGACGCCGGCGATGTGCAGGCCAACGGTTTCCAGATTGTCGAAGATGATAGGCCGGGAAGATGTTTCACTGAGAGCGGTGCCAGCTATATGGGCTTTGCCGCCAGCGCCCTGTTGGCGACCGGGATTGCCCGTGAGCCCTTCTACGCATTGGCGTTGATCGGTGACGGCTCTTTTACCATGAACCCCCAGGTGCTCATCGACGGAGCCGCCCACGGCGCGCGCGGATGCATCTTGCTTCTCGACAACCGCCGCATGGGAGCGATATCGGGACTCCAGAAGGCCCAGTACGGATACGAGCATGCGACCTGCGATGAGGTGGAAGTCGATTATCTCGGCTGGGCGCGCTCTGTTGCTGGAGTCGAAGCCTTCGATGCGGGCAATGACATCACACGGTTGCTGCAGGCTCTAGCCCGCATTATTCATGAAACCTCTGCTACGAGCCTCAATCGCCCGCAATCTCGGCCCGTGCTCGCTTTTCGGCCCTCGACGTACTGTTAGTACGCCTGCGGGCCTCATCGCTGCGCTTGGGCCGATCTCACGGGCGC
>JAJRWY010000100.1 GCA_024276575.1 Candidatus Binatota bacterium
AGGCCGCGTCCAAGAAGTCCGCGCCAAGCAAGTCTACGACAAGCAAGTCTGCCGGGAAGGCGGCCGCTGCACCCGGACATCCGGATGCTTTGAGCGGCTCCGGCACCGGCTCTGAATAGGTTTTGCGCCGTGGGTTTGACGTTGCCGGTAACGGTGCTCGGCGGAGGTCTCGCCGGCTGTGAAGCCGCGTATCAACTCGCCAAGCGGGGTGTAGAAGTCGAGTTGTGGGAAATGCGCCCTCACTCACGCACCGACGCCCACCAGACCCCTTATCTGGCGGAACTGGTGTGCTCGAATTCCTTTCGCAACGATTCTTTGGAGACTGCCGTCGGTTTGCTCAAACGCGAGATGCGGCAACTCGACTCCCTGGTATTGCGGGTCGCCGACGAAGTTAGCGTGCCTGCGGGTTCGGCCCTGGCTGTCGATCGAGAACGCTTTGCTGCCCGCATGACAGCCGAGATCGAGATGCTCGCCGGCGTGCGCTTAGTTCGAAAAGAGGCGCTGTCTGTGCCCAGTGAGGGTATCGTGATCGTTGCGACCGGGCCGCTGACCTCGGCGGCTCTCAGCGACTGCATCAGCACGCGGCTGGGGTCGAAACATCTATATTTCTACGATGCCATATCTCCGATCGTGACTTTCGATTCGATAGATATGGACATTGCTTACAAGGCGGCGCGCTACGGCAAAGGCGGGGACGACTACATCAACTGTCCTCTTGACGAGATCCAGTACGACCGGCTCGTGGACGCGATTCTTGCTGCGGACGTCATGCCTGCCAAGAGTTTCGAACGGTGTATTTACTTTGAAGGCTGCATGCCGGTCGAGGAGTTGGCGCGCCGCGGACGACGCACTCTGGCCTTTGGGCCGATGCGGCCGGTAGGGTTGGAGGATCCGCGTAGCGGCCGGCGTCCCCATGCGGTGGTACAACTGCGCCAGGACGACAGCGCGGGCACCCTGTTTAGCTTGGTGGGCTTTCAGACCAAGATGACTTACCCGGAACAACGGCGGGTGTTGCGGCTGATTCCGGGACTGGAAAAGGCCGAGTTCGTACGTTTGGGGAGCCTGCATCGCAACACTTATATCGATTCGCCCCGGCTCTTGTCGCCGGCACTGGAACTTCGCTACGCAGGCGCTGCCGGGTCCGCTGCGCCCGGTGCCGATACCCTCGACGAAAGTTCACCGAGCGTTGCAGCCTCTGCCGGGCCGGGCGCGGCAGAGCGGGTAGCTAGGGGTGCCTCACCGCCGCTGGCCGTCTTTTTTGCCGGGCAGATAGTCGGTGTAGAAGGTTATGTTGAATCCGCAGCGACCGGTCTGTTATGCGGGATAAACGCGGCGCGCCGGGCACGATCCGGCACCGTAGCGCTCCCGCCGCCGACTACCGCGCTTGGTTCCTTGCTCGCCTACGTCACCGATCCCTCGCGCAAGAACTTTCAGCCGATGAATGCCAACTACGGACTCTTCCCGGCCTTGCCGGGCCGGGTTCGCGGCAAGGAGAAAAAGCTGCGGCTGGGGGAGCGGGCGCAGCAGGATTTCACGGGCTGGGTCGAATCTTCCAATATCGACGAATGTGCGTAACTTTCTCCGTATATACTCCAATTCCCATACTAGACACCGCTTTTGTTGACAGCCCCCCGACAGCGCCAGCATAGTTAATAAGGTTACCCGATGGTGCCGCCATCGTGGCGGTACGGTGGATGAGGCCTCCGATGCCCGCGGAGGCCGTTCCGGCTTTGCCGGAAGGAGGCGGCGATGACGAAAGCTGATCTTGTAGAATCGGTTGCCAAAGCTACCGGTCTTTCCAAACGTGGCGCAGCGGCGGCGGTTGATGCGACCATTGCCGGTATCGCTAAGGGTATCAAGAAAGAAAAACGTTTCGCGATTTCCAGCTTCGGAACTTTCACGGTCAGGAAGCGCAAGGCGCGGACCGGAAGGAATCCGCGTACCGGGGAAGAGATCAAGATCGCGGCCAGTAAGACGGTTGGCTTCAAACCGGCACCCACGCTCAAGGCCGCTCTCTGAAAAGAGTAGTTCTTGCGCCGGGATCCGGCGGCGGCGAGGCGATGACACTGCAGGCGAGCTTTAGGTAGGCTCGCTGCGGTGCTATCTATTCCCGCTTGTCGTCTTCAGCCGTATATCAGGATATCGCCGCTCCGGCGGCTTCCTTGTTTGAGCGCCTAGCTCCTTACTGCGACCAGGCGTGGTGCGATGCTGCGTTCGTTGCGCTGAACACTGCCCCCTCGCCGAGCGCGGCGGTGGCCGCCTTCGAAAGGCTTGCTGATGCCGGTGAAGCCTCGTCCCTGGCCTCCTGGCCGCGCGAATCGCTTGGCGATCTTGCCGTGGTCTGTGGTTCCAGCCCTGCCCTGGTTCGCTATCTCGTCGCTTGTGGCAAGTCTTGGCCGCAAGCGGCCGCTGTTTACACCGAAAGTAATCCGAGTGTCGAAGCGTTGATGCACTCGGCACGCCCGCCGGCCGGGGCCGGAGCCGAGGAACTCGGGCGGCGGCTACGCAAACTGGCAGCCGCGGAGATGTACCGTATCGGAGTTCGCGACTTGCTCGGCCTTGCCAGCTTGACCGAGACCGTTCGCGCTTTGAGCCGGCTAGCCGAGTTGACGCTGAGCGTGGCCGTAGATCATCTGCGCGAACTGCTGGCGCGGGAGGGCGGCGACGTCATCGGCACCGGTGGCAAAGCGGTGGGTTTTACCGTGCTCGGCATGGGCAAGCTCGGCGGGTCGGAACTCAATTACAGCTCCGACATAGACCTGATCTACATGTATGAGACCGATGCCGTCGCCGATGGTTCTCCTCCGGCTAGAGAATTCTTCACCCGCTTGGCCTCCGCAGTTACCAAGGCCATCGGCGAGACCACTGCCGAGGGGCAAGTGTTCAGGGTGGACTTGCGTCTACGGCCGGAAGGCAACAATGGGCCGACGGTAAACAGCATCGACAACATTCTTGGCTACTACGAAGGTTGGGGCGATACCTGGGAGCGCGGCGCTCTGGCCAAGTGCCGCCCGGTCGCCGGTGATCTCGAACTCGGAAATCGTTTCATCGAAGAGATCAAACCCTTCATTTACCGGCGCCACCTCGATTATCAGACAGTCGAGGATCTGCGCAGTATGAAGGGTAAGATTGACGCCGAGTTGGCGCTGCAGAAGCCGGGGACGCGAAACGTCAAGATCGGGCGCGGGGGGATTCGTGAACTCGAGTTCGTAGTGCAAGTTCTTCAGTTGATATACGGGGGGCATTGCCCGGCACTGCAAGTGCCGGGGACCATCGCGGGGCTCGAGGCGCTCGAGCGCGAGGGTTACTTGAAGAGCGAAGACGCCGCTCTTCTAAAGACTTGTTACGGCTTCCTTCGTGATGTCGAGCACGCCGTTCAGATAGAGGAAAAGCGCCAGACTCAGACCTTGCCGTCCACGCAGCAGGGCCTGGAGTTGTTGGCCCGGAGGCTTGGTTTCGGCCGCGGCACGCGTGGCAGGCCGGCCAGTGACGACGCGCTTGGAGACTTTGAAGCCGAATGGAAGTCCTGTACCGAGGCAGTTCACGAGAGCTTCATTCGTTTTCTGGAGATGCGTCCGGGCGACTATGCTCCGGGTGCACCTGAGAGCGACTCCACGGTGCTGGCACTATTGGCCTTCTTGGGCTCGGGTGAACTCGATGCAGCCGCCGATATACTCCAGGGTATGGGTTTCCCCGAGCCCGATCGTGCTGCCGAGATCATGGCGCGCATCTACCATGGACGCTTCCGCGGCCCGGCCAGCCCCCAGCGCCGTCGCGCGGTTGAAGCCTTGGCGCCTTCGCTGCTGAAAGCCGTCCCCACGTCGTCGGATCCCATGCGGGCATTGGAGGGTTTGGTCGATTTCCTGATTCGTAGCGGTGCTCATACCAGCTACCTCGCATTGCTCAGCGGGTCGCCGAAGACCATGGAGATCTTGGTGCAGTTGTTCGCCAGCAGCCCTTACCTCGCCTCGTTGCTGGTTGGACGGCCGGAGCTACTCGATTCTCTGGTGCGCTCGGATGCCACCAACTTCGAAATCAGCACCGAAGCCTACGCGCGTGTGCTGGAGGCGCAACTGCCCGCCGACAGGCACGACGAGGAAGCAGTCATGACGGCAATGCGCCGCTTTCGCACGGCCGAACTGGTTCGCATAGGTCTGAACGATCTAAGTGGCGCTTGCGATATCGCCGAGGTTCACCGCTGCCTGAGCCGTCTTGCCGATGCTTGTCTGCTGGCGGCAGTGGAGGCCGCGCGTACGATCTGCATCGAGCGGTTCCCGGGCCCGTGGCAAGATCTGCGATTGGCCGTTATCGCGATGGGTAAGATGGGCGCTTGTGAGATGTCCTACGGGTCTGATCTCGACCTAATCTTCGTCTACGCCTCTCCCAAGCAA
Organism: Candidatus Binatota bacterium; assembly: GCA_024276575.1. GTDB lineage: Bacteria > Desulfobacterota > Binatia > UBA1149 > CAITLU01 > JAJRWY01. The sequence continues at coordinate 4,392 of JAJRWY010000100.1, forward strand.
GGCTACGACGGAGACGCTCATTTGTTGGCTACCCGTTGGGTACAAAGGATTATCTCACTGTTGGGATCGCGGACTCGTGATGGCATCGTCTACGAGGTGGATGCGCGGCTGAGGCCCTCTGGAAGAAGCGGCCCGCTGGTGACTTCCCTGGAGCGTTTCTCGAGCTACCACGGCAACGAGGCCGAGTTGTGGGAGCGGCAGGCTCTGATCCGTGCGCGGGTAGTCTATGGCGACGGCGGGATAAGGACTGCCATCGAAGAGAATATAGAACACTGCGTCTACTCCACGGGCCTGGGTGTGGAGGGGGTCGCCGAGATCGCCGCCTTGCGTGCGCGTGTGGAAAACGAACTGGCCGGGGAAAGCGAAGGCCGCTTGAATCTGAAGACCGGCAAGGGCGGTATCGTCGATGTGGAATTCCTGGTGCAGATGCTGCAGTTGCGCCACGGCGCGAGTGAGCCGGCGCTGCGCAAGCGCAGTACCGCAGCGGCCATAGAAAGCTTGCGTGAAGCCGGGATAATGGACCCCAGCGAGGCTTCAGTGCTGTTAGAGAACTACTACTTCTTGCGTCGCTTGGAGTCGCGCTTGCGCTTGGAGTGGGACCGGCCGGTCGAGGGGGTGGAGACCGCCCCGGAAAAGCTTGCCCCCCTCGCCAGCCGCATGGGTTTCAGAGGCCGCGATGCGGGCGCTGAGCTACTCGCCGAGTACCGCTGCCGGCGCGAGCAGATAAGGCGCATATACAACGCCTACTTCGAGGCCGGCCGCTGAGTGGGACGGATATTTGAGCGAAACGGGTCCCGTAA
>JAJRWY010000101.1 GCA_024276575.1 Candidatus Binatota bacterium
ACACTAGAGGGCCGTGAATCCGCGAGCCAGCGCGACGGGTGAAGGAGCACGGACTGAGATTGCGGGCGATTGATACTCATATCGGTGGTTTCATGACTGATGCCGGCGAAGGGGCCTTGGGGGGCCACTAGTGCCTCCAAAAACGCCGGGTGAACAACACGAAAACGGTGTAGATTTCCAAGCGTCCGACCAGCATACAAACGGAGAGTATCCACTTGCAGGCCTCCGGCAAACTTGCGTAGTTGGCGGCTGGTCCGACTAAGTGTAGGCCGGGACCAATCGAGTTCATCGCACTTATGACTGCCGTTACTCCGGTGATCAGGTCAACGCCGGTTGCCAGCACTAGGGCGATCGCTGTGACACTGGTGATTATGTAAAGTAAGAAGAAGCCGAGAATCCCCTCAATGGTGCCGGCCGGTACGGCCGCCCCCCCGATGGTCACAGGCTGGACCAGTGACGGATATAGCAGCTTTCTGAGTTGTACGGTGCTGTGCTTGTAGACCACCAGCACGCGTATGGACTTGACGCCTCCAGCCGTAGAGCCGGCGCAGCCGCCGAAGAACATCAACAAGACCAGCAGATATCGGCAAAGATCCGGCCAGGTGTCGAAATCCGCCGTGCCGTAGCCGGTTGTCGTGATTATAGATGCTGTTTGAAAAACAGCGGCACGAGCGGCTTCGGCCCAGGTGGCGTAGTTGCCATTGACGACCAGAGAAGCCGTCATTACGGTTGAGAACAGAGCTAACACCGCAAGAAAAAGACGTGTTTCGTTAGATCGTAGTAGGGGTGCGGCTTGGAGCCGCACGAACAGCCTGTAATGCAGAGCAAAGCTCATGGCCGATGCAAGCATGAAAATCGTTATGACGGATTCGATGTATATACTGTTGAAAGCACCTATACTTGCGTTGTGAGGAGAGAATCCCCCGGTTGCGAGAGTTCCGAAGGCGTGGGTTACGGCATCGTAGAGCGGCATGCCACCGAGCAACAAAAGCAACACCAATGCTACGGTCATTCCGACGTAGACCTGCCACAGCCTTCGCGAGGTTGAGACTATACGCGGAGCCAGCTTGTCCGTGGAGATTCCGGACGATTCTGCTGCAAAAAGCTGCATGCCTCCCACCGCAAGCTCCGGTAGGATGGCGAGCGATAATACGATTATGCCCATGCCGCCGACCCAATGAGCGAAACTTCTTTGGAATAAGTGGGCCAATGGCATCGCTTCGATATTGGTGAGTATGGTGGCACCGGTTGTTGAGTATCCCGATGCCGACTCGAAGATTGCGTCGGCGAGTAGCGGTACACTACCGGATATCCAGAACGGCATCGCACCGAGCCCGATCATCGTTACCCAGGCCAGTACTACAGCCAGAAAGCCCTCGCGGCGGGTTACTCTACCGCCTCCGGTTCGATTCCGGCGCGGAAATATCAACAAGGCGATGCTTAGTATCAAGGCCGCAAGCGCGGTGAATAGGTAGGAAGTCCATACAGGCTCACCGTAGTGGAACCCGACCGCAGCAGGCACGCATAGTGTCGCTGCCATGAACTGGCACATACGGCCGAGGACGGTGAAAAGAACGCTCGGTTTCATGCGCCTTCGCCTTTCCGCCGCTAGGCGAATACGCTCTCTAGTTCGGACACGGCTTCCCGCAGAGCGACGACGAATACATGGTCTCCGATACGCAAAGTCTCGTCTCCGCGGCGTGGAACTAAGATCTCTTTGTCACGCACGATGGCTCCAATGACGGCGTCTCGCGGCAGGCGAATCTGCTTAACCGGTATTTCGGTGAGTTCGTGCTTGGAATCCTTATCGATGCGGAAATCTATGAGTTCGCCTTGGTGGTCGCCGAGCATGGTCGTAGAGTCGATATGGCCACGTCTCACGAATCTCAGAATGGCATCGGCTACGGCTCTACGTGGAGAAATAAGAGCGTCTACTCCGAGTTTATGGGCTATAGGCGCGTACTCGCGCTTGTCGACACGGGTTACCACTTTCTTGGCACCTAGATGTTTGCTCATGATGCCGATGAGGAGGGACTTCTCATCGTCTTCGAGCAGTACGACGACAGCGTCTTGCCCTTCTTCCATCTGATCCGAGAGCAGGGACGGTTCGGTTCCATCGCCGCATATGATGGTTGATTTTCGCAACTTCACGGCGATTTGCTCGCAGCGCTCGTTGTCTTTTTCGATCACTGTGACATCGAACTTCCGACGTTGTAGAGCTCGAGCGACGTGGTAGCCGATGTCGCCGCCACCGATGAGCAACACTTTCTCGACGTGGTGTCCGTCGGAGCCCGTGAGCCGTAGGAAATCCTTCATATCCTCTGGCGCACAAAGTACAAAGATTCGTTCCCCAACCTGGAAACGGTCTGCGCCAGAGAGCAGTCGTATCCCGTCGTTGCCGAGTGAGGCTACTATGTCCGAGCGCTCCGGCAGCTCCGGCCGCAACTCCTCAAGAGTGGCATAAACCAAGGTCGAATGGGGCATGACCGGCAGTTCCAGGAAAGTCAACTTGTCGTCTGCTATTTGAGAGATTTGACCTGGGCCATCGTACTCGAGCAGTTTGACCACTTGGTCAGCAACGCCTCGTTCCGGGCCTACGAGGAAGTCCACTCCGTACTCGTTGGCCTTGATCGCGTCGGTGCCGTACAGATAACGCGGATCGCGTACCCTCGCCACGGTTCGACAATTGTTCGCCAGTTTTTCCGCTGTCATTGCTGCGATCAGATTGACCTCGTCAACCTGAGTCACTGCTAGCAGAAGGTCGGTTCGCCGTATTCCAGCCCTGAATAGGGCTTCGCGGGAGATACCGGTGCCGCGAATTATTTGCGCATCGAGGCGATCATCGAGTTCGCGGGCTACCTTCTCGTCTTGCTCCACGATGGTTACGTCGTGGCGCTCCTCGATGAGGATCTGTGCGAGATAACGGCCAACCTCGCCGGCACCGACAATGATTATATGCATTCCGGGTTCGACTCCGGCCACGAGCTTTGCGAGTTGCAGAGCTCGGCTAGCGGCCTTAGTGCTGCCACGATACTTACGTGACCTGAAGGTGGCTGACAAACGCTTGCTGTGAAAAGTCTTGAAATGAGGCCGTCCTTTTTTGCGAGGGGTGAATTTCGACGGGACGTGACGGGCGACCAGTGGTCAGTTGTCGAGCCGGGGTGTTGTCGGTATCATCCACAATTCGCCGTGACGGGCTTCCGGCCTGGAGCCGCGCGGACGTAGTCTATGAATAGTTGGAAAGAGAAGCTCACAGATACCGTTCCGGTCGAACTCGGGCGGGAAATCGACGTTTTCGAGACTCAGATAGAGTTGAAACGTCAAGGGAAGATTGACGACAAGATTTTCGCCGAAACCCGGTTGCGTCGCGGCGCTTACGGCCAGCGCTATGACAACGGCCAGCGTGATGATGGAAGCGGGCCCAAGATGTTGCTGTATCCTTGTCGGGACATGACCAAGGGCCCGGACACTGTTTGGGATGCGCCCGGGATGCAGCGTATCAAGATTCCCTTCGGCCGTTTGTCTGCGGATCAGTTGGAGCTTCTCGCTGATCTGGCCGAGGAGTACTCCGACGGTATTTGTCACATAACAACTCGCCAGGATGTCCAGTTTCACTTTGTATACCTAGAGGACACACCGGATTTGATGCGGCGGCTGGCGGGTGGGGGTATTACCACCCGCGAAGCGTGCGGTAACACCGTGCGCAATGTTACAGCGTGTCCTATCGCGGGCGTGTGCGGTGAAGAAGCGTTTGATGTGACTCCTTACGCACTTGCGTGTTCGACCTTTATGTTGGGGCATCCTGACGCCCAGGATTTCGGAAGGAAGTTCAAGATAGCGTTTTCCGGATGTAGGCACCGAGGCTGTGGTCTGGCCTCCATGCACGACCTAGGATTCATTGCGCGAGAGAGGAGTGTCGGGGGGCAGGTCGAACGCGGTTTCGAGGTCTATGTCGGTGGCGGACTAGGAGCGGTACCTCATCAGGCGAAGCTGTTTGCGGATTTTGTCCCGGTTTCTGAGATACTACCGTTGGCGCAAGCCCTCTCACGCGTTTTTGCCCGCCTCGGTGAAAAAAAGAATCGTGCGCGGGCGCGGTTGAAGTTCGTGGTGGCGAAACTCGGCATCGAGGAGTTCCGCCGTATGGTGCTCGAGGAGCGGAACAAGCTTCGTCGTGATGACGCCTGGACAGAGTTCCTCTCGGATTTGCAGGGAGAAGGCCCGCCGCCCCGTGAACCGGGCAGGCGCTCTTCGGAAGTGGGTACGGTTCCTGGCTTCGGTGCCTGGCGGAAGTACAACATTCAGCCGCAACGACAACAGGGATACGTCGTTGCTACGGTTGCATTACCCCTGGGAGACATAAGCGCGGCCCAGCTGCGCGCGTTGGCGTCGGCTAGCCGTAGGTGGGCTGACGGCGAAGTCCGTGCGACGGTAGAGCAGAATATAGTGCTGCGGTGGGTGGCTGAGGATGATTGCGCCAGCCTTTATCGGGATCTGGACGCGGCAGGGCTTTCGGACTGCGGTGGGGGGGGCATTTCCGACATTGTTGCGTGTCCAGGTACCGACACCTGCAAACTCGGCATCGCTTCATCCCGAGGTTTGGCCGCTGAGCTACGGCGGCGCTTGGGGGAGCGCGGTGGAGAAATGGACGAGGCTGTTCGTGGGCTGAGAGTGAAGGTGAGTGGGTGTTTCAACTCCTGCGGCCAACATCATCTTGCGGATATAGGCTTTTACGGTGTTAGCCGTAATTTCTCGGGTCGCACGGTACCCCATTTCCAGGTCGTGCTCGGCGGACAGTGGCGGGATAATGCGGGCGCCTACGGTTTGGCTATCGGGGCGGTGCCGTCGAAGCGCATTCCCGCCGTCGTTGACCGGCTTTGTGCCAACTACTTGAGGGGTCGTCTAGAGGATGAATCATTCCAGGACTACTGCCGGCGGAGCGGTAAGAAGAACCTGAAAGGTATGTTGTCGGATTTGATGAAGGTCCCGTCATATCAGGAAGATTCTTCTCTATATTCCGACTGGCGCGACCCTCGGGAGTTTTCGATTGGAGATCTTGGTGTGGGTGAGTGCGCCGGCGAGGTGGTCTCATTGGCGGAGTTCGACATGGCGGAAGCGGAACGCCGCGCTTTTGAAGCGCAATTGTTGCTCGAGGATGGCAAAATCCCCGAGGCCGACGAAATGGCCTATGGAGCCATGCTCGAAGCGGCACGTGCGCTTATCCGTCTGGAGTCAGCCGAGATAGCTGATGATCCAGCGAAAATAGCGGCGGAGTTCGAGTCGCGTTTTCATTTGACGGGCAGGTTTCACGACAAGTATGCGGGCGCCAAGTTCTCCCAGTACTTTCTGCAACGGCACGCGGAGAGCGGAAAGAGAGCGTATAGCGCGGAGGCTGCTCACCGGTTGATAGAAGAGTCATTGCTTTTCATTGAAGCTTCCCATGCTTGCCAAGCCCGTATTGCTGTGGAGAACGGGGCGGTGGCAACGAAGAGCAGCTGAGACGCTTTCAAGGTGAATTCCATGGGGTTGCGAAAACTTGGCTGTAAGCTGTTCGTTGATTCGTCTTCCGTGGTGGAAGCGTAAGAATACATTCCTGTCTTTCATCGTTGGATAAGAGACAGTGTTCTGGAAGGCATACTCATCGATGTTGTCGATTACCTGCATGTAGTGGATGGACCGGGGGTGATGCTGATGGCTTATGACGGATCCTACTCTACCGATAGTGAGGGCGGCCGCCCGGGTTTTTCCTATGTGTCAAGGGCCGCGGCAGGGGCTGCTCTTGTAGACGTGTTCAGGGAAGTCGCGGTGAAAACCTTGAGAGCTTGCGCGGCGCTCGAGGCCGACGCTCAGCTTATGGGCCGAGTTAGGTTCCGTACCGACAGTATGCGGTTTTTCTCAAACGATAGGCTTTTAGCCCCCAACAACGAGGGTGCGGTCAGCGAACTGAAGGAAGCGCTTTCGGCGTTCGCCCGCGAACTCTATCCGGGTGCGGTGAAATGTTATGCCGTGGGGGAGGATGCGCGCATGAGGGCGACGGTAGTAGTCGAAGCCGCCTCCGACTGCCGTGTGGACGAACTTCTCCGGAGGGTGTCTGAAAGCACAGTGCTTTGAACATGCACTAAGCGTGTATCTGTCTGAAAAGGCACCAAAATCGGCGGAAATTGCTTGAAGTGTGGCGGACCTGAGGTCATGCTGCTAGGTGCGAGGGTGGCTGGCTAGGGTTCCAGTGAGGCATCGAGGGGCGTGCATCTAAGGATCGACAAGGTGGAAGAAACGGGCGAGAGAGGGCAGGAGCAGGGTAGCGTTGTGGGCCGTGCAAGTTCCGACAGTTTCGGGGACGGCTCTGCTGTGGGCCGGCACGGGATGGTCGGTTCCTGCCCGAGTTTCCTGCGCGTTACCAAAAAGATCCCGCTGTTGGCTGAATCCGATGCGACCGTTCTTATCACGGGAGAGACGGGTACCGGAAAGGAACTCTTTGCCCACGCGATTCACGACTATAGTCCACGCCGTGACCAGCCGTTCATTCCGGTAAACTGCGGGGCTTTGCCTGAGGATCTGATCGAGAACGAGCTTTTTGGACATGCGAAGGGTGCCTACACCGGGGCCGCGTCTCACGGCAAGGGCCTGCTCGCAGAAGCGGAAGGCGGCACTCTTTTCCTCGATGAGTTAAATAGCCTCAGTGCATCAGCGCAAGCGAAGCTGTTGCGGTTTCTGCAAAACCGCGAATATCGAATGCTGGGTTCGACCAAGCTTCTACGCGCCGATGTAAGAATAATTGCCGCGACCAACTGCGATCTACGAAAACAGGTGCAGTTGCACCATTTCCGAGAGGACCTCTATCACCGGCTGTATGTTCTTGCGGTGGATCTTCCTCCTCTCCGGGAACGGGTCGAGGATATTGCGCTTTTGGCGGAGCATTTCATGAATCTCTGCGCCCAGGAGCATGGAAAGGGAAAAATGACTTTGTCGCCGGAGGCGGTGAAGCGGCTCGAGGCCTATCCCTGGGCCGGAAATGTGAGAGAACTCGATTCGGTGATGCAGCGGTCGGTGCTTCTCGCCCCGACTTCAGTGCTTGGCCCCTGGGATATTGACCTGCCGCCGGTTGATCCCGAGCAGGCAGCTTCCGAGGACCGTTTGGACTAGGAGTTGTCGCGCGAGGGAGAGACGTTTCGTGAGGCCAAAGATCGAGTCATTCGGCAATTTGAGAAAGCGTACTTGAGCGAGATTCTGGTTCTCACTCATGGCAATGTGACTCATGCCGCCAAGATAGCGGGTATGCAACGGCGGGATTTTCAACGCTTGTTGCGCAAACACAATCTTCGCTCGGGGCAGTCGGCCGCAGCGTAGCGTGTGTGGAAGCGCGTTTACGATCTCTTATTTTACTTGCTTATAGTTCTTCTGAACACGCCATGAACTTGAGGGGGCCGAAGTGCTTGCTCCCGGTGAGGTGTCTCATCACATGAACGCTGTGGGGCCGGGTTGCCCGCGGCATCGCCAGCCACGGACCGCGTGTTTCAGCGCGAGCCGGAGACGTTTCTCTCCGTGATCTATTGCCTGATCGGTCTAGGTCAAGCGCTTGCGACTAAGGGTAAAGATCGCGGCTCGTCGGTTTCCGGGGCGGCGTGCTCGTCGATTCGGTCGGTTGAGGAGGAGTCGGCGGGAGACGTGGGCGATGCAAGCGTCCAAACGAAAAGAAGCGGAGATGAGCCGACTTCCATATTTTCCATGACCCAGCTTTCGACTTGGGGTTCGGTCAGACCGTGTTCCCGGCACGCTTCCTCGACGCTGGTTCTTCCGTCGAGTATGCCGAGCAAGAGTTTGTTTTTTCTCTCACGAGTCCAAGGCCTAGTTGATTGCACAGTAGCCATCGTATCTCCTCGTGTCGTGCCGTCTCTGTTCATCGCTAAGGGCCGGGGACTGTAAACTGGACGGCGACCGCCCTCTATGCGGTGGGACGATCGAACACGTAGCAGGCGTTGCAAAGCGGATGCCATTGGTGGAATGCCGGTGCAGGCCGAGTTGTTGCTCCTGCAGTTGTGGTGTCCATCTCAATGGGGCCGGCTTCGGAAGCGGCCCTGTCGGAGATGGGCTTAGCTGGGTCTTCTGGAGAACGATAGACAAAACACTTTATAAAATAAGAGGTTCGATATCTAATCTGGTGTGGAGCCGGTTTCCTTCGGAGTGTTTTTCAATGCGCGAGGCAGGACTCCAAGCCTATTACCGGGCATTGAGCGCGGCGCGGACTAGTGACGCGGAGCGTCTGGCGGGAGCTTCAGGATGCAGCTTGGAATGCGGGAAAGCTCCCGCGTTTAGTGCGGGTTAGTTGCTGCATAACCTGGAAGTTTCGGTGATATAGGGAGAGTGCCTGGGGTAGGGGGTAGGGGGGTTCTCATTAGGTCGGATCGTGAATCGTGATCATGTTGCGGTGCAGAACTGGCCTGTACCCCCCTAGTGGCGTAGAAATGAATGGAATTGCTGATAGAATATAAAAAACGTGGTGGTGCGGTGTCGTTGGCATCCGCTTTGCTACTAAACTTGAGCATCATGGGCCTTAGACGTGCTCCGCTGGTGCGTGTGGGGGCGCTGCAAGGACGGTCGTCGATCGAAGTGGCGATGGGGCGCTATGGTGGGGAAGGCGGACCTCGCCTCGGAATTGCGTAGAAGTATCAAGTGAAGAGTTTTGAGTTTTTCGTTTCGGTGGCTGTTTGGCAGCGGTTTAGACTGCGGCAAGTGTCGGAGATAGGCCAGGTCACAGCGCGACGCTGTCGATGCGGGTAATGGAAGTTACGATGGCCGTGGTTCCGCTGTTATTGGTCGGGCTAGCCTCGATTACTGATCTCATGTGGCAGCGTATTCCCAATTGGCTTACCCTTCCGGCGGTTGTTTGCGCGCCTTTCGTGTTCTTGGCTGTCAGCGGGTCGGAAGGCGCGCTGTTCAGCCTCGGTGGACTGCTGGCGGGATTCTGCCTTCTGATCGGATTCTATGCCGTTGGCGGTATGGCGGCGGGCGACGTCAAGTTGTTGGCTGCGGTGGGTGCGTGGGTTGGTCCCAAACAAGTATTCTTTGTTTTTCTTGTCTCCGGGTTGAGCGGAGGGGTGTATGCGCTAGGGCTGTGGCTTTGGGCTACCATCTCGGGTCAAGGTTTGTCGGCGACTTTTCGTTCTCTGCTAACCGTTGCGAAGACCACGCTACTGACGGGAATGCCGGCATGGAACACTCACGAGACTTCAGCGACGGAGTCTTTTCCGAAACTTCGCTATGCTCTATGTATTGCTTTAGGCACATTTGTTGCTCAACTGTTTTTAGGTGAGGGCCGGCTTGCCCTCGAGTCTTTTGTCCACGCGTAAGGAGGTTCGTGATGCGCAGAGCCAGACCCTTCATCCTTCTCGCCATCTGCCTTGCTCTGGCGGTTTTGTCTAGTAGCTGGGTGTATCGATGGCTTAGAGCCCAGGCCTCGAGCCGTGAGCCCGTGCAAGTCCAGGTGATAAAAGAAGAACCGACCGATGTTACCCTGGTTGCAGTGGCCAGTGTCGAAGTACCCTGGGGTAAGCACATCACCGAAGAGATGGTGGAGATGGTTCCGTACCCGGTCGACTACTTGCCGGAAGGCCACTTTGAAGACGTCGAGGAGGTGGTGGGGAGAATCCCCAAGATGGAGATTCGCAAGAACGAGCCGATCCTTGAACACAAGTTGGCCGCTTTAGATGCGTACACCGGGGGAGTCGCAGCTATAATGGACCCGAGCAAGAGGGCCATGTCGGTGCGAGTCGATGATGAGATAGGTGTGGCCGGCTTCGTCAAGCCGGGTGACCGGGTAGACGTCTTCGTCACCCTCAAACTAAAGGACCGCAAAACTGGTAAGGATTCTGCTTTTACCAAGCTGGTCCTCGCGCATACCTTGGTGCTTGCGATAGGGACGGAAATGGTGAGGATGGGCGAGGAAGATGAACCGCGTCCGGTCAAGGTGATAACCTTGGAAGTTTCTCCCTCGGAGGCCGAGAAGCTGGCGTTCGCTGCAACGCAAGGAAAGTTCCGTCTGGCGTTGCGCCACCCCCTTAATACCGAGCCGGCTTATACCAGGGGCGCTGACATCAACTCGCTCATTTCGTCCTACCGCTTGGGCGGTCCTGCGGGCAAAGGAATGGGTGATGACAAAACTATCGAACTTATACAGGGATCTGAAGTCTCAGAGGTCACGTTCTGATCACGGCAGCCGTGCCGGTTTAGCCGCTACGACATGGGTCGGATAGAGTTCTGCGTTGGGAGAGATGATGAATACCCGTAACAACATTAAACGAAACCATCTTGGGTTCGCGATCATTTTGACGATGCTTGTCGTCGCTGCGTTGGTTATCACGCCCCGTGTCGCTCAGGCCAAGAGCGGAGTGCGTATCAGTGCGTCTGAACGGCTCGACCTAGTGCTTGGAAAGTCGATGGTGATCGAGAGCCCGGTCTCTCTTGGGCGGGCTTCGATCGCAAATCCGAAAGTTGCCGATGCTCTCGTACTGTCGTCGCGGCAGGTCTATGTGAACGGAAACAAGATCGGGGTTACGAATCTAACGCTTTGGAAGGAGAACGACGAAATCTTCAAGATATTCGACGTTCATGTGGTGCCGGATCTTACCGGGTTGAAGGAGCAACTTCACCTCGTGTTTCCGGAAGAGAAGAACATCAAGGTAACGGCGGCTCACGAACACATAACTCTGTCTGGCGTTGTCTCGAGCGCGGTCAAGCTTTCAAGGGCTGTTTCGATAGCCGAGGCCTATGCGCCGGAGAAAGTAGTCAATCTTTTGCGTGTTGGTGGGGTCCAGCAGGTCATGTTGGAAGTTCGTGTTGCGGAGATGAACCGTGATTTGCTTCGCCGCTTGGGCGTCAACTTGGCGTATTCCGGCAACAACGGAACCGACTTTGGTATGACTACGCTGAGCGACATTACCTCGGTTGTCGCGCCCAGAGATGCGATCCTGCTCGCGGGTGATACCCCGGACGCGGGCGACATAATTCCTTTTGGACTCATTCCGCTTTCACCGAACGCTATTCTGAGGTGGCAGGACGAAGGGGCGGACTGGACCGGGTTCGTAGATGCGTTGAAGGAGAACGGATTGGTGAAGGTGCTTGCGGAACCAAACCTGGTTGCGCTAAGTGGACAGCAAGCCACGTTTCTCGCCGGTGGAGAATTCCCTTTTCCCATACCGCAAGCCTTGGGAAACGTAACCATCAAGTTCAAGAAATTCGGTATTGGATTGACCTTTACTCCTGTAGTCTTGGCCGACAATTTGATCAGTATCGAGGTGCAGCCAGAAGTCTCGGAACTCGATTTTACGAATTCTCTGATTTTTTCAGGTTTTGTAATTCCTTCAATCAGCACCAGGAGGGCATCGACGGTGGTCGAACTCAGCGATGGTCAGAGTTTCGCGATTGCCGGGCTGATACAGGAATCCGTCCGGGAGAAGATCTCGAAGTTCCCGATTCTTGGTGAGGTTCCGGTACTGGGCGCCTTGTTTCGCAGCTCAGAGTTTAAGCGCAACGAATCTGAGTTGATCATAATAGTTACACCGAAGCTGGTTAAGCCGATGGAGACGGTTCCTCAGGATATCCCCGGTGGCGATCTTGTTTCTCCCAATGACTATGAGTTTTACATGATGGGTGAGTCATCTGATTCGGTCGGCCGGAGCCCGTCTGTCGTTAATACCCCGGCAAGAGCTACCGTTGAAGGAGGGTTGGAGGGTGAATTTGGCCATGTTGTACCGTAACGCACGCCCCATACTCAGTAGTCGATGCAGACTGCGAAGCCGGTTTGCTGCCTTTGCTGCCTTTGCTGTCATTGCTAGTGTATTGATCGTCGGGGGATGCTCGGATGGATTCTCTACGATCAGCCCCGATTTCGGCGTAGCGGTTCGAAGCGTGCGCGTCGACCAGACGCTGAACCCACAGCCTAGAACAAAGGCTGTCGCCGTCGAGGGCCTCGACGGTCAAGCGGCCGTGCTCGAAGTGGAGGCTTATGTGGACTCCTTCGAGGGGGCTGAGGCCAAAGAGACGGCGCCCAAGTTGGTTTCGGGCCTATAGCTGTCTTTAGAGGGCTTAAACTGCAGTTTTTCCAGTGATCCTGCAGTTCGTCGAGAGGACTCTCGTTCGCGACATCAGCTGGCTTCGGTTACGATTCGCCGTAGCGTGTCGCGCGCATTATCCTGCGCTGCATATGAATTTGTGGATCAGCGCCCCCCGTTTCGGCAAGCGGTTCTCGGAGCTATGGGACGTGGGCCGGAATCTAGCTGCGTTTTGGGGAGCGACGGGCGGCGACGGCTTGCTTTGGTGTTGCGACCTGGCGTTTGACAATGGTCTCCGTGTCCTCGGTTCTTACAGAGAGGTAGGTAGGGTTTAGTTATGGCAGGCGTGGTGTCGGTACGGCTTGAGGTCGTAGATCTGACGATTCTCAGCACATTCGAACAGCTTGTCGGCGCGGAGGACGACTTCGTACTTCTGCATCCTGACGAAGGGGGCGTGCCCGACCTGGTTATACTTGAGTATGACGAAGCCAACCCGGATGAGTGCTTTGCCCGGATACACGCTTTGCAGAAGGCTGCGGTTTCAGCAGAGATATTTTTAACCGCCGCGCGGGCCGATCCAGACGTTCTCCTCAAGGCTCTACGTGCCGGTGTCAGGGAGTTTTTCAAACAACCCATTGAGGCTGGCGAGGTCAAGCGGGCTTTGGCGCGGATGCGCGAGTTGCGAGCGGACGCGTCTGAGGGCAAGCCCAAGAGACAAGGCAAGATAGTCAGCGTGATCGGCGGCAAGGCCGGAGTGGGAACTACGACTGTAGCGGTGAATCTTGCCGACTGTATACAGGCGTTGGATTCCGACATTGTGTTGGCAATCGTAGATCTCAACCTCAGGGGCGGTGACGTTCCGATATTTCTCGACGTCAATCCGATGCGCGGGTTGCAGGATATAGACAGCGATCTCCCGCGATTGGATGAGACGTTTCTAAGTGGAATGTTATCCAGGCATGAAACCGGTATCCAGCTATTGCCTTTGGGTGAGGTGGATCTGCTCGGTGGGTACATAACGTCGGATTGCATCGAGAGTACCTTTCCGTTGCTGCGAACCATGTTTGATTACATCGTTGTCGATTGCGGGCATGTCATGGACGCGGCGACAGAAACCGCGGTATCCTTGTCTCATACGGTTATCGTGGTGACCTCGATTACGATCCCGGCGGTGCGCCGAACCAAGCGTTTGCTGGAGCAAATTGAGGCTCTTGAAGGCGATCGCAGCGGGCGTAAGTTGGCACTGATAATCAACAACCATTCCGTTGCCGATGACGCGATTCTCGACGATGCACAGCATGTAATAGGGAGGAAGCCGTTCTGGACCCTGCCGCTCGACCATGAACTTGCTTGCAGTGCCATAAACGAGGGCAAGGGTATCGCCCGGCTGGCTCCCAAGAAGGAGCTGGCAAAGAGTTTTCAAGGCCTAGCTCAGCGAATTGCAGAGGTCGAGGGGGCTCAGCATACCTCTTCGATCTTTGGGAGCATGTTTCGTTCCTTGCGGGGAAAGAGAAACAAAGGAGTCTCTAACGCGAAAGAAAAGCGCTAGAATTGAACCGGAAGGGAAGTGATGGCGGAGACTGCCGAAAACAAGGTTGCTCGTAAGGTAAACGGAGCAGGTTCGAAACCTGCGGTTGGCGGTTATCAAGAACTCAAGGGCCGGGTGCATGAGAGAATAATCGAAGTTCTCGATCTTTCCGCGGCAGCGGCGCTTGATCCTAAATCGTTGCGGCGGGAACTCGGCCATTTGATCGAGAAAATTCTCGCTGAGGAATCGATTCCGCTCAATCATAGAGAGCGCGAGCAGTTAGTCGTTGATGTGCAGAACGAGGTTCTGGGCTACGGGCCTCTCGAGCCTCTGCTGCAAGATCCGACAGTTTCGGATGTTCTGGTTAACCACGCGAAACAGGTCTATGTAGAGCGTGGAGGAAAACTCGAACTCACGGATGTAGAGTTTCGAGACGACAACCACCTTCGGAAAATTATCGATCGTATTGTCAGCGGGGTAGGAAGACGCATTGACGAGTCAATGCCGATGGTTGACGCACGCCTGCCCGACGGCTCTCGTGTGAACGCCATTATTCCTCCACTTTCTTTGGAGGGTTCCTGTCTTTCCGTCCGTAAGTTCAGCGGCGACCCGCTGCAGATTGAAGATCTGATTCGGATGAAATCGCTGACACCCGAGATCGCTGAGTTGCTGCGCCGTATCGTCCGCGCACGACTCAATGTACTGATAGCCGGAGGCACGGGCACAGGTAAGACCACTATTCTGAATATCTTATCTGGCTTCATCCCCGGAGATGAGAGAATCATTACGATCGAGGACTCGGCGGAGCTACAGCTAAGACAAGAACATGTCGTTCGCTTGGAAACCCGTCCTCCCAACGTCGAGGACAAAGGCGAGGTCACTCAGCGAGATTTGGTAAAAAACTGCCTGCGAATGAGGCCTGATCGCATCATCCTTGGTGAGATTCGTGGTTCCGAGGCTTTGGATATGTTGCAGGCTATGAACACCGGCCACGACGGATCTCTGACGACGATACACGCCAATACACCGCGCGATTGCCTGACTCGAATCGAGACGATGGTCGCGATGGCGGGTTTGAATCTCGCGACCAAAGCCTTACGCCACTATATTTCTTCCGCCATCGATGTCTTGATTCAGATGACCCGTCTTTCGGACGGGACTAGAAAACTGACCAGCGTGACAGAAGTGACGGGAATGGAGAACGAGACTATTACGCTGCAAGAAATATTTCGTTTTGAACAAACCGGCATCGACGGGAACAGGAGAGTTCGCGGGCATTTCAGTGCGACAGGATTGCGCCCTCGCTTCGTCGAGAAGTTCGAGGCTCTAGGGATGCCGACGCCGGCAGATCTTTTCAATCCGGCAAAGATCTACGAAGTCTGAACGCCGCTCGGAGGCCACGGTTCGACCATGTCTTTATTGATAGTAGCAGGAGCATTTCTTACCGTCCTATTTCTGCTACTAGGTGCCTACGATTTGTACCGGATGATCTCCGGTATGGGCGCTGAAAGAGTCAGGGAGCGTCTCAAGGAACAGGCTGCGGCGGGGGAGAAGGAAGCGGCAGTGGAGCTGTTGCTGAAGGAGGGGATGGATGAGGAACCCCTGTTCAGCGGTATATTGGGAAAGTTTGCGCCGGTCGAATCACTGAAGAGACTCTTGCAGCAGGCCAACAGTGAAATGCCGGTGGGGGTATTCTTGCTCCTGTCCATGTTACTAGGGGTGCTGGGGCTCGGATTGTCCTTTTATGTGGGCGTTGGCCCGCTCGGATTACTGGTCGGCACTGCGATGGGCGGATCGTTGCCCTATATGTATCAGGCACGCCGGAAGACCCAGCGATTGAAAGCCATAGAAGCACAGCTTCCCGATGCCCTTGATTTGATAGCAAGGACTCTGTTGGCCGGCCACGCGTTCATCATGGGTTTGAAAATGGTGGGTGACCAACTTGAGGAACCGTTGAGCTCCGAGTTCAAGAAGACCTTTGACGAGATTAGCTTCGGAGTGTCGGTTCAACAGGCGATGAAGGACTTGTCGGAACGCATAGACTCAGTCGACATTCGCTTTTTCGTGACGGCTTTGCTGGTGCAGTTGGAGACCGGTGGCAATCTCGCCGAAATCATAGGCTCGATCAGCACTCTGATTCGTTCTCGTTTCGAGCTTTTCGGTAAGATCAAAGCACTATCCGCGGAAGGCCGTATCTCTGCGGTGATCATGTTTGGCTTGCCCTTCTTCGTCGGTGCCGGCTTGTATTTCATAAATCCCGACTACCTAATGTTGCTTTATACCGACGAACTCGGGCGCTCCATGGTTACCGGCGGTGCGGTGATGATGGTGGTCGGCATGTATGTGACCAATAGAATGATAAAGATAAAGGTGTGATGGCTGCCCATGATGGAATCTCCGTTGCTGATAAGCATTGTAGTGTTCTTGATGGTGATGTCGGGTGCCGCTGCGGCGGTATCTTACGGAGAGGTGCGTTCGTGGAGCCGGGGATGGCGTAAGCGGGTTGAAGCGAAACCTCACGAGGCTGAGGAAGAGGAGGAAGAGGGAGAGAAGCCGCTTACCGGATGGGAGTATCTCAAGCTTCGAATCTTCGGCGTCCTCGAACGAATGGGGCAGGCCACACAGCCGAAAGAGCAAGCCGAGATTTCGGATCTGAAGCGGACCTTGATTATTGCCGGCTTTCGCAAGCCCGGCGCTGCGATGGCTTTCTTTGGCGTAAAGCTTTTGCTGGCTGCTGCGCTTCCGGCGTTGGCCTTGATAATCCCGAATCCGGCGATGGCCGACATGACTCCATTGAGTAGAACCGGGGTCTACGTTTTTCTGGCCGTCATGGGCCTGTATGCGCCGCAACTCTGGTTGGGTCGTATGGTGACTCGGCGCAAGGGGAGGCTTCTAAACTCATTCCCGGATGCGCTGGATCTGCTGGTGGTTTGTGTTGAAGCGGGGCTTGGCTTGGATGCTGCCGTTGCGCGTGCGGGCCGGGAACTCTCGCTGGCTCATCCTGAGCTGTCGGAAGAGTTCGAGATCCTGTCGCTGGAGATGAGGGCTGGACTGCCACGGCAGCAGGCTCTCACTAATCTAGGAGCGCGCATTGATCTCGACGAGGTTCGGAGTCTGGTTGCCCTGCTCATTCAGACGGATCGTTTCGGAACGAGCGTCGGACAGGCTTTACGTGTGTACTCGGACTCCATGCGGAAGGATCGAGCTATGCGAGCGGAGGAAATGGCGGCGAAACTGCCCGTGAAGATGTTGTTTCCACTTATGATCTTTATATTCCCTAGTCTATTTATCGTTATCCTCGGTCCCGCCATTGTTCAGGGAGTCAGGGTCTTGCTGCCGGCGTTGAGCACTAATTAGAGCCTTGGTGGAGACGTTTAGTTCCCGCGGCATACGCGCAAGCGGCCGCCGTAAGGCGAGCCGGCTAGCTGCTTTCTTTTTGGTGTTCCCGTGCGGTTTGTCATTGTCGGCTTGCTCGATACCTACCGCTTTGCAAACGGGAGCGCAGCGCGGTGTTTACGAAGATATTCTCGAGCGGCAGAGAGAAGGCATCCCAGTAGATACGGAGACTTTGAAAGAACTGCCGGAACTGACTGTTTCCGACTATGAGTGGTTGGGGGACCAGTACTACAAACAAGAAAAGTTTCCGCTTGCGTATACCAAGTACGAAAAAGCGATTGAACTCGCACCGGACCGTCTGGATCTTCACTATAAGGCGGGTCTAGTTCTTCTCCACAAGCGTATGCTCGATGATGCGATTGCCCGCTTCGATTACATTATTAGGGTTAACTCCGGATTTAGTCCTGCCTATGAAGGGAAGGGGCGAGCACTGCTCGAGAAAGGAGAACTAGCCGGGGCGGAGTTGGCATTGCGCTTGTCTCTTGACCTCGACCCGCGTCGTGAACGTGCACTGCAATCTCTGGCTCTTGTCTACGAGAGGCAGGGGCGCCACCGGGAGGCTCTCGCAGAACTGCGAAAAGCCTTGGAAATCGTTCCGCGGGATGCGGCCTTACTGAACAACATAGGCATGGAACATTACAGTCTGGGTGAGTATGAACCTTCGGTTTCCGCCTTCGAGTCCGCACTGGCCGCCGGTGGAGCCGCTCCTCGCATCTACAACAACCTCGGGCGGGCCTACGCCAAGCTCCACCGTTATAAGGACGCCTACTCCGCGTTTACCAAGGGCAGCGACTCGGCGTCGGCGTATTTCAACCTCGGTGTACTCATGCAGAGTGCCGGCAATCTTGAAAAGGCGGCCGCTTGTTTCGAACATGCAATCGAAACGAGCGCCACCTACTACGAGGCGGCAGGTAAGAAACTAGCAGAGATCAAGGTCGAGATGGGCTATACCGGCCCGCGCGATCTGCAACGTTCGGGGACGGTCTCACTTCCGTGCCCTTGAGCGGAGCGCGCGAATTCCGGTGGGACCTAGATCTGAGTAGAAACTACGGGACGAAGGAAGAGTCATGAGAGCAGTCTTGTGTAAGCATTATGGACCGCCGGACGAACTTACAGTCGAAGATGTTGAGAAGCCGCCGCTTGGAGCGAAGCAGGTTCGGGTTGAGGTTCATGCCTGCGGAGTCAACTTCCCTGACACCCTGATTATTCAGAACAAGTACCAGTTCAAGCCTCCGCTTCCGTTTTCCCCGGGTGGCGAGGTCGCAGGAGTCGTATCGGAAGTTGCCGACGGTGTACCCGGTTACTCGGTTGGGGACAGGGTTATCGCGATGGTGGGCTGGGGCGGGTATGCGGAGGAGTTGGTGGTCGACCCTGCAGCGTTGATGCGTGTACCGGAGGGAATGGGACTTGTTAGCGCCGCTGGATTCCCCATGACCTACGGTACCTCCTATTATGCCTTGAAACAGCGTGGCAAGCTGCAGTCGGGAGAGACGCTGTTGGTGCTCGGCGCGGCGGGGGGAGTAGGTCTGGCAACCGTCGAGATCGGCAAGATGATGGGTGCACGGGTTATCGCGGCGGCGAGTACGCCGGAAAAGCTCGAGCTTTGTAAGCGTTTCGGGGCTGACGAGGTCATTGATTACTCTCGGGAAAGCATTAAAGAGCGGACCAAGGAACTAACCGGCGGTGCCGGGGCGGATGTGATCTACGATCCTGTAGGCGGGGATGCATTCGACCAAGCGATTCGCTGTATCAACTGGGGCGGCCGTTTGTTGGTGATCGGCTTTGCGAGCGGCCGAATACCTGAATTGCCGGTGAACTTGGTGCTGTTAAAGGGCTGCCAGATCGTGGGGGTATTCTGGGGGGCATTTACGGCTCGTGAAGCTGAAACTGCTGCCCGCAACATGGAGGAGTTATCCCGATTGTGTGCACAAGGGCGCCTACACCCCTATGTCAGCGCGACATTCCCCTTGGAAAGGGCTGCTGATGCGCTGAATTGCATGCTTGAACGCCGGGTTACGGGAAAAGTGGTGCTGACGACAGGGCGTGCGTAGTCCAGATCGTTATAGTTGTGGGACATCGGCGAATAAGGAGCGTGGATATCGCTGCTGCGCTTGTGCGGCATCGCCGGACGTTAACGTGTGGCAAGGTGAAGTCTACGTCGCTGCTCCACGCCTGAAGGCGCCTCTGTGGGTGTTGCCATTTCGGATTCTTCTGGCATGGCTGTTTATCTTGCTGTGGTTGTCGCTTGCGCCGGCGGCGGCTGCGCCGGTGTTACCGAGCAAAGATTTCGATAGCCTAGTCTGGCTGGTTGAAAACGAAGCGGGGCGAACGATCGACTCGCGCCACGCTACTCAGGCGGTAAATCCGGCATCGGTGGTAAAAGTGGCGACCACCTTGTGGGCGATGGAACGATTGGGTCCGGACTATCGCTTCGAGACTCGCTTCTATCTCATAGAGGCCGGCGGTTCTTCGCGGCCAGCGGTGGGCTTGTTGGTTCACGGTGGCGCGGATCCTGATTTCCATCTGGAGAACGCCTTTCTTCTTGCGCGTGCGCTCAACGAGCGAGGGGTGACTGAGATCGTTGGTAGTATTTCTGTCGACGAGAGATTCTGGATCGGCTGGGAGGGCGGATCAGCCCGGCGCATTGCCGATACCGTTGAGCGCGGCTTAGAAATGGGCAGGCGTTTGCGCCGTGCGCTTGATCGTTCGCGTTGGCGAAACGATGAGGAATCGGCGTGGAGAAGTTTTGCTAAACGTCATGGATTGGATTCCAGCCATCCGCCGCGGTTGAAGATTAGCGGTGGAATAGCCTTCCACGAATCTGGAGGCAATGCTTACTTGAAACCGGATCCGGCGTTGCTGCTGATACACAGTTCGCAGCCTCTGGCCTCAATTCTGAAGCGGTTTAACGTATTCTCCAACAACGATATCGAGAGGCTTGAGGCCAAACTCGGTTCACCGGCCGCACTTGCGGAGTTTATACGAGGGCGGATCGGCGAGGGCGCCGATATTGTCAGCTTCGAGACATTGTCGGGACTTGGGCACAATCGCTTGTCTCTGCGAGGAATCGTGTCCGTATTGCGCGCGCTGTTACGGTCGGGTGAACGACTTGGATACGAGCCGGCCGATGTATTACCGGTGATGGGCTGTGGGAGCAGTACTCTCTCCAAGCTATTTCCATGGCTGCATAGAACGGGGAAGGCCGCCGGTCTGACCGCGAAGACCGGTAGCCTAGTGACTACCGACGGCGGGGTGGCGGCACTGGCTGGATACATAAAGACGGCGCGTGGGCCTCGACTGTTCGCGGTGGTGGCGCCTCACTCCGGACGTGAGTTAAGCCGCGCTCGACAGTTGGAGGAAAAATGGTTGAGCCGGATGTTGGATCGTGACGGGATGGTGCGTGGCGCCTTTTGTGGCGCGCAGTTCTCTTTTTCGGACACTGATGCCGCCGTCAGAGTTGAAGTGCCCGGTCACTGAGGGAGATGTCAGCCCGCCGATGCACGCGGGTGTTTCGGCTTGTTTTCACTTCATGTTCCTGGCACTTAACCGGCGTCATTCATGAAAGCACTGCTGCAAGCCGCAACGCCTCCGAATCTCGGCCCGTGCTCCCGACGCAGAGTGGGTACACTAGGAGTCTCGGCGTTGCGCTTGGGCGAGGCTGCCGGTGCTTGCGGCTCTTGTGACGCGCTTTCTTAAACGATGTCGGTTAAGCCCCGGGATTCGACGAAACGGCGTTTCTTACTGCAATGCTCTTTTCGGATTACTCCCGAGGCTACCGGTAGCCGGCCCGTCCGGGATGCATCGAGTGGTTCGGCTGATTCTTGTGTGCAGCGCCCTACGTCACTCGTCTGTCGTCACGCTGGCGTGGCTCGACCGCGGAAGCTTGGAATAACCTAGAGGAAGAATAGATGTCTGATCTGATCAGTGTTCATGGAGGATTGAGCGAACCGGTCTCGTGTGCGGTGGCGGAGCCGGAGTTGGAGAGTCTGAGGCAGCACGCTCTAGGGCTTACCCAGGTGCCGGTGACCGATGCCGATCGCTCGACCGTGTATCGCTTTGGCGACGGCGCGCTAAGCCCGCTGCAAGGGCCGATGACGCAAGCGGTGTACGAGCGAGTTCTGGACGAGATGGTCATCGAGAGGGATGGGAAGCTCTACGCTTGGTCAATTCCTTTGGCCTTGCCCGTAACGGCAGAGCTGGCGGGCCGGGTTTCTGTCGGTGAGGAAGTCGCCCTGGTTGATTCAAGCGGTGAGGTCATCGGCGTACTTTCCATTGCCGATGTATTCGAATGGGACAAGCCGAGGTATCTCTCGGCGGTATACGGGACAACCCGGACGGATCACCCGGGTGCAGACATGGTGCTTAAGGCAGACGCCGAGAAGACGCATCTTTTGGGCGGTACGGTACAAACTTTTCCGCAGTCCGTGGACGCCAGTTTCCGCAAGTACGTGCTATCGCCCCATGAGGTACGTAAGCTCTTGGCTGATCGAGGTTGGGAACGGGTAGTCGCTTTCCAGACCCGGAATCCGCTGCACCGCGCGCATGAATACGCACTGGTTTACGGTTTGGAGACCCTGATTCGCGAAGGATACAACGCCGGTGCGTGTCTCAATCCCTTGATAGGCGAGACCAAGGGTGACGACGTAGACGCCGGTGTTCGTATGCGTACCTATGAGGCGCTGATTGAGTCCGGTGCGATCGGAGAGGGAGACAGCGACCCGGAGCTATGGTCATCTCGTGGAGAATCGATCGCGGATCGTGTGATATTGCTCGGACTGGACATCAAAATGTTTTACGGTGGTCCCCGCGAAGCGATAATGCATGCTATCTACCGGCAGAACTACGGTTTCACCGATATCATTATTGGTCGCAAGCATGCCGATGCTCCCTTTCACGACGGCACTGCGATTTGGGGCGATTTTGATGCACAAGAGATCTTCACCGAACTTGCAGGGGACCTGCAGATCAAGCCTTTGAAAGTAGGATTTGCGGCTTATTACGAGTCGCTGGGGCGGGTCGACCTGATGGAGAACCACGCGGATGAAAAGCCTGTGTTCATCTCCGGAAAGGAGGTGCGAGCGACGCTGCTGGCCGGAGAAAAGGTTGATTCTCGAATCATGAGAGAGAGCACTTCTGAAATCCTCGCAAAGGCCATGCATACCGGTTAGGCCTGTTGCTTCCCGCGTAGGAATAGCCCAATGGGCTTGACGGTGAACGCTGGCGACGGGGTGCGTTTGGGAATTGCCTTGGGGAGCGGCTCGGCCAAAGCCTGGGCCCATGTAGGAATTCTGCGTGCTCTGCGCGAGGCGTCGATAGTTCCGCAAGTCGTCTGTGGCAGTTCGGCTGGCGCCTTCGTAGGCGCGGCTTACGTTACCGGGAATCTCGATACTCTAGCAGAGTGGGGGAGCAGCCTCTCGGCTCGAGATGTTGTTTCCTTGTTGGACCCGACGTTGAGCAGTGGTGGCGTTCTGGCTGGCGAACGTATGATGAAGTTCTTGCGGGCCAGTGGACGGGATTCGTTGATCGAGAAGCTGCCCTGTGCCTATGCGGCGACGGCCACGGAGTTGAACACCGGTCGCGAATTGTGGCTTCAGTCGGGATCGTTGGTTCGAGCCGTGCGAGCCTCCATGGCGTTCCCTGGCCTCCTTACGCCCGTGTGCGTTGAAGGAAGGTGGCTTGTCGACGGCGGGCTGGTCAATCCTGTCCCCGTATCTCTCTGCCGTGCTTTAGGTGCGGATGTAGTAATTGCCGTCAACCTGAACAGCGAATTGGTTGCGGCGGGACGCGATCTCTCCGGTGAAAATGGGTCTGCTACGGAGAAGTCCCGTGACGGCGGTTCTCTGATACGGCAGAAGTGGGCTGCCAAATTTCAGGAGCTAAAGCTCGGGTTTGCGGGGCAAGCTCGTAAGCCGGAAGCGAAGGCCCCGGGGGTGTTCGATGTTCTGGTCGGCTCGTTGCACATCATGCAGGACCGGATTACGCGAAGCCGCTTAGCTGGGGATCCCCCAGACATCGTGCTTACTCCTCGGTTGCCCGGAGTGCGTTTGATGGATTTTGACAAGGCTGCCTATGCAATCGAGAGGGGAGTCGAGTGTGTCGGGGAGAATCTCGAACTGATAGGTGCTGAGTTGCGGCGATGGGAGGGACCGCCGCAACAACGGAAAAAGAGGCCAGAGTGAACCACCTAGGCGTAGTGACACTACGTCGAGGGCCGGAAAGCGAGCACGGGCCGAGATTGCGGGCACTTGAGTGAGGCTCGTAGCAGAGGTTTCCTTAATAATACGAGCTAGGGTGACGCTGTATCGGGCGGTATGGGACGGGGGCCTGAACGTGTCAGGTCTGCGGTGGGTTCAGCAAGCCTTCGCGTTTCGCCACTACGCAACTAACGGCAGCGTCGCCGGTTACGTTGACGACTGTACGCATCATGTCGAGCAAGCGGTCGACGCCGATAATCAGACCGATACCCTCCACTGGCAATCCAACCTGTTCGAGTACCATGGCCAGCGTGATCAGTCCGACACCGGGCACGCCGGCGGTTCCCACCGATGCCAGCGTTGCCATCGCGACTACCGTCAGATATCCGTGGATGCCGATGTCTAGGCCGTAAGCCTGCGCTATGAAAGCGGTCGCAACTCCCTGCATGATTGCGGTGCCGTCCATGTTAATGGTCGCCCCCAGTGGGACGGTGAACGAAGCTATGGAGTTGTGCACACCGAGCCGGTGTTCGACCGTTTCCAGTGTGGCGGGTATCGTGGCGTTGCTGCTTGCCGTACTGAAAGCCACAGCTGCGATTGCGCGAATCTCACGGAAAAAAGCACGAGCTGGAATGTTCGCTAGTACTCGCAACATGAGAGGGTAGGTGAAGAAAGTGTGTGCGGCTAGGGCGAGAGTCACGGTCAGAAAGTAGCGGGCCAGGGGTGCAAGCGCGCTCAAACCCTGTTCGGCGAATACCCCGCCAAGAAGGCAGAAGACACCGTAGGGAGCTAGATGCATCAATATCGTTACCATTTTCATGATGACGGTATTCAGTTCCCCCAGTATTCGCGCCAGTCCCCGTGCCCGTTCCCCGGCTAGGGTCATGGCGAGTCCGAAGAGGCCCGCGAATACGATTATTTGCAGCATATTCCCTTCGGCCATGGCGCGGACCGGGTTGGCGGGGAACATTCCGATGATGGTTTCGGCCAAGCCCGGGCTGTTTCGGGCTTCGAAGGCCGCCGAGGTGCTCAAGTCGAAACCGTTGCCGGGTGAGAGCAGAACTCCCGCTAAAAGGGCCAAGCTTATGGCCATTGCGGTAGTAGTGAGGTACAGCGCCAGCGTTCGCAGTCCGACCCGTCCGAGGCGGCTCACGTCTTCAAGCGCGGCGACACCGCATACCAACGAGACAAATACCAGCGGGACGACGAGCAGCTTCAGGCTAGCAAGAAAGATGCTTCCGCCGATATACAGGACTCCGTCGAGTAAGACTCCGCGGACGAGTTCTACGTCGGAAAACGGCTGGAGAGCGGCGCCGAAAAGGCTTCCGGCGACCATCCCGATGAGAATGCGTCCACTAAGGCCCATAGTTCTTAAGTGTTCTCAAGGTGTTCAAGCTGCTATTGCCCACCAATCCCATCATCCGCGGACGTGATCTAAGAAACTTCGTAGCAGAACCTCTATGCGATGAGTAATGTCTATCGGAGGTCAAGAGAGATGCATGCTTGCGTTCTGGTTAGACAGAAATCAACAACTCTCATGCCTTCCGCCTTATTTATAGAAGCACTGAAATTCACAGAAAGAAGCCTTCAGCGGGCCGGGGTTGGAGCTGGGAGTTCCAGGCGCAGCAATGCCGCATCTCTCACCAATGTCGCTGTTTCTCCGGTTCTCGAGGAATCATAATAGCCGCGTACGGTGCCGCGCTTGTCGACCAGCACAAGTTTCAAGCTGTGTAGAATGGGGCCTTCTCTCCGGCGCTTTCCCGCCTCCTCTGTGCCAGTGCCGCGGCGTTCTATGCCCAACAGGAATCCGTGACGCACTAGATTGGTCAGCACTCCGCGATCTCCCGTGAGTAGCTTCCATTGCCGACCGCTCAGGCCGTGAGCAGCGGCGTAGGCTGAAAGTACCTCGGGTGTATCAGTGTCTGGATCTACGGACAGCAATACATAGTCAAGGCCGGTTGATGAGCCTATGCGCTTGCGTAATTGCTTCATGCGTTCGACCACACGCGGGCAAGGACCGGGGCAGCTGGTGTATATGAAGGCGACGATCCATGGCCGCCCGAGCAGGGATTGGAGCGTTACAATACTCCCGCTTTGATCGACGAGTTCGAAAGGCGGGAGCTCGGGCCCCTGAGTGTTGCCGAGATAAGGTCCAACCGAGCGTGGTAGTATCGAGACTGCGAGCAAAAGGAACACTACCGCGGCCCAACGGGATAGCGGCCCCATAAGAGATCTCGGTGCGGGGCTGGCCATGGTTCGCGGAAGCTCAGCGGGACTGGCCGGGAGAGTCATTCGGTGGGGCGTAGTAGCGAGGCGGAAAGGGCACCCAGCGGCGGATTTTCTTGCCACGGTGCTGCTTGGGCGAGCGGGCGTGACCCGTCGTAGCCACGGTAAGCGATCATGACAGGAGTTGCTCGACCACGATCGATGCGAAAAGCAAAGGGAGGTAGGTGACGGAACACAATAGTACGCGTCTGGCGTTGACCCTACTGTTGTTGCGGGCCGCCACGATCGAAACGGCGAAGTACATGAGGCCGAGGATCAGGGCGGAGCAAAAGTAGAACATTCCTGCCAAGTCCAAAGCTACCAGTAACAGTGAGACCGGCAGTAGGGTGAGCGAGTAGATCATCATCTGTGAGCCGGTTATGCGCCCATCAGTGTCCACTATGGCCAGCATGGGAAAATCGGCAGTCGCGTAGTCCTCGCGGTAAAGCAAGCTGATGGCTAGAAAATGAGGGATCTGCCAGAGAAACAGAATGGCAAAAAGCACCCATGCCCCGGGTTCGAGAGAACCCGTGGCTGATGCCCAACCGATGACGGGGGGTAGCGCACCGGGAACAGCGCCCACGAGCGTTGATGCAGTCGAAACCCGCTTCATCGGAGTATAGACGAAAAGGTAGATCACTACGGTAATCGCGTTTAGAGCAGCGGCCAGCGAACCGACCGTAGCCGCGAGATAGGCGACTCCCGATATCGCCAGTATGCTGCCGAAGGCGAGCACCGCGTGAGGGCTGACTTTGTTGGCGGGTAACGGGCGGAAACGTGTACGGTTCATCCGGCCATCCACCTCTCGCTCAAGGTACTGATTGAGGGCTCCCGAACCGGAACAAGCCAGGGCGGTCCCAATCAAGGCGTGGATGAGGGCCAACGAAGCCGCTGCCTGCGGAGCGGCGAGAAAGAATCCGAGAGCAACCGTTACCAGCACCATCATGGTGATACGTGGTTTGGTCACCTCTAGGTAGAGGCTGGATCGCTCCCGCACGGCGATTCGGCCGCGAATGGTATTGGATACGCGTTGCATTAGCTTGCCTTTACAGGCGTCCTCCCGATGTCAGCGCGGGCTTTCTTCTGGCCTTGCCAGGCGTAGAGGCACAGGCTGATTGAAACGCCGAGCATGGCTGCCCCGGTGGCAACATGAGCGGTCGGCAACCATGACTCCAAGAAAGTCGCCTGTCTGTCGTAAACCATGTACTCGGTCACGGCCAAGGATGCCAACCCGAGGGCCATTTGCAGCAACAGTAGGGCCAGAAGCACATTAGCGCGCGACCGTAGCGGAGTAGGCGCCGTTGATGCGAGAACTTCGCTTCGAGTCTCCAGGGCCAGCCAGCATATGGATAGAGCGAGTGCGACGTGAAGGTGAAAGACGGGGTTGCTCAGAAGCGGCCTCGCATCGCCGCCCAGGTGCCTGATGATTATTCCAAGTACCAGTTGAAATACGACAAACAGCGACAGGAGCCCGGTAAGTCCGGCACTGCGCTTGCCTAGTTCGAAGCCAGCGGCGGACTCCGACTCCATCCACAGTGGGCTGGTTACGGTAGCGAGAGCGGCCAAGGTAGCGAAGTACATCTGCCCCAGCCATCCGTGGATCATCGCCAAATCCAGCGACAAGGCCAGAACTCGCAGTCCACCGAGAAGCGCCTGGAGCAAAACCAAAGCCGCTGCGGCAGCGCCGAGACGGCGGACCCAGGGGCGCGGTTCTTTGTGATAGATGATCCACCCGAGCCAAGCCGTAAGGCAAGCGACACAGAAAGCAACAATTCTGTGGCCGTGCTCCGTCCGTACGTTCTCGATTTGCCACCAGTGCGGAGGGTTGAGTTGTCCATAAGCCAGGGGCCAATCCGGTACAGACAGTCCGGCGTCGCGGCTGGTAACCAGACCGCCTATGGCAATGAGTAACAACGCGAACGCGGCGGTCGTCAAAGCAGTTCGATGTATAATCCGCCGGTTACGGCGACTAGTGTCTGTTTCGGCAATCATCGGATATTAAGGGAAAAGGAGAGGCGTAGGGTCTGGTGTCTTCGCTCTGCCTGGGCATAAGAAAGGCCCGTCCGGACGAATCCGAACGGGCCGAAGAATAGCCTGAGCAGTAGCTACTTGCCAGCAACGGGCTCAAAGGTGAAGTTTATATCGGCGCTGCTATCGGCGGAGACCGTCACAGTTCCCTCGCGAGTGCCGAGACGCTCATGCCACGCCGCGACCGTATAGGTGCCAGGAGGGACATCGTTTATCTCGAAACTGCCGTCGGCTCCGCTAACTGCGAAGAAGGGGTGGGACATTACTCCGATGTAAGCCCCCATCCAGGGATGAACATCGCATTTGATCCTGACCATGATCTCCGGCGACGTAAATCGCTTCTTGATCACCTGGTTTTGTAGGGGCATTGCGCTGTTGAACTGTCGGCTCCTCTTGGGCAGCGAGTGGACGTTGTGAAGCGTGGGGTCAGCGTTGTGGATCTCCAGGGTCTGGCCCACGCGGACGCCCATGACGCGAGGTGTAAACATGCAGCCTTTCTGATTAAAAACAGCAGGTTCCACAGGTTTTTCGAAAGTTGCATCGCCGAGTCCGTCTTTGATGTAGACGAAGACGTTTTGAATACCGCCGTCATCGTTGATCATCATGACTTCGCCGAGTCTCCCATTGGGGTTGATCTTGGCGCAGGCCGGATCGGCCACCATCTGAATGGTTCGTCTTTCCGGGGGCTGGCCGTCGAAAATAGCCTTTCCTTTGATGGTTGCGCCTGCGAAAGCGTTCCCGGCGACGAATGTGAAAGCGATTGCGGATCCGGCGACAGCGGCTAGAGTCCGCGCAGGGAAATGTCTCATCGTTTGCTCCATTTTGTTAGGGCTCAGGCCACCCTGATTTCATCGCGGGGTTGTTTTGAATTCCAATCGCGAGTTTTGATAGCCATTGGGCGCTTCTTATTCAACCATTCAGGCATCATACCGATCTGCGGTATAGACCGGCTGAAACCTAGACCGCATTATTCGTGAAACCTCGTCGCGAGAGTCGCAAGCGCCCGTGAGATCGGCCGGATAGGCACACGTGCAGCGATGAGGCCCGCAGGCGTACTATAACAGTACGTCGAGGGCCGTGAGCCCGCGAGCCAGCGCAGCGGGCGAACGAGCACGGGCCAAGATTGCGGGCGATCGCGACTCGTAGCAGAGGTTTCACGAATAATACGCGCTAGGCTCATGAACTCGCATGGGGCTCATGGCGCTATAAAGTAGGGCTTGAGACTTACTGCAGATCTAGTGTAAAGCTCGGGCTTCGTCGGAGACTGTGTATTTGCAGTGCGCCGGCGCAAGGGAGCGGGAGCGTGAAGATCCGAGGTCGACTTAGCGAATCAAAATTACGGCAGTCAGTTGAGTCTGGTGAAATAGATACCGTCGTTACTGTGTTCCCCGATATGTACGGGCGCTTGATGGGAAAACGGATCGATGCCGAATTTTTCATCGAGGAGACGCTGCCGCATGGTATGCACTGTTGCGACTATCTTCTCGCGTGCGATATGGAGATGGATCCTGTGCAGGGCTATGCATTCACCTCCTGGGCGGACGGCTATGGAGACTTCAATGCGAGGCCGGATCTGTCCACGCTTCGTTGTGCCGCCTGGCTTGAGAAATCGGCGATTGTGCTTTGCGATTTGTTTTCCGAGTCGGGATCCCCGGTAGAAATATCCCCGCGGCGAATATTGAAACGGCAGCTCGAGCGTGCGGCAGTCAAGGGACTGACGGTGATGGCTGCGTCCGAACTCGAGTTCTTCATCTTGAAAGACAGCTACGAGGAACTCGAGGCAAAGAATTTCGATGACCTGCGTACCGAAGGATGGTACGTGGAGGACTATCACACGCTTCACAGCCTACGCGAGGAGCCGCTGGTAGGCGAGATAAGACGTGCGATGCGCCATTCCGCCATTCCGGTGGAATTCAGCAAAGGCGAATGGGGTCCGGGGCAGCACGAAATTAATCTCAACTATGACGAGATGCTCGAAATGGCGGATCGGCACTGTGTTTACAAGCAGGCGGCCAAAGAGATCGCGATACTGCAAGGCAGGGCCGTGAGTTTCATGGCGAAGATGCACGAGGATCTCGCCGGCAATAGCATGCATGTTCACAGTAGCCTGTGGCATCGCGACAGTGGTGAGTCTGCATTTGCGGGTGACGAAGCTCTGCCGGGCGTGGAGGAGAGGGGATCGAAGTTGCTGCGCTGGTACCTGGGCGGACTTCTAGAGCACGCGCGTGAAAGCGCGCTTTTCTTCGCCCCCAACGTAAACTCCTATAAGCGCTACGTTGCTGGGAGTTTCGCTCCGACGGCGGTTGCGTGGGCCTATGACAACAGAACCACTGGATTTCGCATGGTGGGAGACGGGAGTTCTCTGCGAGTTGAATCGAGAATTCCCGGGGGAGACGCGAATCCCTATTTGGCCATGGCTGCGATCCTCGCTGCGGGACTCGATGGTATTGATAACGAGATAGAACCTCCGTCGGCGTTCAGCGGAGACGCTTATATTGCCGAAGATTTGGCTTGTGTTCCGAGTTCGTTAGAGGAGGCTCGGCAATTATTTGCCGACAGCGATTTCCTGAAGCGTAGCTTTGGCGCGGAGGTAATCGAGCACTACTTGCATTTTTCCCGTATCGAACTCGATAAGTTCCAGCGAGCGGTGACAACCTGGGAACGCCGGCGATTTCTCGAGCGTGGCTGACGACGTGACGCCGGTTGTCGGTCTGAGTTGCTACACGCCACTAGGTAGCGACAGCGACTCCTATAGCCTTCCTCGCTACTATATCGAGGCGCTTTGGGAGGCGGGTGCGCAGGCCGTACTGCTTCCTGGGGGAGATGCAGGGCGCCTCCTCTGCAACCTGGACGGAGTGGTATTGGCTGGGGGAGGAGACATCGATTCATCCAGCTACGGTCGCGATAAGGGGGATCTCGACTATTTCGTGGATCCCGATCGTGATCGTTTCGAATTGGCGTTGTTGAAGGAGGCTCTGGCTCTGGGCATGCCGGTCCTGGCTATTTGCAGAGGTATGCAGATCCTCAATGTAAGCCTAGGTGGGGATCTGCTGCCTCACTTGCCTGATCGCTTTGGATCTTTAGTGCCCCATCGTCTGCCGCCGCGTGAGCCGGTGGCGCACGACGTTGTGGTGGACACAGGCAGTAGCCTGTACCAGATCGTTCGCGGCGAGAGCTTCGAAGTCATGTCTTGGCACCATCAAGCCGTCGATCGCTTGGGCAATGGTTTGCGTGCAGTTGCCTGGGCAGCGGACGGGGTGGTCGAAGCGCTGGAGTGCACCGAGACGGAGCAGTCGTGCGATGTGGCAGACAGCGCAACTGGCGCCCGGTCTGTTAGTGCCACGTCGTGGCTGGTGGCCGTTCAGTGGCACCCGGAACTCAACTACCGGACGGTGCCGGCGCAGCGGGCGTTGTTTTCGGCCTTCGTTTCTCAGTGCGTGCGGCGATCTCGAATAGATTTCAACCCTAACCGGCATTATTCGTGAACGCTCTGCTACGAGCCACAAGCGCCTACCATCTCGGCCCGTGCTCGTCCGTCCGCTGCGCTGGCTCGCGGGTTTATGGCCCGCGACGTAGTGTCACTATGCCCGTGGGCCACATGGCCACACGCTGTGCATGGGCCCCGCCGGCCGATCTCACGGGCGTTTGCGACTCTCGCGACGAGGTTTCATGAGTAACGCCGGTTCAGGGAATTATTGTAGTGCTCATTCGGAGTCGACGTGCGATTGGTGCTCGTGCGACGAATTCTCTTGGATGGCACTGCTTGCACCCGCCTAGTGAGTAGGTGGCGAGGATCGGACGATATGAGGCTAAAGGACAAAAGGGCAATAGTAACCGGCGGTGCCGGTGGAATCGGGGCGGCTAGCAGCAAAGCTTTCGCGGCTGAGGGGGCTAAGGTCCTGGTTTGCGACAAGAATCGCGACGGAGCAGAGGCAGTGGCAGCGGCGATCCGTGAAACGGGGGGCCAGGCGTGGTCTTTTGGGCTCGACGTGCGCCGCGCGGTTGAAGTTTCGGCGATGGTGTCGGAAGCCGAATCGCGTTTTGGGGGGCTAGACATCATTTTCAATAATGCAGGCGTGTTTCATGACGACGATGTGTCGGTGACTCTGACAGACGAGGAAGTGTGGAATTTCGTTATCGACGTCAATCTCAAGGGGGTTTTTCTGGGATGCAAGTATGCGATTCCAGCCCTGCTACGCGCCGGTGGAGGCTCGATAATCAATACAGCTTCTTTCGTCGCGGTGGTTGGAGCTGCAGTCTCGCAGAGTGCCTATACGGCGAGCAAAGGCGGTGTACTGGCGCTGACCCGCGAGATCGCGGTTGAGTATGCGCGCAAGGGAATCCGTGCGAACTCTTTGTGTCCGGGACCTATCAACACTCCATTGTTGGCGGAATTGCTCAAGGACAGGAGAGCGCGCGAAAGGCGTTTCGTACACATTCCGATGGGAAGGCTTGGCGAAGCCGAAGAGATAGCCCGTTCGGTAGTTTTTCTCGCTGCCGATGAATCGTCCTACCTGACCGGAACAGATTTTCTCGTTGACGGCGGCATCTGCGCGGCTTATGTGACGCCAGAGTCGGATTGATCTCGGATTGATCGTTGCTTCTGAAGCCGGAACCGTGCCCAGTCAGCTTAGAACTTGCGTGCTGCGCGGGAGGAACGATCTTTACCGATATGGCCTTCGGGCCTAGCGCTACAGTTACGCTGCGGCTTGCCGATTCTGTATGCAAGCGGCGAGTGGTAGCGGCTTCATGCGAGCTTCGCTCTGCTGCGGGAGAGTCGAGCGCGGCTACGGCTACAGCAGCTTCTTCCCGTAGCCGTGGAGCATAGGCCTCACGGCTACGGGTTCAGGTTGTAGGTTTCAGGCCGAGAGGTAGCCGTTGGCATCCAGGTAGGCGAGAATCTCTCCGACGTTGTCTTCCGGCGCCTTGCCGGTAGTGTTTACAACTAGCTCCGGATTGTCGGGTGCTTCGTAGGGTGCTGATATACCTGTGAACTCGGGAATTTCTCCCGCCCGAGCCTTCTTGTAAAGACCCTTCGGGTCGCGCCGCTCGCACTCGTCCAAGTCGCAGTCGACGAGAACCTCGATGAACGAGCCCTCCTTCGCACACGCACGTGCGGTGTCACGGTCCGCTTTGTAGGGCGAAATAAACGCTGTGATGTTGATGATCCCCGCGTCGCTAAACAGAGCCGCGACTTCTCCGATCCGTCGGATGTTTTCGGTCCGGTCCTCCGGCGAAAACCCGAGGTCCTTGTTGAGTCCGTGCCGCACGTTGTCGCCGTCGAGTACGTAGGCCCGCGCGCCTTTTTGCCACAGGGCGTCTTCGAGCATGTTGGCAAGGGTCGACTTGCCTGAACCCGAAAGACCAGTCAGCCACACGGTGCAGCCCTCGTGTCCATTATAAGCCTCGCGCTCTTGGCGGCTTACTGTGTGATCGTGCCAGACTATATTGGTAGCCTTCTGAACCGTCATTGTCTTGAATTATATCCTTGTGTTCGCGGTAGCCCGCGGATTGTTTCAGGTGAGGTCGTGTAGCTAGCACGACAAATAGTTCGTATCCAACGCCGGGTGCAGTGCCACCCCTCACGCCTCTTGGCGGACTCAGGAACATGGGTAGGAAGCAGGCAACTTACCTTGGGCCGATTTCGAGGCGGTCTGCTTGCATCCGTTATTGCGGTGGCGGCAACCTAGGGAATGCCTGGGCCGCACCGGGCGTTGCTAGCCTTGCGCTTTTAGCGGTTAGGCTCCAGCTTTTTGCCGAAGGTTACTTGCCCCTTGTCGATACGAAGCGAAAAGCCGCAAACCGGGTTGACACAGACCCAGGCTTTGAACAGCACCGACGCACCATCGGTACCATAGTCCGAAAGCGGAACCAGGCGACCCTCGCCGCACTTCATGCACTTTGGCAACTCCATCTCCACAGCTTCCTTCACCCCCAATCACGTCCCCGGCGATGTCTACGGAACGTCACCAGCAGCTATAGTGTCCAGGCAAGAATCTTTACAATTATTAGTAGGTTAGCGCAGTGGCTAAGGGTGGTCAACAGTCGAGCCCCGCGCGCCCTATGACGCTGGATGCCGGCGCAGTACTGTCGACGGCGCTCAAGGGCCTGACTTGGCCGCGTAGTGGGCAGGCTCTGTGTCCTATCGAGGTCCGCGCGCCATACGCTGAGCTCGCCGCAGGGCTTTGCGCCTCTTGCGGGCAGCTTCTTGGCGCTTGCGTTTCCGCCGGACGCTGGGTTTTTCGTAAAAGGAGCGAAGCTTCATCTCCTTGAAAACACCCTCGGCCGCGAGTTTCTTCTTGAGAACCCGCATCGCGCGCTCCAGCGAACCTTCTACCTGAACCTCCATCCAGTTCTCCTTGGGAAGTGTGATCCTCTCCGCGTCTCCAACTCACTATGAGACGGCAGCACGCGGTGAACTGTACCGATACTAAAGCATTGGCGGTACGTTAATTTGCGAAACTTATCGAAAGCCGACCGGTGAAGTCAAGTCGCGCTAGGGGCTGCACGCTCGATGGTCGCTCCGAGGCCCGCAGCGAGCGTTGCTCGGCCTCCATCGAGCATCTGGGCGTTTGGAGGAACCCGGTTCGCTAAATGTCTTTCTTCTAGTTAGCGCACCTTAGTTAGTTGTCTGTTCGTCTGTTGCCTGTCTGTAGTTTGTCGGCGTGATGGTGCCGCTGGGCCGGGGGCCGGCGCGTGGCGCCCTCGACAGGACTCGAACCTGTGCAACCGGCTTCGGAGGCCGGTGCTCTATCCACCTGAGCTACGAGGGCTTGACACGTCAGAGGCGGCTTCCACCATCAATGACCACTACCTGTCCCGTCATGAAAGATGAAGCCGCGCTGGCAAGGTAGTGCACGGCCCCTGCAATTTCAGCGGGTTGGCCGTGGCGCCCCAAAGGCGTATGGGCGATGATGGCGTCATGGATCGCCGGGGTGTTGACCAGGACGTCGGCGAACTTGGTTTCGACTAGGCCCGGGGCGACGCAGTTTACCCGTATTCCGTTTGGACCCAACTCACGCGCGAAGGCCTTGGTCAGGCTTATCAACGCTGCCTTGCTGACACAGTAGGCTCCAATATTCGGAGTTGGGTCGAGGCCCCCGACCGACGCGATATTTATGATCGAACCCGCCCCGCGGGTCAGCATGTCGCGGGCGACTTCGCGGGTAAGCAGGAACGGCCCTCTTAAATTGGTGTCGAACACTTTGTCCCAGGCGCTTTGCTCGAGGTCCACGAGGGCGGCGAAGACGGGATTGGTGCCCGCATTGTTCACCAAGACGTCGATGCCCCCCCATTGCGAGCGAACCTGCCCGGCGATCGCTAGAACATCTTCCTCCCGGCTCATATTGGCGGGGATTACCAGGGTTTCTGTCCCGGTCTCAGCCAGTGAGGCGGCAACATCTTCGAGCGACTCCCGGCGCCGGCTGACCAAGGCGATCTTGGCTCCGGCTTGTGCGAGCCTTTCACATACCGCACGTCCTATGCCGCGGCTCGCCCCGGTGACGACCGCTCGTTTCCCGCTTAAATCAAGGTCTAAGTCTTCGTAGGGCATTGTAGTTATCTCCTGACGAGCGAGCATCCGGGAACTTGCTCCGAGGCTCGCTAGGAGCGCTTATACAAAAGGGCCGCGGCGAACAGAAACAGATTCGGGATCAGCGGGCAGCGTCGCTAGCAGCGCCAATATTTCTTCGTGGATCCGTCCGTTGGTTGCCAGCACCCGAGGCAGCCAGGGGTCGAAGGGCGCGCCGTCGAAGTCGGAGACGCGTCCGCCGGCTTCTTCGACTATCAGCCAACCGGCGGCGGTGTCCCAAGGGTGAAGCCCCCACTCCCAGAAGCCGTCGAAACGGCTAGCCGCAACGTAGCATAAGTCGAGAGCTGCTGAGCCGAATCTCCTCAGGTCGCGCGCACTGAGGAGGAACGCTTTGAAGTACGCTAGGTAAAACTCGACGCGGTCGCGCCGGTCATAGGGAAAGCCAGTCACCAGGAGTGATTCCCCGAGCCTCAGGGAGGATGACACGCGTATGGGAGAGCGGTTCATGGTGGCACCCGCCCCTTTTTCTGCGGCGAACATCTCGTCTTTGCAGGGGTCGTAGACGGCGGCGGCTCGAGGCTCGCCGTCGTCAAAGAATGCTATCGAGACCGAACAGTGCGGCAAATCGTGTACGAAATTGGTCGTTCCGTCGATGGGATCGACGTACCAGCACGGCCCCGCTACGCGAGGCGATGGAGCACCTTCTTCCGCGACGATCGCGTGATCCGGAAAAGCCTTGGCGATCCCCGAGAGTATCAATTCCTGGGCTTCGCGATCTGTTTGCGTGACGAGGTCGACCGGTGATTTTAGCCGGACTTCTTTCCTTTGTCCGAAGGCTTCGGCGACGATGGCACCCGCGGCGGCGGCCAGTTCGCAGGCAGTATCGAGTTCGCGTCCCATGTCGTTTGTTGTCATGCGGCCTTGATGCCGTCAAACTCCGGTTCGATGAGTATTTCATGCGACCATGGGGAAATCTCCTGTCGTGCTCCGGCTAAAGTGAATCTGAGTTTCGCGATTCGGGGACTTCGTGAAGACGGCTACCATGAAATCGAATCGGTCATGGTTCCGGTATCGCTTTACGATGAACTGCGAGTTAGGGTAGCTCCGGCTGGCAGTGTCCGGATTTCATGCAGGAGCGTGGGCTTTGAGCGAGTCGCCGGCGGTCGCGAGAACCTTGCTTATCGTGCGGCGTCCAGAATTCTCGCTGAGACCGGAATCTGTGCGAAAGTAGGGCTGGAATTGTTCAAACGTATCCCGGTCGGCAGTGGTCTCGGCGGTGGCAGTAGTGATGCGGGTGCCGTGTTCAGAGTATTACCACGCCTTCTCGGACAACGAATACCCCGCCGGACGCTCGAGACCTGGGCGGCGGAAATCGGCGCCGACGTGGCCTTCTTCGTCGCTTGCCGGCCAAGCATAGCAAGGGGCAAGGGGGAGATTTTGTCGCCTCTAGCTGGCTGCCCGCGTTACCATCTCACGATAGTGGTCCCCGAAGTGCGCGTGTCTACACGCTGGGCCTACGCCAACGCCGTCCCACGGTTGACTTCTTCGCGCAGCGACACTAGCCTTCTGCGTTTGCCGCAGCGGGCCAAGTCCCTAAGTGGTAAGCTATTTAATGATTTTGAAGACGGTGTGAAAAGCGCTGTCCCCGATGTTGCGCGTGTATCGGCGGAATTACGGCGTGCAGGGTCAGTGGCCACGGTCATGTCCGGTAGTGGGTCGGCCGTGCTTGGACTCTTCGAGACCAAGGCCGAAGCGGCGAGGGCCACTTCATTCTTCTCTTACCCGGACAGAGCCTTTGCTGCTCGGGTTTTGAGGCGGGCGCCGGGATCGGTTGGGTGATGGGCGGTAGCCAAGTTGGTAAGGCACCGGGTTTTGGGTCCGGCATGCGAAGGTTCGAGTCCTTCCCGCCCAGCTTGACTCAGAGTGCATAGCTCCGGCGCTGCGTGGAGCCCGGCCTGGGCGGCTGGCTGTGCAGCAGGATTGTCAGGGTTGTCAGCATTGTCTCTTGGGGGCGATTTGCCGGTTGCCGGTGAATAATCAAGGGACGTGCAAAACAAGAGAACCCCGGCATAGGATTTGTTGATCGACTTGTGACGACTTTGGTTAAAGATGCGATTCAGATCTTTGCGGGTAACGCCTGCGTAGATCTTGCCCGTTCGGTCTGCTCCGAACTGGGCATGGAACTCGGCAGGGCCGACGTCAAACGCTTCAGCGACGGCGAGATCTTTGTTGAAATACATGACAACGTCCGTGGCGCTGATGTTTTTGTCATTCAGTCGACCTCGTCGCCCGGCAACGACCATTTGATGGAACTGCTGTTGATGCTCGACGCGCTCAAGCGTGCATCCGCCAAGCGTGTTACCGCTGTTATCCCGTACTATGGATATGCCCGGCAGGACCGTAAGGTGGCTCCGCGGGTTCCTATCAGCGCCAAGTTGGTTGCCGACCTGATCGTGACGGCGGGAGCCTCACGGGTGATGACCATGGAGCTTCATGCGGGTCAGATACAAGGATTCTTCGATGTTCCGGTCGATAATCTGTATGCAAACCCGGTGCTACTCCCGCGCATTTCGCAAGCGGTCGGAGATTTACCGCTGGCCGTGGTCTCTCCCGATGCGGGGGGTGTGGAGCGGGCTCGTGCCTATGCCAAGCGGCTCGATGCCTCGCTGGCGATAATCGATAAGCGCCGGGTCAGGGCGAATCATGTCGAAGAGATGCGCATAATTGGCGACGTCAAAGGCTGTGCGGCGGTGATCGTGGATGACATGATTGATACAGCCGGTACGGTTTGCCAGGCCGCCGAGGCTATCGTCGAAGCGGGTGCAGAGCGGGTGCTGTGTTGTGCGACACACGGAGTCTTGTCGGGGCCGGCGGTCGAGCGTATTGCTTCGTCGTCATTGGATGTAGTCTTCGCGACCGATACCATCGCTCCGACCGAAGCTGTAATGGCGGAGAAACGTATAGAAATCGTGTCGGTAGCGGGATTGCTTGCCGAGGCGGTACGCCGCATCCACGAGGAAGAATCTATTAGTTCACTGTTCGCCTAAGTATGATTGGTCAGGAGTTTTCCCATGCAGGGCTTTGAGCTCAACGTTGATAAGAGAGATGGATCGGTAAGTGCGCGGCAGTTGAGGCGCCAGGGGGAGATCCCCGGGGTGTTCTATGGTAGCGGTGGAGGCAGTGTGCCTTTGAAGGTGAGTGCCCGGGAATTCTCTCGCGCGGGTTTACGCGGGCATGGGGCAACCATCATAAGTTTTACGTCGTCGGATGAGTCGCTCGACCGTGGCCTTGCTATGGTCAAGGAAGTTCAGATTCACCCGGTCACCGGCGCGCCGATACATCTCGACTTTGTGAGAGTAGATGAAGCTACGCCGGTCAATGCGCGCGTATCCCTGCTCTATACCGGTAAAGCAGCTGGAGTGATAGAAGGTGGTATGTTGCAGCCGATCCGGCGCGATCTGGAAATTCGTGCGTTGCCGCGGAACCTGCCGGTGCACATCGAAGTGGATGTCAGTGACTTGAATATTCACGATTCGATGCATGTTGAAGAGTTGAAGCTTCCGGAGGGAGTAGAAGCTGTGATTTCGGAGAATTTTACTCTGGTTACGGTGGTTCCGCCGGTGGTCCAACCGGTCACCGCCGAGGAGGAGGATGTCGATGTGGCTGTAGCCGCTGGCGATGAAGCTGCGTCGTCGGGGGCCGAGGGCGAATCCACGGAGGCAGAATCGTAAGGACGAAGCCGGCTACGGCTTGGATGCGCTTATGCATGTGGTCGTTGGACTCGGCAACCCGGGCGATAGATATATTGGCACGCGGCACAACATCGGATTCCGAGTTGTCGAGAATCTGGCCGCAAGCTTCCACGCTGACATCCGGCGTCCGGTGTACCGGGCGCTGACGGCATCCGTGAGGATAGGCCGTACCGAGGTGTTGATTATGAAACCGCAGACATACATGAATGCCAGCGGCTCCAGCATCGCGCAGGCGCTTCGGGAGTTGGAACTCGGTCCGGAGAGGCTCGTTGTGGTCTATGACGATGTTGATCTGCCCCTGGGCCGTCTTCGTGTGCGTGCGGACGGTGGTAGCGGAGGGCATCGCGGCCTTGCTTCAATTATCGAGGAATTGGGTACGGCTCGTTTCTCGAGGGTCCGTGTCGGGATCGGTAAGCCTCGCGACAATGAAGACTCGGTCGAACATGTGTTAGGGGTCATTTCGACAGAAGAAGAGGAAGTGATCGCGCCGGCCGTTGAACGTGCGTCGGACGCCATCCGTGTGATCGTTGCAGAAGGCGTGGTTTGCGCGATGAACCGCTTCAACGCTGCGGAGTTGCAGCCGTAGTAGCAGAACCCGGGGCGGGTTCGCCGATCGCTGCTTGGGAGCGCGGTGTCCGCTTTGGCTTACGGTTTTTTGTAGTCAGGAATTTTCAGGAGGAACTATAAACATGGGTTTTTTCACGGCGATTTCTCCGCTAGTTGGGCTGTTTGGGCTCTACATAGCCTGGACTTTGTACAATTCGGTGATGAGGGAGCCTCCGGGCAACGAGAAGATGGTGGAAATCGCTCAAGCTATACGTGAAGGATCGATGGCCTTTCTCCGGCGCGAGTACCGTATGTTGGCGGGATTCGAGGTCGTCGTCTTCGTGCTTTTGACTTGGCAGTTGGGTTTCGCGACGGCTTTCGCTTTCGCAGTCGGTGCAATTTGCTCCATGGCCGCCGGTTTTGCGGGCATGATGTCGGCGACCGAGGCGAACTGCCGTACCTCGCAGGCGGCTAAGGAAGGGGGCGAAGAGAAGGCCCTGATAGTCGCTTTCAACGGTGGGGCGGTCATGGGTATGGCGGTCGCTTCGTTAGGCTTGCTGGGTATCGGAATACTGTTCATGCTCTGGGGCGACCCGGCTTCCGCCTCCGTGATCAACGGTTTTGCGATGGGTGCGAGTTCGATTGCTCTGTTCGCCCGCGTCGGCGGCGGCATCTACACCAAAGCTGCGGATGTCGGCAGCGATTTGGTTGGTAAAGTAGAAGCCGGCATCCCTGAAGACGACCCGCGTAATCCCGGTGTGATTGCCGACAATGTCGGCGACAATGTCGGCGACGTTGCGGGGATGGGTGCCGATATCTTTGAATCATACTGCGGTTCCATGATCGCTACGATCGCGATCGCGGCAACCTTGGGCACCAAGCAGTTGCTCAAGCTTGGCAGTGACGGTGCCGACGCCGAGGTCGTGCAGATGGGGCTCATGAGCCTGCCTCTGGTTCTTGCGGTGATCGGACTGTTGGCATCTCTTGCCGGGATCTATTCGATGACTGCCTTGAAGAGCATCGGTGCCCAGGCTGCACTTCGCTATTCTACCTTTATTTCGGCGGGGCTGTTTCTCATCGTCGCACTCGTCGTCATATATGCCAGTGCGGTTTCCACGGGTGTGTGGTGGGCGGTAGTGGTTGGCACCGTTGGCGGGATGGCGATCGGTCTGATTACCGAGTACTACACCTCGGCGGGTCCGGTTGCGCGTATTGCGGAGGCGTCGAAAACGGGTGCCGCCACCAACATAATTCACGGCCTTGCGGTAGGCCTGGAGAGCTGCGCGCTGCCAGTGATCGTGATTTGCATCTCCATATTTGTTGCCAACAGCACGGCCGGCCTCTACGGGATCGGAATCGCTGCTGTCGGTATGCTCGCGACGGTCGGTGTGACCATGACGGTGGATGCTTACGGTCCGATTGCCGATAACGCGGGCGGGATCTCGGAGATGGCGGGACTCGGCCCGGATGTTCGCAAGGTGACCGATGGCCTTGATGCCTTGGGCAACACTACAGCGGCGATCGGTAAGGGCTTCGCTATCGGTTCGGCCGCGCTTACGGCGTTGGCTTTATTCTCCGCTTACGCGATGGCCGTCAATCATGCGCGTGCCGCGATCGGTGAGGGGCCGATGAAGATCATGATTACCGACCCCAATGTGGTGATCGGCATGTTCCTTGGCGGTGTTCTTCCGTTCTTCGTCGCCGCTTTGACCATGACTTCCGTGGGTAAGGCCGCGGGGGAGATGGTCGAAGAAATACGCCGGCAGTTCCGCGAAATTCCCGGGCTTTTGGAAGGTGATCCGGACGCCAAACCGGATACCGCACGCTGTGTGGACATCTCGACGCAGGCCGCTCTTCGAGAGATGGTACTTCCCGGACTGACTGCGGTAATCAGCCCGGTGATCGTGGGCTTCGTGTTGGGCCCGGAGGCTCTCGGCGGC
This sequence comes from Candidatus Binatota bacterium, assembly GCA_024276575.1. GTDB lineage: Bacteria > Desulfobacterota > Binatia > UBA1149 > CAITLU01 > JAJRWY01. Next base: position 41,225 of record JAJRWY010000101.1, read on the forward strand.
ACGTTGGCGGGCGCGACACTTGCCGGAGTATTGTTGGCTCTGATGATGGCCAACGCCGGCGGTGCTTGGGACAACGCCAAGAAATCGATCGAACAGGGCAAGGTCGAGGGCGAAGGCAAAGGTTCCGACGCTCATCATGCTGCTGTCGTCGGAGATACGGTGGGCGATCCGTTCAAGGACACCTCGGGGCCGTCGATGAATATTCTGATCAAACTCATGTCCATCGTGGCCCTGGTTAT
>JAJRWY010000102.1 GCA_024276575.1 Candidatus Binatota bacterium
ACAACAGCATCGGCGACGACAACGGAACCGACAATGACCATGGCATCGGCGACGACAATGGAAGCGGCAGCGACGATAATGCTGACAGCGACGACAACGGCGCCGGCGACCTGGAGGGTGATAGCGACTTCAGCTAAGCCTTAAACGAAAACCCCCGACTGCATCGCATGTTGCGATGACCCGAGCCGGCCCCGCTTCTTACAGGAAGCGGGGCCGTTTTTGTTGTTGCGAAGAAAACGACAGGGGGTGTTTCTCGCGAATTGTCGGCGCTTACGCTAGGTGTCCACTGAGAAATGCCGTTTGAACAGGAGCTATTCGAGGGAGCTTACGATGTCCGAGGACCGCGTAGGGGGTAGAGGTGAACGGTGGAAAAGCGCAGTCGTCGCTTCATCGATCCTAACTAGTGTGCGCACGGCGGTCTTGCCGGCCTTGATGGGCATGGGCCTTACGTTGGCGGCCGGGGCTTGTGTCCGCGGTGAAAGCAGGAGCGAGTCGCAGTACAATGTAGTTCTCATCGTCGTCGATACCCTGCGCGCCGACCACCTGGGCGCTTACGGTTATCCGCGCAAGCTCAGCCCCAATATCGACGCTCTTGCGCAACGGTCTCAACTCTTCGAGAGAGCCTACTCGACGGCACCCTGGACCATGCCTTCGGTCGGCTCGATACTGACCGGGCTTTATCCCAGCGCCTGCCGCAACACCGGCACCTGGGGCCCCCTGCCTGATGATCTGGACACTTTGGCTGAAGTACTCAATGCCTGCGGCTATCGAACCGGAGCGGTGGTGAGTCATTTTCTGCTCGGGCGCCGTTTCAATTTCGACCAGGGCTTCGAAGTGATGCTCGAGAGTGAGGCCAAGGGCCATGATTACCTTTCCAGCCCGGGAGTCACCGGGCAGGCCTTGGAGTTATTGGCGGATTATAGCCGTAGACGTGGACGTGACGGCCGTCCCTTCTTCCTCTTCGTTCACTATTTCGACCCCCACTACAATTACATGCGCCATCCCGAGTACGGCTACGCTGCAGCTTCGGCCGGCCGCCTCGACGGCACTCAAACGATAGAGGAGCTTCGCACCATGCTTGGCGACATGAGCGAGGAAGAGCGCCGCTTGCTCGTCGATCTGTATGACGAAGAGATCGCCTACACGGACGCAGCCATAGGAAGGCTACTTGCCGCGCTCGAGGAGTCCGGCGAGTCCGGACGCACCGTGCTGCTGTTGACGGCGGATCACGGTGAAGAGTTCCTCGAGCACGGCTGGATAGGGCATACCAAAACGCTGTACGAAGAGTTGGTTCACGTTCCCTTGATGATTCGCGTTCCCGGCGGCAAGGGCGGGGGCACAGTGGAGGAGCGCGTGTCGTTGCTTTCGCTAATGCCGACTTTGCTCGATCTGACCGGAATCGACTACTCGAAGCTGGGCCTGCAGGGGCGCTCGTTTGCGGGTCTGCTTCGTGGTGGGGCAGCGCAAGCAGCACGCAGCATATTCATGGAAGCCGAGTTCGACTCCCCTGATCCCGTGGACCGCGGCAAGACTACCGACAAAAAAGCGTTGATCCACGGATCTTACAAGTTGATCGGCGACAATCTGAGTGGCCGCGTGGAACTCTACGATCTCGACAGCGGAAGCGGCGAGCAAGTCGATATCTCCGCTACCCATGCCGAAGTAGTCGAGCGAATGATGGGAATGCTACGCGAGCGCCTGGCCTACGCACGGCGGCGCCTGGGGACCGGGGCGAGTGCCGGTGTGGCCGAGCGCGCAGGCGAGGATTCTGTGCTTGGGGGCGCTACTGCAAGGCCATCACAGTTGGGGAAAGAAGAAATAGAGCGTTTGCACGCGCTCGGCTATGTGGATCCACGTTGAGCCGGCTCAGGCGGTATCATGAATCCGTCTGTGGGTCATGGCGGCACCGGTGCCGCCGCTGCTGCCTCTGCCGCTACTGCCGCCACCGGAGAACATTCCGGCCTTCGGTGGCTTCTCCACGGCGCTACGCGTTGATATAAGCCCTCGCATGTCGCGCCCCCATAATATGGGAAGTATACGTATCGGCGTCTCCTCCTGCCTGCTCGGCGAGCAGGTCCGTTACGACGGTGGCCATAAGCGCAACGCTTATGTGACCGGAGTCCTAGCCGCGTTTTTCGAGCTGTTGCCGGTATGTCCCGAGACAGAATGCGGTATGGGAGTACCGCGCGAGGCCTTGCGCCTCGTGCGCGACCGTGACGAGTTGCAGTTGGTTGCCGCCAGGAGCGGCCGGAATCATAGCGCCGCGATGAAGCGCTGGAGCAAGCGTCGTTTACGAGAACTCGAGGCCACGGGCCTGAGTGGTTTCATCTTGAAGAAAGGATCGCCGAGTTGCGGAATGGAGAGAGTGCGCGTCTACACCGCCGCGGGCAGGCCGGCGCCGAGTGGCAGCGGCCTGTTTGCTGCCGCCTTGGTGCAGGCGAACCCGGGACTTCCGGTCGAAGAAGAAGAACGCCTCGAGGATCCCGCTCTGCGCGATAACTTCATTGAGAGGGTGTTTGCTTTTGCCCGCCTTCGAGATCTGCTCGGCGGCCGTTGGCGTATCGGCGATCTCGTGGATTTTCATTCGCGGGAGGAAATGCTGTTGCTCGCCCACGACGCTGAGGCTCCCGGCCTGCTGGCGGAAGTGCTTGCGGCGGCTGGACAAAACGGCCGCCTGCAGACGGCGTCGGCTTACCGCGCCGCGTTCATGTCGGTTTTGGCCAAACGAGCGGCCAAGCGGCGGCAGGCAAGAGTATTTGAGCACATGCTCGGGTACTTGCGCGGTTTTCTAGGGACACGGGAAAAGTCGGAACTTACGGCCACGATATCCGACTTCCGCCGCAGCCAGGTGCCGCTGATAGGGCTGATCACACTTTTTCGCCACTACGCCCGTCTGCATCGCGTCGAGTATCTCGAGCGGCAGAGCTACCTGCAGCCGGATCCAAGAGAGGTGGCGTTGCGCAACCGTGTGTGAGTTGTACGGCAGAATGTGGGTTTGCGCCGGAGAGTTACCGGTTTGCGCCGTGAATTATTGTCTGCTCGAGATTAGTACAAGGTAGCCGGTTTCTGATCGTTTCGGTCCCTGTACTACTCGGAAACTCGCGCTTGCGGTTTCAGATCGGGCGAGCGGTCGGCGGGGACCCCATAGCGTTGCAAAATGCCCGGGCCAGCGTTGCGGGCTTGGGCCAGATCCAGGATCATCCGCGAACCCTGCTCAGTTACCAGCTCCATCCAGGGCTCGTCCGCGGTGGCGAGCAACTCGGCGAGATCTTGCATGTCGCGTGGCCGGCGGCCTTCGACTTTCTCGACAATCAGGTTCTCCCAATCGTGATATCCTCGGTTTATGGGTGCCGCCAGCACTTGCGAGATCAAGATGATCTGCTTGCGTTCCGGGGTTCGCAGGTATTGTGAGTAAGCGTAGTAGGGAAGGTCGTAGCTCCAATCGTACAAGGCTTCGAGGTACTGGCTGCTCAGCGGCTGGAACACCACTCCGGCAAAGATCAGATAACTGGGCTGGCGGTCGTAGCTGGGGCCCGGAACCAGTATCTCCGCGTTGTCGAGTACCACCGTCTGGCGTATGCGGCGTTGTCCGCGTGCAATCTCTAATTCTATCTCGTCTCCGACTTGGTGCCTTTGCACTGCGTAAGTAACCGATGTGCGTCCGAGTTCTCCCAAGGAGATGGTCAGGTCTTCGGCGACGTCGGAAGAATCGATAGACAGCAGCACATCCCCCACCGCGAGCACACCGTCAGCGCTCGAGCCCGCGTTGATCTTGGTGATCAGCGCTCCGGTTTCGCCGGACTCCAGGCCCAGCGCTCTCCTGAGCGAGCGGTTCTCCACCGGCTGCCACCACACGCCAAGGCTCGGGAAACCGTCGAAGTGCCCGTCGGCCACATCGTCGAGGAAGTGCTGTACCACCGGAGCCGGGATCATGTAGCCCACGTTCTCGCCGCCGTCGAGAGTCTGCAGGGCAATGCCCATGATCTTACCATCGGCGATCACCGGGCCGCCGGAGTTGCCGGGGTTTAGAGCGGCGTCGATCTGTCCGATCAGAAGCTCATGCTGGGAGTGGGTGTAGACGCCCATCTCGATACGCGAGACGATGCCCGAGGTAATAGAGATGGATTCTCCGCCGATCGGGAACCCGTACACGTCCACGGCGTCTTGAAGCTTGGGAAGCGTGCCAAGGGCCAAGGCCGGCTTGTCGGGGAAGAAGCCCGGCTCCGGCACTTCGAGCAACGCAAGGTCGCACTCGTGGCCGACGAAAGCCACTTTGGCTTCATAGCGGCTGGTCATGCCCTGGCGCTTTACCTCTATGCTTACCTGGTCGGCAACCAAGTGGGCGTTGGTAAGGATGCGGTGGCCTTCGATTATTACGCCGGAGCCGACGTATTTTTGCGTTCCCAGCTTTTGCCAGGGTGTGAGCAGGTCGGGCGGGTTGGCGATGGTGTAGATCTTTACGAGATTCGGCTTGATCGGCGGGGGGCGCAACGGGGCAAGGCTTTCGGCTAGCGCGGGATCCACCCACTGCATGACCTCCTGCTCCGTTGCCGCTGAGCTTGGCTGTACTGCCGTGGGCGGCGGTGCCGTCTCGTGCTGCTGCGGGTCCACGCTGCCGTCAGCGGTACTGTCAGCGGCCACCGAGATAGCGCTGTGGAAAAGACATACGAACACGGTTGCGACGGCGAGCGACAGAAGCGGTGTTACCGCCGGGCGCGGCGTCCGCAAGTGTTCGAGCTCTGATCGCGTGAGTGAAGATTCATTCATAGCGATGCTCAACAATGGGTTGTATTGGCCCCCTACCTAACTCGGCTCGCGTATCGAGCCGAGTCAGCATACTTGGCAGGTAGAGAAAGGATGGCAAACGCGGCCGGGCGCGCTGCCGGGTGGAATCGATCTTGCCGTAGCGGTTGCCCGCCGGACCTTGCGATTACTTCTCGGTGAAAACGCCTTCGGCGCCGGGTGCGAAGCGCTCGAGCAGAAAGCGCTCCTGGGGCTTTTCGGATGCGGTTTTCGGGATTTGCTCGACTACCTGCAGGTAAGTGGGGACGAAGTTGGCTTCCAGGCCTTTGCGGCAAGCGGCAAACACGTCGGCCGCCGAAAAATCCCCGGCCGAGGCGGGCACTACGGCAGCAACTACGTCCTTTTCTCCGGGCGCGCCGGAAGCCGCTTTCACGCCGTAGACGAACACGTCGGAGACCATGGGATGCTCTGCAATTACTTTCTCTACGAAGCCCGGGTTGACGAAATCGCCGTTGTGCCTTATCCCGCCGCCTTTTCGGTAGTCGAAGAAGAACCAACCTTCCTCGTCCGTGTGGCCGATGTCTCCGCTTCTCAGCCAGCCGCCGGCGGTTTTTTGCTCCGAAGCTTCTTCGTTGCCGAAGTATTCGACTTCGGCTTTGCCACCGATGGGACGCGATACGATCTCGCCGAGTTCGCCGGGGGCGCATTCGTTCCCCTCTTCGTCGACGATCTTCATTTCCAGGTTCGCAGGAGGTTTGCCAAAACTGCCGACTGGGCCTTGTCCGATGGGCTTGTAAGCGAGTCCGCCTTCGACGGCTCCGTACCACTCGAAGATGTCCACGCCGAAACGTTTTTCGAAGGATTCCCAGATAGCCGGTGGCATGCCGGCGCTCACCACCATGCGGATCGGGTTATCGGCGTCGTTGGCGGTTTCGGGCTCCGCATAGATCGCGGTGGCCATGCCTCCGAGTAAAGAGAACGTGGTGCAGCCGAGTCTGCGGGCGATCTTCCAGATCCGCGACTTGGTAAAGCGCGGGCTCAACACCGCCCGCAGGCCCATGTGCAGCGAGGGGCCCATGGTAACGGCCTGAGCGTTGCCGTGAGTAAGCGAGAGGCCGGTATACGGCCTGTCTTCCGGGGTGTAGCCGAGCATCATGCCGAGCATGGCAAACAAACCAACACGGTCATTGGGGAAAACTACGCCTTTGGGGTCGCCGGTGGTTCCCGAGGTGTAGATTATCTGCAGTGGATCGGAAGGATTGCGCAGGCGCCGGTCGACCGTCGCGACCTTGGTATCGAGCACTTCGAGCAAAGACTCGGTCCCCTCGACCGTATCGAGGGTTACCGCGGCCGGATCCTCTGCCTCATCGAGGCAGAGGATCCATCTCAATTCCGGCAGTTGCCCGCGGATCTCTCCGATTTGCGTCAAGCAATAGTCGGCGCAAACCACACCTTTACAGCCTGAATTATTCAGTGTGTAAGCCAGCTTGTCACCGCGCGTGCGCGGATCGATGGGCACCATTACGCAGGCCGTTTGCGACGCCGCGATCATGGTCTCTACGAACTCACTATGGTTGCGCATGATCAGCCCGAACCGGTCGCCGTACTCCATACCTCTTGCGAGCAGGGCGGCAGCGATACGGTTGGCGTTCTCGCGCAACTGAGCGTAGTTGCGTATGCGGTCGGGGAAGCGGCCGTCGCTCGAATCCTCGCGTTCGAAGGTCAGTACGTCAAAGTCGGGTTTCTCTTCCGCCCTCGCGATAATGAGGTCGGCCAGAATCATCTCGTTGAGTTCAGCCATGACGGTTCCTATCTGCCTAGCCTGTGCTTGGGCGGGCGACGCGAGCTACACAATTCATGGACGCTCTGCTACGAGCCCTCGCCTGCATAATTCACGAAACCTCTGCTACGAGCCTCAATCGCCCGCAATCGCCGCCGGCACTCGAGTGGTTCAGCGCGACAGTATGGTCACGCACATGGCGGCAGCGTCTATACCGATGTTTCCCCCGCCGTTGTGGGCCAACCCTATGCGCGCGCCTTCGACCTGTCGATCCCCGGACCTGCCCTGCAATTGCTCGGTCAACTCGACTATCTGCGCGATTCCGGTGGCACCGACCGGGTGGCCTTTGCGAAGCAAGCCGCCCGAGGTGTTCACCGGAGTCTTGCCGCCGAGTTTGGTGGCACCTTCGTCCACCAAACGGCCGCCTTCTCCCTTGGGGCACAGTCCCAGGTACTCGTAAGTCATCAACTCGGCTGGAGCTTAAGCATCGTGGCACTCGATGACGCTGATATCCGCAGGGCCAACGCCGGATTCTTCGTAGGCTTCAGCGGCGCACACGTCGGCGGTTCCCGGTTCGTCGGGACCGTGGTCCCAGCCGGATCGAAGTACGCTCGATAGCACTCCGACCGGCTTCTCGACGGCAATCTCGCGGGCCTTCTTCTCGCTGACGATTATCGCCGCGGCCGCGCCGTCGCCGATCGGTGAGCACATCGGACGCGTCAGCGGTTCGGCAATCATCGGTGACGCCAGCACTTCTTCGACCGTCAGCGCCTCACGGAATTGTGCGCGCGGGTTCATGCTACCGTGGAAGGAATTCTTGGCGCTGATGCCCGCGAACTGCTCCGCAGTGGTGCCGTAGCGCTCCATGTGGGCGCGTGCGGCCATCGCATAGATGTCCATGAACATCGAGCGTTTCTCTCACGCACCTGAACTAGCTGAGCCCGAACCGCTGTCTTTGGCGTTCTGGGCCAAGCTGGCAAGGATGTCTTGCAGCGCCTCTACGTCCACCGCACCGCTGAAAGCGGCGAAAGATTTGCGTTTGTCTTCGTGGTAGAGCTTCTCCACCCCCAACGCTAGGGCTACGTCGTAGTATCCTGCCGAGACCATGGCACAGGCTTGATTGAAGGCTGTCGAGGCGCTGGCACAGGCGTTTTCCACGTTGATGACCGGTATACGGCCAAGGCCCATGGCGCGCAGCACTACTTCGCCGCGTATGCATTCCTGTCCGGTTACCAAACCGGCCGCTGCGTTGCCTACGTAAGCGACTTGAATGTCGTCGGCTTGCAGGCCCGAGTCCTTGATCGCGGCTTGGACGCCTTCGCAGCCCAAAGCCTTTAATCCTGTTTCCAAATGTTTACCGAAGCGGGTCATCCCGACTCCGGCGATAACTACGTTCATCTTCATCGCGTGTTCCTCATCTTGCGTTCCCTTACTGTCTCGCCTGAAGCAAAACAACCGGTGGTGTCAGCGGAGGTATCGAAGGCACGACGCGTTCCGCCAGCTCCGCCGGGGGTCGCCGGCCAGCTCCGCAGGGCCGCAGGGGGTACAGGGCGCAGGGGGTACAGGGCGCACGGGGTCGGACCTCCGCAGGGCCTCCGCAAGGGGGTCGGACCGCAGTTAGGCCTCCGCAGGGGGTCCGCCGGGGGTCGGACCGCAGTTTCCGCGGCTCCGGAGCTCGGCCGGGGGTCGATCCGCAGTTTCCGGCAATCGGAGGATTATAGGATTAGCTGTTTACTGATTTTGAGAACGTGGGGCAAGATTCCTATATTTAAGGCGATCTATCGGCTTTTGGGACGATGTGAGCAGGCCCCATTGGTGCCAGGAGGCCCTTCTGATCCGAATGAGATGGCCCAAAGAGGTGGTTTGCGCCCCGAATTCCGAACTTCAGTAAAATAATCATGATTTCTTTTATTAGTTTGCTTGACTAACGAATATCAGGAGCATAGAGCTTGATTCACTTGGAAGGGAGTAAATGGAGCGCTTATGGTGCTAGAGCATCGCTTTCCGCTAGTCGGCTTTTATGCCCACACAGAGCCGCGGTCACAGTCTTCTACCGCAACCCAACTCGCCATCATCGACGAGTTGGGAGGGCTGTTTTTCGCCGTATTTCGAGCGTTCATCTCCAACATTGCCAAGGAAACCAAGCGGGGGGTCACGCCCACGCAGATGCGTTTCTTGCAATTGATCGCCCATCGTCCGGGCCTTTCTAACGCTGAGATAGCCCAAGGCTTGGCGGTAACTACTCCGTCGGCCTGCACGGCCATAAATCGCTTGATCAAGCTGGGCTGGGTCGAGCGCCACGCCGACGTGCGTGACAAGCGCTGCATCCGCCTCTACTTGACCGGTGCCGGAGAGGAACTGGTCAGATCCTTTCAGATCATGCAGGCCGAGAAGCTCAAGGATCTGCTCGCCATCTTCGAGGAAGAAGAGATGAACGAGTTTCGAGACATGGTCCGCCGCATTACCGCCTACATAGACACCAATACCGACCAATCTTACGCGACGCGCACACCCGAGGAGCAGGCATGAGGGAACGCAACATATCGAGACGGGGATTTCTCAAAGCTTCGGTGATTTCGGCAGTGGGTTTGCAGCTTTCGAGGCTGCTTCCCGCCGGCACTCTGCTGGGAGAGGCGCAGGCGGCGGTGCCTCTCGGCGCGGCTGCTGCCTACACCGGCTGGAAGCAACTGAGAGCCGAACGCTGGACCTGGGACCGTACTCACAAGGTGACCCACTGCGTGGATTGTTATCCGGGCCAGTGTTCTTGGACGGCCTACGTCAAGGACAATGTCGTCATACGCGAAGAGCAGACCGGGCATTATCCGCAGTTGAATCCGGATCTTCCCGACATGAATCCCCGCGGTTGCCAGAAGGGCGCGTCTTTCGGTGACGTCATGTACGGCAAGGAGAGGCTGCGTTACCCCTTGGTCAGAGTCGGCGAGCGTGGTTCGGGAAAATGGAAACGCGTGAGCTGGGACGAGGCGCTCACGAAGATAGCCGATGCGATAGTGGAAGCCCAGCAGACGGTGGGCGCAGAGTCCTGCGTGATGGAGCAGGGGCCGGGCAACATCGGCATTTTCCAGGCCGAAACTCTGGGCCATCTGGCCATGCTTCAGGGCATGACTTCTCTGGATACCGACGGGCTGATCAACGATTTCAACATCGGCCAGTACATTACTTTCGGAAAGTTCCAGCAGGCCAGCTCGGTTGATGACTGGTACAACGCGGAAGTGGTGTTGATCTGGCACAAGAACCCCATCTACACCCGTATCCCTTCCTATCACTTCATTTCCGAGGCCCGCTACAATGGCTCTCAGGTCGTAACGATTGCGCCCGACGCGAGTCCCTCGACCATGCACGCGGACCTATACGTCCCGGTGGATTTCGGAAGCGATGCCGCGCTGGCCCTGGGTATGGCCCAGGTGATGATCTCGGAAGGCTTGGTTCACGAAGATTTCGTCAAAGAGCAAACCGATTTGCCTTTCCTGGTCCGCAGCGACAACGACAAGTTCTTGCGGCAGACCGATCTCGACGATAGCAAGGACGCGCTCGACGATCAGTTCTACCTGCTTTCCAAAGACGGGCACGCAGTAAAGGCGCCGCGCGGCACTCTGTCTCTGGACGGGCTCGACATTGAACTCGACGGTAGCTCGGAGGTAACACTGGCCGGCGGCAAGAAGGTGGAAGTTCGCACGGTGTTTGCGCGCTTGCGTGAGACGCTTGACGCCAACTATACGCCTGAGCAAGCCGGCAAGATCTCGAAAACCGCCCCCAGCCTGATTCGCAAGCTAGCGCGGATGATCGCCACCAAGCGTAGTTTGATCATTCTCGGCTGGAACTCCGCCAAGTACTATCACGGCGATCTGATCGAGCGCGGCCAGTCCTTGGTGTTGGCTCTGAGCGGCAACTGGGGCAAGCAGGGCACCGGCAGCGCGGGATGGAACCAGAGCGGCGACGCCAAGCACGTCTCGATGGGCCGTGAGAACCTCGACGATTCCGAGTACGACCGTATTCTCAGCAACCATGCGGATTTTGTAAAACGTCTGCGCGAGAAGGATCCGACTCTGACCGACGAGATGGCGGCCATAGAGTATGAGCGCCTAGTTGGGCCGCTGACCTCGATGGTACCGCCGGTTTTCTATTGGTACTACCACGGCGGCTACGACAAGGTTTGGAACAATCCCGAGTGGGGCGATCAGTCCATGAAGCGTTCTTTCGACGAATACTGGAAGGAAGCGTTGGACAAAGATTGGTGGGATGGCGTGGTAAGGCCGGCTGCGGACAAGACCCCCCAGGTTCTGATCGGCGCTGCGGGCAGCACCTTGCGCCGTACTCGTGGTGGGTTGAAGCAGTTGCTTGGCAACACATGGCCGAATCTGAAGATGGTGGTCAGTATCGATCCGCGCATGAGCACCACATGCTTGTATTCGGATGTGGTCCTGCCTCCGGCATGGTTTTACGAGCGTGAGGATTTCCGCTTCCATTCACCGTCGATCACCTACAACACCTATACAGATAAGGCGGTAGAGCCGCTCGGTGAGTGCATTACCGAGTGGGAGATGGCAATGCGGCTCTCGGAGAAGATACGCGACCGGGCGGAGGAGCGCGGCCACAAGAACTTCAGGCAAGAGCGCAAGATCACCAAAGAGCTTCTCAAATACCTGCCGGGCCCCATGCGGGCACTGTACAACATGCTTGGCGCGGCAGTGTTCGAGCGGGTGATCTCGGTGGTACTGCCGGGCTTGGCACGTAGGATCGGAGTCAAGCGATCCTACGCCCAGGTCCATGAATTGCTGACCAAGAAACAGCCGATCAGCCGTGAAGGCTACATGGCGAGTTTCAACAGTTACATAAACGACCAGACACGGATGGGCCTTTATCCCAAGGGTACATCGCTCGAGACCTACAAGAAGGAAGGTTTTGTGCGCATGATCGGCCTGGATCCTCTGGATCCGGTTTCGCTCAACACTTCAGCCGATGTAGAGCCGGACAAGCCTATCGTGGCCATGCAGTGGCATGTTCGCGACAAGGTGCCGTATCCCACTTTGGTGCGGCGTGCCCAATTCTACATTGATCATGATTGGTTCATCGACGCGGGCGAAGCTTTGCCGGTGCACAAGGACAACCCCAAGGTGGGTGGCGATCATCCTTTGCGGATGACCAGTGGCCATCTGCGATGGAGCATTCACTCGATCTGGGTGGTGAACAAACTGATACAGCGCACCCACCGTGGGCGGCCGGGATTATTCATCAATCCACAGGATGCCAAGGATCGCGGCATATCCGACGGGGATCTGGTCGAAGTGTTCAACGATTTCAACAGCTTCCAGGTGCACGCTATTACCTCGCCGGGAACGCGGCCGGGGCAGGTCATCATCTACCATGCCTGGGAGCCCTATCAGTTTCCGAACTGGAAGAGCTATGACGCGGCCATTCCGGGGATGGTCAAGTATCTGCACATGGCCGGCGGTTATGGACAACTGCGCTACTGGCGCTGGAATTGGCAACCTGTTCAGTCCGACCGGGCAGTCACGGTTGATATGAGGAAGGTTGCATGAGTAGTGCTGCAGCGGCTGCGGTCGACACGACGCGGTTGAAGCTCGACGAGGAGCAAGACGACCTCGCGCAGATTCACGAGGGCGCAGGAGAATCCGATCCGTGCGAGCCTTGGGACGAAATGCAAACGGAAGCTGCGGCGATGCCGTCGTCGTACTTCGCGCTGCATCTGGGCTACTCGCTGGTAGCGATCGCGTTGCTCGCGACCGGATTGTTGATTCAACTTCCGGACTGGAGAGGCTACTTCATCGGTGGCTACGGCCGGCAGTTGGCCACCATACACGAATGGGTCGGTGTAGCGATGCTGGTCCTGCCGTTGTTCTCGTTACTACGGCGGCCGGCGGCTACTCGCCTGGCTCTACGCATTCGTTCCTACAAGCGCGAGCACTTGCGTCTCCATGCGGTGAATCTGTGGTTTACCGTGCTGAGCGGCGTAGTTTTTATCGTGACCGGGTTCATCATGTGGTTCCAGGGCTCGCTTCCCGATTCGATCGTGGACGTGTCGATAGAACTGCACGTCATATTTACCTACGCGTTGCTGGTGGTGATTCCGATTCACTTGATCACGAGTTTTCGCCGCAGCGTTACTGCCGTGGTCCGTTGGACCCGGGCGCTCACCGGGACGGCGTAGAGGCATCGAGACGGTGATAATGGTGAACATGCGTAGCCCGGGAATCGATGACGAACGTGCCTTCGACGGTTTGCCGAGAACCGCAGCCGGTTTCGGGCTTCTGCGTGTTGGCCTGTCGATAAAATCGCTACCCGCCCAGGTCGTTACGGTTCTTTGCGATGCGCGGGGTTCGAATCTCAAGGGATAGTCATGAAGTACGGGAACTGTAAACAACAAGGCTAAGACGGAGGACCTCCTATGATAGTGATCAAGAAAGTTGCCGATACGAGCGGATCGATGGCGGATCCGCAGGCCGCGGCGTGGAAGTCGATCAAGCCCACGGCGCTTACGCTCATACCCACGCCGATCGGCAATCAGCCGACGCCTTACACCAAGACGGCGTGGAAGGACCGTAAGATCGGAGCGGTATCCGCTGCTGAGCTTCGAGTTGCCCACGACGGCCAGACGATTTTCGTTCGACTGAACTGGGATGACATCACCGAGAACCGCGAGATCGAAGACGCCGAGATCTTCCCCGACGCAGCCGGAGTGTTGTGGCCGATAAGCTCCGAGGCGGCGATTAACACCATGGGAGCCGAGCACCAAGGCGTAAACGCCTGGCAGTGGAAGGCCAATGAAGAAAGCGGTCGCTCGGTCTCGGCCTTCGGCACGGGCTCGAGCGAGCCCAATGGCGATAGCATCGATGCCCAGGCACAGCGTACGGCCAAAGGCTGGGCGGTGGTGATTGCGCGCAAGTTGGTAGCCGAAGGCGACGCCGAGCATTCGGTGAAGCTCGCTGAAGGCAACCGTACGCGTCTTGGCGTGGCGATATGGGAAGGCAGCAACGGAGAGCGGGCTGGCTACAAGGCATTTACCGAGAACTGGATCGACGTGGAGATTGCGACCGCCTGAAGGGCGCCTGAGCAAGGAGATTGTAAGCGATGGCAAGACAGAGAAAAGACGCGGCGGCAGCACCTCAGGTCGCGATGGTCTTCGATTTAAACAAGTGCCTTGGTTGCCAGACCTGCACGATATCGTGCAAGCGTTTGTGGACCCGCGACGAAGGCATGGAGCACATGTGG
>JAJRWY010000009.1 GCA_024276575.1 Candidatus Binatota bacterium
AGGGCTGTTTCGCTGACTCCGGCCAGAAACTGGCTGACGTCCTCCAGAGTCCCAATCCGTGTTTCGTCCATCTGCACCAGCATCCTCCCATGCTGAACAGTCCCTTGGTGATTTCAGACGCATTTCATATTGGAAAAGACTGTGGCTAGCCGTGACCGGTCAAAGCGGCTAAGCTACCGGGCGCATAGCTTGAATCCAGTGGGGAATCAGACGAAATGAGCCGGACCGGATGGATAGGTTTCGCACTGCTGGGACTGCTAATGGCTTTTGTAATTGTCAGTTCCATGGGTTGGGAAGCTCATTCTTGTGAAGTCTGCATCACTTATCGCGGCCAACAACAGTGCCGCACGGTGGGCGGATCCACCGTGGAGGAAGCCCGGGAAGGGGCGATAACCAATGCTTGCGCCTTCCTGTCGGGCGGCGTGACCGATAGTCTGGCTTGTGGGCGGCAGCAGCCCGATAGCATAAACTGTCGTTGAAGCACCGCTTTAATCATAGAGGCCGCGCAGGGGGTTGTTCACTACGCCGCGGGCGGACGGTTAACGCCCCCCGCCGGGGCACAGTCCGGGGTCGGCGGTGGACGGGGCCGTTTCCGTTGTGTAAAAGCATGGATAGAGGGATCGGCGAGATCGAAGGAGGAGTCGTTTAGATGAGTTTTAGCCGGGAAAGCAGGAAATCAGCCTTGGTCGTTTTCGCCGCAGCACTGGCCCTGGGAATGGGCGTGGCAAGCAGCAGCTTCGCAGCCGACCCCGTGGAGATAACCCACTGCGGCCAGCAGTTTAGCGGCGACGGATTCCTTACAGCGGACCTCGACTGCACCGACCCCATCCACGATGATCAACCGGGTGTGATCATAAAACACCGCGGACGGCTCGACCTTCGCGGCTTCTCCATCCTCAAGGGTGCCAAGCGCCAGGGCGTCTACTGCCTGGGCGTTTGCCATGTATTCGGTGGCTCACTGGTCACCTCGCGCCGTGCACGGGCAGCGGTGGCCGGACAGCGCCGGGTAACCGTAGAGGACGTAACCATCGAAGGCGGTTGGACACGCGGTGTGCGTAGCGCCAGGGGCGTGGTGATTCTGAACTCAGTAATACGCCAATGCCGCCAAGTCGGCGTGCGTAGTGCTTCACGCCGGGCTTTCGTGATCAACTCGCAGATACTCGGCAACGGACTCAGAGGCGTAGACAAGAACGGGATCGGAATCTCCGCCGCCCAGCACGTCGAAATAGTCAACTCGCTCATCACCGCGAACTTTCGTTTCGGAGTGGTCGTAGACAACGGCAGAGCCATCATCAAGGACTCCCTGCTCGAAGAGAACAACCTCAATGATTTCTGTTTCGATACCACTCCCTGCTCCGACGTGCGTACTTTCCGCCGGCCGGTAATGGAGAACTCCTCCTGCGAGGCGAGCGACCGCATACTCCCGGGACTCGGCCCGAAGGTGTTCACCGGACTCAACTGGGGGATCTGCTTGAACGATGCGGCTCCGCTTTAGCCTGCATTATTCGTGAAACCTCGTCGCGAGAGTCGCAAGCGCACGTGAGATCGGCCCAAGCACAGCGATGAGACCCGCAGGCGTACTAACACTACGTCGCGAGCCCAGAAGTGATGAGCCGCGGGCCAGCGAGTAGCGAACGGGCCGAGATTGCGGGCAATTGAGGCTCGTCGCGGAAGTTTCCTCAATGGTGCACTAGCGTCCGACCACCGAGACGAAGCTCACACAGCGCCCGGGAGCACCGCCGAGATTATGGGTAAGCCCGATTTTCGGATCCTTGATCTGGCGCTCGCCGGCTTCGCCGCGCAGTTGTAGCCACATCTCGAACATCATCCGCAACCCGGAGGCACCGATTGGATGGCCGAAGGACTTCAGGCCACCGTCGGGGTTGACGGGTAGGCGCCCGTCCAAGTCGAACGCGCCGTCGAGCACCTCACGCCACGCGCCGCCGCGCTCGGCGAATCCTAGATCCTCATAAAGCACCAGCTCGGTCGGAGTGAAGCAGTCGTGCACCTCAGCCATGGATATCTCCTCCATGGGGTTCTTCAGACCGGCTTGCTGATAGGCGTCTTTGGCCGACGCCACCACCTCGGGAAAAGTCGTAAAATCGTAGTCCTGCGACAGAGGCCCGGCGGCGGGACCGGCCACAAACGACAGCGCTTTTATGAAAATCGGATTGTCGGTGTACTTGTGGGCATCCTCGGCACGCACCACCACGGCGGCTGCAGAACCGTCGCTTACGCCGGAGCAATCCATGATCCCTAAAGGATCGGCGACGCGCGGCGAGCACATTATCGCATCCATTGGCACTTCCTTGCGGAACTGCGCCTTGGGGTTCTTGGCTCCGTTACAATGATTCTTGTAGGCAATGCGTGAGAGCACTTCCTTGCCGACTTCCGGGTCAACCCCGTACTTCTCGAAATAGTCCGGCGCCAACATCGAGAATTGAGCCGGGGCGGTCATCGCGGGGCTGCTACCGTCGCTGGGGGGATTCTGGACTACGAGCCCGGAAAATCCCGAATCCTTTAGCTTCTCCACGCCGATCGCCATCACGCAATCGTAGGCCCCGGAGGCCACCGCATAAGCCGCGTTCCTTAGCGCCTCGCTGCCGGTAGCGCAAAAGTTCTCGACATGGGAGACCGGCTTGTAGTTTATCTTCAAAGGTTCAGACAAGGTCAGGCCTGAGAGGCGCCCCATGGTGCCCAGCCAGTAGGCATCGATACGGTCGCCGTCCACACCTGCCGACAAGTAGGCCTCGTTGGCGGCCTCGATCAGGAGGTCTTCGAGGCTCTTGTCCCAATGCTCGCCGAAATAAGTGCATCCCATCCCTACGATGGCGACTCTGTCACATATGCCGTTGCTAGCCATGATCCCTTAACTCCTGCTTTGTCCACTCCCGCTCATACCGCCGTGAAAGCCACAACGGCACGAGTGACCGTTGAATCTTCTGATTGGCAAGGCCCTGTTCATCTGCAAGGCTTCCTCTTCCCAACCGCACTACCCGCAAGGCACCCGCAAGGCACCGGCAAGGCCCAGGCTAGGCCACTGTACGGCCGCGCCAATACCCCTTGCGTTCAGCGTACGGGACGCGCTTTCCAGAAATAATTGTGCACGCCCTTGGCGGTAAACAACCGCCTAAAAGTCATCTCGAGAGGATCGCCGATGCTTACCTTGTCAGGCTCGCAATCGGTGAGTTCGCTTTGCACCCTTCCCCCACCCTCGAAGTCTATCACTGCGACCACCATCGGCGGTTGCGGTGTAAAAGCCAGGCGATCGATAGCAAAAGTGCGAATCTTGGCCGCCCGGTCAGCGAAAGGAGTGCGTTCCATTTCGGCAGTCGCTCCACAACTTACGCAAACCACCTGCGGCGGCAGATGATGAGTACCGCAGTTCTTGCATCGGGAGCCGTGGAACGCGTACTTCCAGCCCTCCGAGCGTAGCGATGGCGGCGCAGCCGGTTGATCGGGATCGGGGCGCCGCGGCGGCTCAGTTTGTAAAATACCCCGCCAGCGCAGGTAGGCCGTGTAGCTCAAATCGTTACGCTTAGAAGCAATGAGATCGTCAATACTACGCGCGCTCTCGTAGGCGGCGATCGCGTCGGTGGCCTTCAACAACACGGCATCAACACCGTCGGACACTGAAAGAATCGCAATGTGGTCGCCCGGCGATGCTTTTTCCAAGGCTCGAGCCAACATCAAACCCGCCTGCGCGGCGCCCGTATGACCCACTTCCAAGGCCATATCCGCAACCAACTGCTCGGGACGCAAGCCGGCTCCCTTAGCCACCGCCGCGACCGCACGCGGGTTGGGAGAATCCAACACCACCGCAGCCCAGTCCTTGGCCGACACGCCGGATTTCACTGCCAAGGCTTTCAGCACGCTTGACAGCAAGGGAACGTAAGCCTGCGTGAGGGAAAACCGCTCTTCCCACGACCGGGAAAACTCCTCGCCGGGCAAGCGCCAATGCGAAAGGTATTCAAGACTCTGCGAACAAACCGCCACGATCTCGGCGATCACATCGTCGTTGCCGAGCAGAAAAGCCGCAGCCGCATCCCCACCGCTCAATTCGGCGGCTCCTTCGGGAGCCCCGATACGAATATCCGACATCGCCGCGAGAGATCGAGTTCCAGCGGCCGCCGACTCTGCGGCCGCTATCAGCGAACCGAGTCCGGCACGCACAGAATGCCCGATGTCCAAAGCACGGACTTCTCTGCCAAGAGCCAGCGCCGCGTGGAGCGTGGAGGCGTTGAGCTTTTCCTGGTAGGGCGGCCGGGTAGTTGCGAAGTACAGGGAGCCGATACTCGAGCCACCGATGCCGGCTAGGCAGTAACGCGAAGCCTCTACCGCCATGGTAACCGTATCCTCGTCGTAAGAGGCGACAGCACGCTCACCTTTTCCGCCCCTGCTACCTAGCGCTTGGCCGACGACCGCACGCTGCAAGCGGTTGAATGGAACGTAAACGCCGTAAGAGACAATGCCGCTCATCGAATACTCCTCCCCTTCGGTCCGCGGCGCCGGGTACCGAGGGCGGAAACGATCCCCGCCCGGCTCCCCGGTCCGCCAACTGCGGATAAAGAGATGGGGTAGCCGGGCGCGGGGGCTAAGACAAGAAGGCGGGGACTCTAGTCGCCGTTGGCTTTGAACTGCGTGGCGCCGTTGAGCAGGCTGCTCGAATAAACCCCGCTCCAGCAAGCACCGGTATTTAGATTATGAAGCTGGGCCGTAACTTTACTATCCTGGCTGAGCGGCAACGACGGGGCGTCGAAACCTGCAGCCGACTTCATGATCACCTTCGACTTCCCCTCGACTCCAGAGAACAGTTTCAATATCCCTAGAGACGCTAATTTTTGCTTATATAGATATCCGGGCTTGGTCGATTTCCAGCAAGGTTTGACGAAACAATTACCAGTGGCCGGAGCGTCCAGTTCGACGATCAGCTCGTCTACATTCGAGGTCTGATCGTAAAGGCAAAACACGTAGTCGTCAGCGGCATCCACCGTCGGGTCTCCTAGATCGGCCGCTTTGTCTACAGCGGCTCCACTGACCAGCTTCCAAGTCAGCGAGTCTTTCTTCGCTGAAGCCTTTATGAGCAACAAGCCCTTGCCCGCCACTATGCTGCTCACGCAACCGAGCTGTGCGGCAGTGGGACAATCCTCCGCCGAACGCGCAAAGAGCAGATCCTCATCGGCACCGATGCTCTTTCCAAGAGTGTCGTCGCTATCCCAGAGCGCTATCCAGGTGCCGTTGCCGTTGGTGGAAACTACCGGCTCCACATCATCGCCCTTGTCCTTCCCCGCAGTACTGGCCAGCGCAGCCGGAGCCGTCCAGGTCGCACCGTTATCAGTGGAACGCGCAAACAACACATCGTCGTCATTCTTGACGGTCTTGCCGAGGTTGTCATTGGAAATCCAGGTGGCCAGCCACTGTCCGGCCCCGTCATTGACTAGGTTGACTTGGCTGTCGGAGCCGGCGTCAGTTGCCGCGTTTGAGTTCAAGACCGATACTGCTCCCCAGGTCGCGCCGCCGTCAGAAGAAGTCGCCACATACAGATCGCACTCTTCCTCGGCAGAACTACAGGTTTGAGTCCCCTGCTCCCAGGCCACCACCACATTGAGCCCGTCAGCGGCAACCGACGGCCACGAATCATGCTCGGTATCGACTCCGGCATCGGAATTCACGACGGTCACCGGGGACGCGGTAAGTAATGTGCCGTCGATGACAACGGCAAAGATGTCGGCATCCGTACCCGCCCCGCCCACATCTTCAGTACTGCTCCACACGACCACGAAATCGGTGCCGTCATACGCCACTTCCACGCCCTGCCCGCTGCCCGGATTGGTAACCATGGCGCCACCCAGCGCTTGCTGCGCACTCCAGGTCTGCCCGTCGTTTACCGAGGTGGCGTAGTAGAACTGCGCCTGCCCCGAGCTAAGCTGCCTCCAGGCCAAAACCCAGCGGCCAGATCCGTCGGTGGCCATCACCGGCTGCGTGTCCACATCCGTACCGCCATCGCTGGCCGCGTTACTGTTGGCAGTGCCCGGGTTGCTCCAGGTGGCTCCGTTGTCGGTGGAACGAGAGAAGAATATGTCGTGGTCCGCACCGACCGTCCCTCCCAGCGTATCCTGCGAGGTCCACACGGCCACCCACACGGCGCCCGCACCCTTACCCAACGTCGGCTCACTATCCGCACCGGCATCCGAGGAAGCGCTCGGGTACAGAGCCGCGGCCGCTGACCAATTGATCCCGTCATCGGTCGACCGGGAAATCAGAATATCGCGATCGCTCCCTATGGTCGCGGAAAGATCGTTCGGCGACGACCAAAGCGCGATCCAGGTGCTGCCCCCGTTATTGGCAATCGCCGCTTCCTGATCGTTGTCCGGCGGCGAACCGTCGATATCCGTGGCAGCGGTGCTGTTGAGCGCAGCCGGCGTGCCAAAGGAAATTATCGCGTGGGCCGTAGCCGCGGGGCAGACGGCAGCCAAAGTAAAAGTGAACAAGCAAGCCGAGATGAAAAGTCTTTGAGATTCCATACTTCCCCCTTACGGGGCACGGAGCCCCATTGAGGTCAAAACGCTCGCCAAGACGAAGGCCGAGCGACCACGATTGATCGTTAACTCTATCACTTACAGCGAATCGTGAAAGACATAATGGAAAAGCAGAGGGGGCGGCTACTCCGCCTCACGCACATCCCCGTCCGCATTCTCACGCGCATCCTCGCCGCCGCCGATGGCATCCTCGCCGCCGCCGTGGACATCCTTGCCCGCCTCGTCGAGCGCCTTCTCGCGGCGCCTCCAGGCTTCCTTGCTCTCGATGGCAACGGCGGCCACGTGTTGAGAACCCGGCACTTCGCCGAGCACCCGAACGCGGTCGATGCGCCCGTCTCGGTAGGTATAGACAAAGCTGTACCCGGACAGAACTCTTGTGAAAAATTGTTCCCAAGTCAGCGAATGGACGGTGATGGTTACCTTGACGGTTTCGTCGAAGGGTTCCTTGGAACTCACCGCCGGACCGTTGAGCTTCCTTCTCAGGCCCCAGAACAACCAACTAATTGGAAAGCGGTCGGCGTAGACCGAGATCCGGCCGTCGCGCTCAACCGCAAGGGCTTGAGCCTGGGGAGCCGCCGGCAAACCGAGGACCTGGATCTCACTGGCACGCGAGGACGGCGGGGCCGGACCAAACACCAACGCAAGCAGCAGGGCAAGCGCGCGTGGTCCCAGCAGCAGAGACTTCACCAAGCAGAATAGTGCCTCGACCACGCCGTCCGGCGATCCGTTCTTGATCTCTTTGCTCGCAGAATTACGACAGCCTGCCATGAATCCGAAACTTCAAGCAGAGCCTAGCGCGAACGCATCCTCTTGGCGATTGGCAGGATTCACGGGCGATTCACTGACCTGGCGCAGGATTCACGGGCGATTCACTGACCTGGCACAGGAATCGCGAAACCGCAGTTCATCCTTTGGCGATCCGCTCGCGTCCGCCCATGTAGGGGCGAAGCGCCTCGGGTATCTCGATGCTACCATCGGCGCACTGGTAAGTCTCCAGCACGGCTATCATGACCCGCGGCAACGCCAATCCGGAACCGTTTAGAGTATGGCACAGTTGCGGCCGGTCTTTGCCATGGCGAAAGCGTATGTTTGCCCGGCGCGCCTGGAAATCGCGGAAGTTCGAGCAAGAACTGACTTCCAGCCACTCGCGGCAACCGGGCGCCCACAATTCGATGTCGTACTTGATCGCTGCGGTAAAGCTCAAGTCGCCGGTACACATCTGCACTATCCGGCTTTGCAGACCCAAACGCGCAGCGATGTCTTCGGCGTCGGCAAGCAGTTTGAGCAGTTCCGCATCGGACTCCTCGGGTTTGGTGAACTTGACGAGTTCGACCTTATCGAACTGATGCCCGCGTTTGATGCCGCGCACGTCGCGCCCGGCCGACATTTTCTCGCGACGAAAACACGGCGTGTAAGCGACATGTTTGACCGGCAGTGTGGCGGCGTCAAGAATCTCGTCACGGTAGAGGTTGGTGACCGGCACTTCGGCGGTGGGCACGAAGTAGTAGTCTTCCTCAGCGTCACGGTAAAGCATGTCGCCGAACTTCGGTAGATTGCCGGTTCCCACCAAGCACTCCGCCCGGACCATGGCCGGTGGGTAGATTTCGGTATAACCGTGCTCGCTGCTGTGTACCTCGAGCATGAAAGTAATCAGAGCGCGCTGCAGGCGTGCACCGTCCCCCTTCAGCACATAGAAACGGGTGCCGGAGATCTTCACCCCGCGGGCGAAATCGATGATCCCGAGTTCCTCACCGAGTTCCCAGTGAGGCTTGGGATCGAAATCAAACTCGCGTGAAGGCTCGCCGCTGCGCAGCACCACGTTGGCACTGTCATCGGGGCCCGGTGGAACGTCATCGTGCGGGATATTGGGAAGTTCCAGCATCATTGCCTGGAACTCGGCCTCGACGGTGGCCAGCTCTTTTTCCGCTGAAGCCATACGCTCGCCCAAAGCCCTTACCGCAGCCTTGGCCACCTCCATTTCTTCGCCGGGCTTCATGGCACCGATGGACTTGGAACTACGCTTGCGCTCCGCACGCATCGACTCCACCGCAGCGATGAGTTCACGCCGGCGCGCGTCGGCATCTATTACAGCCTGCACCTCCGCAGCCGGGCAGCCCACCAGTGCAAGCTTCTCTTTGACGAAACCGGGTTGTTCCCTGAGTAAACGGATATCAAGCATCGAAAGCGTCCATCCAATGCGCCGCAGCGAGAGCTCTTACGGCTAGTAATTGAAGGCGCAGTCAAAGGCATTCTCGACGTGGGTGCAAACCAGCGTGCGCTTGTCTACGGCAACTATGTCGAAACGCACGCAGGGTACCGGCCCCCTCAGCCGGCCCACGAACTCCAATGCAACACGGCTCAGCCGGTAGCGCTTGGCCCCGTCCACCGCCGCCAAGCCCTCGTAAGCTCCCCGCCGCAGCTTCACTTCGATGAAGACTAGGCAGTCTCCGTGCTGGGCAATGATATCGATCTCGCCGCGGCGGCAGCGCCAATTACGCTCTAAAATGCAGTAACCGCGGCGGATCAGATACTTGACCGCCGCATCCTCGCCACGCGCTCCGAGTTGTTTCGTGGAAATGCCCTGAATGTATGGGTGCAACATGTACAAGCCTCTTATCAACGATTCCAAGGCAGCCCGTCCCGCTGCTTCCGGCTCGCCACTGTCTGCCACGGCTCATGCAGCCGCAGAGCATAAAGCGCAGACCTCAGGCTACGCACCACGCACTACGCACTACAGACAAGCCACGAGCCACGAATCCTCAGCGTCGAAGCAAACGTGCCGTACGGCAAGCACATAGAAGTCATCTAACCCGCATTATTCGTGAAACCTCGTCGCCCAGACTTCTAGCTCTATCCTCTAGCTTTTTTGCGAGCTTGCCGGGTCCGTGTTAACACAGCGGTCGAAGCCACCCTGGAGCAGCAAATGAAGTGCGACCCCTGGCGGCTCGGCTACCGCAGCGCTGGAATAACGGGCGGGAGAAGCACGCCGAGCAGCAGCGAAAAAGCGGGAATCCACTACGGCAGTTGCTCCCGGCACGCGCGGGCGGCCGGCCACGGGCTGGCCGGCACGATGCAACAATGCAAACCGTCGAGACCTGATTCGACAGCTACCCTCGGTGTGCGCGGACGGACCTCGTGCCACTCGAGCCACTGCATGGTTTTGCAGGCTAATGCCGGTGTGCGCGGGCGGACCTATCAAGGAACGTCTTGCAAGTTTAAAGCGGGCGTGGCGGTTTCCTCCAGGCCATGTTCAATGCAGCCGGAGACCGAGGATCGATGAAATTAAGCAAAGAAGAAGTACGCCACGTGGCGCGGCTAGCCAGACTCGCACTCAGCGAAGAAGAGATCGAGGGGCTGGCTGCGGACATGAGCGCCATC
>JAJRWY010000103.1 GCA_024276575.1 Candidatus Binatota bacterium
CGCCGATGGCCCGGCGCGCATTGTCACGCAACACTTTGCGGGTAACCCGAAGGATCATCTCCCCCTCGGTCCGGGCTTCTATCAATTGGCGGGTATGGAAGTCGTCTTCCGCGTAGTCGAGGGATTCCTCGAGCATCTTCTCCACTTCGTCGTCGGTCAGCCCATAGGAAGGCTTCACTTCCACCGACTTGGCCACGCCACTGCGCTCGTCCATGGCCGTCACGCTCAAGATTCCGTTGGCGTCTATGAGTAGCGTGACTTGTATCCGCGGGTACCCCGCCGGAGCGGGCTGAAGGGGTATCCTGAAACGCGCCAAGCTGCGCGCATCCTTCGCCAGCTCGCGTTCGCCCTGCAAGACATGGATTTCCACATGGGTTTGATCGTCCACCGAAGTGGTAAACGACTCGCGTACGCTCGCGGGGATACGAGTGTTGCGGTCAACGAGCTTGGTCATTACGCCGCCCACCGTCTCGATGCCCAACGAAAGCGGCACTACGTCGAGAAGCAGCATATCCGTGCGCGCACCCGACAGAATGCCGGCCTGAATCGTCGCGCCCAATGCCACCACTTCATCGGGGTCGAGATCCGATAAAGGCTCGCGTCCGGCAAACTCAGCCACACGGCGACTGACCGCAGGCACCCTGGTGCTGCCACCGACGAGCACCACCGCATCGAGATCGCCGCTACGGAGGCCGGCGTCGCGCAACGCATTTTTGAAAGGCTCGAGGGTTGAGTCGATCAGACTCGATATGATCTGCTCGAAACGCTCGCGCGTAACCTCGATCTGCTGCCCGGCAGCGTCCTCAGCAAACGCCGAAGCGGCTTCACTGAGTTGGTGCTTGAGCTGCTTGGCCCGCTCCAGCAGTCGTTCAGTCAGCTCGGGGCCGCTACCATCGTCAAGCCCCAAAAGCTCGTGGGCAACCGCAGAGTCCATATCGTCGCCGCCCAACTGAGTATCGCCGGCAGTCGAGAGCACCTCGAACAACGCATCACGAACGTGCAGTATCGAGACGTCGAAAGTACCACCGCCGAGATCGTAGACAGCGATATTGCCTTCAGCCAACTCGTCGAGCCCATAAGCCAAGCAAGCCGCAGTAGGTTCGTTTACCAGACGCAATACGTCGAGACCCGCCAAACGTCCAGCATCGCGTGTCGCCTGGCGCTGAGCATCATTAAAATAGGCCGGAACCGTGATCACCGCGTGGTTCACGCTCTCTCCCAGCTCGGCCTCGAGATCACGGCGAAGATCCGCGAGTATGCGTGCAGAAATTTCCGGAGCGGAGTACGATTTTTCGCCGGCTCGGAAACGCACTATGCGCGCATCCGGATCGTCCTCGAAGCGGTAACGGGCTTTCTCGCCCGGACTCAAGTCGGCAGGACCCCTGCCCATGAAACGCTTGACCGAACGGATGACGGTTTCACCGTCGTCAAGGCGAACGACCGAAGGCTTCAAGGCGCAGCCGTTCTCGTCGCGGCACAAACGCGGACGTCCATCCTCGAATACGCCGATGAGGCTATTGGTGGTGCCGAGGTCTATGCCACAGATCGTTGCCATCTTTGCTCCAGAGAATCTTTCAAGTTGCGAATCATGGTGCGCATGTAGGACGCTCGCGAGATCGCCTTCTTCAGTCGATAGAGAGCGCCTGGGCGCTCAGCGGCCGCCTGAGGCCAGGAGTCCATCAACGCCACGGCTGCGGTTATTTCCGCATCGAAACGCGATTGAAGATCGTCGAGCGCTTCTGCGGCGCGAATCGAGTTGCCACCGCTGTCTCCGGCGCCGCCAGCGACGCGGCCGCTGGGCGATTCGCCCGCGGCACGCATCTGCATCGCCAGTTCCTGCAATTCGAACAGCTCCGCCGCAAGCTCGGGATCCACACTGCTGTTGTCCTTACCCAGCGGACTGCCGGATATATCCAGCCAGTAGGCCGCCCTGGCCATGGGATCGCTCAAACAACGATAAGCGTCGTTTACCGCTGAGATGTTGATCGTACTTGCGCTGCGTACCTGCTCGTCCGCGGTCATGAAAAAATCGGGATGCAGCCGCCGGCTCAGTTCGCGATGACGTTCGCGCAACTGTTCGAGGTCGCAAGCCGGTGCATCGAATCCGAATACTTCGAAATGATTCGTGCCCGCAGGCAAGGGAACGATGCTGCCGCACCGAGAACAGAAATAGCGGTCGAGATAAGATCCCAGCACCATCGGCTCTTTACATTTCCAGCATTTCGCCATCATCAACTCATCGTCGGCCGCCGCTACGCTTCTCAAACCAGGAAAGATTCGCCGCAACCGCAAGTGCGTTTGACGTTGGGATTACCCAACGAAAAGCCGGCTCCCTGCAGCCCTTCCGAATAGTCGATCTCGGTTCCGTTCAGGTAAAGGTAACTCTTGCGGTCTATGTAGAGACGCGCACCGCCTTCCTCGAAAACCTTGTCGCCCTTGTGCTCGGTGTCGAGTTCGAGCTTGTACTGCAGGCCGGAACAGCCGCCGCCTATTACTTTGACACGCAGCCCGTCGCCTTCGTCCGGACTCTGGGCCACGAAAGCTTGTATTTTCGCTGCCGCCTTATCGGTAAGACTAATCATGATCGGACCCCGCCGCAGAATTCAGGAAGCGTCTTTATCGCCGCCGTTTTTCGCTTCCCAATCGCTGATCGCCGCCTTGATGGCGTCCTCGGCCAACACCGAGCAGTGAATCTTCACGGGCGGCAGGCTCAGTTCCTCGACGATCTCGGTGTTGCTGATACCGCGCACCTCGTCCACCGACTTGCCTTTGACCAACTCCGTTATGTAGCTGGAACTCGCGATCGCGGAGCCGCAACCGAAAGTCTTGAACCTCGCATCCTCGACCACACCCTTGGGTGTGATTTTCAGTTGCAGCTTCATCACATCGCCGCACTCCGGAGCGCCCACCACGCCGGTACCCACGCCTTCTTCTTCTTTTTCGAAACTTCCGACGTTACGCGGATTCTCGTAATGGTCTATTACTTTGTCACTGTATGCCATGTCGTTCTCCTGATACTTGATGCCACGCTCTTATGGCCAGGCTCTTATGGTTTGGATCGTGCGCGGCAGAAACTTCGACGCGCACGATCCTAGCCCCAATCCACACTCTTCAGATCGATACCCTCCTTGGCCATCTCGTAAAGAGGGGACATCTCGCGCAATCTGCGAACTTCCTTGATCACTTTCTCGGCAACCACATCGATTTCTTCTTCTGTATTGAAACGGCCTATGCCGAAACGAATGGAGGTATGCGCAAGATCGTCGCCGACACCCAAGGCCTTCAGTACATAGGAAGGCTCGAGCGAAGCCGAAGTGCAGGCCGATCCCGATGAAACCGCAATTTCGCGAAGCCCCATCATCAACGACTCGCCTTCGACGAACGCGAAGCTGATATTTAGGTTCCCCGGCAGGCGCTGCTCGAGATCACCGTTGATATAGAGTTCATCGAGTTCTTCGAACAGCTTGTGGCGGAGACGCTCGCGTAAAGCCTGGACACGGGCGGCTTCGACCGCCATCTCAGCCCCAGCAATCTCGCAAGCTTCTCCCAGCCCCGCGATCATCGGCACCGCTAGGGTGCCCGAACGCATGCCTCGCTCGTGACCGCCGCCGTCCATCTGCGCCTGCAGTCGAACTCGCGGCTTGCGTGAGCGCACGTATAGCGCTCCGACGCCTTTGGGGCCGTAAATCTTGTGCGCCGAAATCGACAGCAGGTCGATGTTCATCGCTTCGACATCCACGGGAATCTTGCCCACTGATTGAGCCCCGTCGCTGTGGAATATGATGCCGTGCTCACGGGCAATCGCTCCGATTTCCGCAACCGGCTGAATCACCCCGATCTCGTTGTTGGCGTGCATGACCGAGATCAGTACGGTCTTGTCGGTGATAGCCGCACGCAAATCATCAAGGTCGACGAGTCCGTCGGGCTTCGGCTTGATCAACGTAAAGGTAGCCGTACCGGAACGCTCCAGCGCCTTGCAGGTATCGAGCACTGCCTTGTGCTCGGTTTGAACGGTGATGATGTGATTGCCCTTTTCTTTGTAGAACTCGATGACGCCCTTGATCGCCAAATTGTCCGACTCGGTGGCACCGCTGGTCCAGATGATCTCTTTGGGCTTGGCGTTGATCAACGCAGCAGCCTGCGAGCGAGCTTTTTCCACCGCTCGCTCGGCTTCCCATCCGAACTCGTGGTTGCGGCTCGCGGCATTGCCGTACTGCTCGGTGAAATATGGCATCATCGCCTCGAGCACGCGGGGATCCACCCGGGTAGTCGAGTGATTGTCTAGATAAATGCGATGAGCGACTGTCATGCTACTCGTTCCTCCTGCCGGCCCCAGTGGGCTCGTCGAGGGGCCTAATTTCAATCACCCCTATTCCGACATACTAGACCGGATAGGTCTACTTTATAGTTATACCGGCTAACCAACGCAAGCCCTGGCACAGACTATTGAAATCAGCTTGCCCCTCACGCAAACGGCACTTTATCATTAGGCAAGCTTATGCTACTTGGAGTGCTCGTCAACTCTAGCTCCGCAAACACGCAAGACTCTCGCGACAAACTTTCAGAAATCAATGTAGGCTAAGAATCCCGCTCTCCCTGGTCTATAGATAAAGGTTGATGCCTTTCGATCTCATCGCTACTTCCGCATTCGGGCTCGAGGCCATCGTTGCCCGTGAACTCGGAGCCTTGGGCTACGAGGCCGCTTCACCGCAGACCGGGCGCGTAGCCTTCCGCGCTGATGCCGGCGCCATAGCCCGCGCCAACCTATGGTTGCGCTCCGCCGATCGTCTGCTGATGCGCGTGGGCAGTTTCGAGGCCCCGGACTTCGACGCCTTGTTCGATGGCGTCTACGAGCTACCGTGGCAGCAATGGATAGGGTCCGACGGACATTTCCCGGTATCGGGGCGCTCGGTAAAGAGCCGCCTGTCGAGCGTCCCGGCGCTGCAACGCTGTGTGAAGAAGGCTATCGTGGAAAAACTTCGCGACGCCCATCACGTCAGAGAACTCGACGAGAGCGGCCCCACTGTCGCTGTCGAGGTCGCGCTACTCAAAGACAGTGCCACCCTGACTATCGACACAACGGGTGACGGCCTTCACAAGCGCGGTTACCGTGACCTCAGCGGCGCGGCACCGCTACGCGAGACCATGGCGGCAGCGCTGGTCCAACTGAGCTTCTGGCGCCGGGAGCGCCCGATGATCGACCCTTTCTGTGGATCGGGCACTATCTGCATCGAAGCTGCGATGATAGGACGCAACATCGCTCCGGGGATCAACCGATCATTTGCCGCCGAATCGTGGCCTTGGCTAGATTCAAAACTCTGGAAGGACGCCCGTGAGGATGCACGCGCATCGGTTCTCGCGGATTTAGACGAACGCGTGGTCGGCACCGACATCGACGATAACGCGATATCGATGGCGCGGCGCCATGCCCAGCGGGCCGGCGTGGCCGATTCCATACACTTCCAGTGCCGCCCCTTCGAACAACTATCCTCCAAGCGGCGCTACGGTTGCGTGGTCGGCAACCCGCCCTACGGAGTCCGCATAGACGAGTTGCCGGAAGTGCGCGATCTGTACACTTCGATACCGGAGGTGCTCGCCAAACTCCCGACTTGGTCATTCTTCATTCTGACCTCGTGGCGAAACTTCGAAAGCCTGGTCGGGCGCCGCGCCGACCGCCGCCGCAAGCTCTACAACGCCCAACTCGAATGCACCTACTTCCAGTTTCACGGACCCAAACCCGGGTTAACCGGTCGTTGACAGCAGTGGCGCCAGGAAACGTCCGGTGCATGAAGCTTCTATCCGTGCGATCGCTTCCGGACTCCCGCTAGCGACCACTTCACCCCCGGCAGCGCCGCCGTCCGGTCCCAGATCTATGACCCAATCGGCGGTCTTGACCACGTCGAGTTGATGCTCGATGACGATCACGGTGTTGCCGCCGTCGCGCAGGCGGCATAACACCTCGAGGAGCCGCCTGATGTCGGCGAAATGAAGCCCGGTAGTCGGCTCGTCGAGAATATAGACGGTGCGTCCGGTCGCACGCTTGGATAGTTCGCGGGCGAGCTTTATGCGCTGAGCTTCGCCGCCGGAAAGAGTGGTCGCGGACTGCCCCAGGTGTATGT
The DNA here is from genome assembly GCA_024276575.1 of Candidatus Binatota bacterium. Taxonomy (GTDB): domain Bacteria; phylum Desulfobacterota; class Binatia; order UBA1149; family CAITLU01; genus JAJRWY01. The sequence continues at coordinate 6,120 of JAJRWY010000103.1, forward strand.
AGTCGAGGCCCACCGAATGAAGGGTCTCCAGCTTGCGCTTGGCCGAAGGTATGGGACTGAGAAAGTCCAGCGCTTCGGCAACGGTGAGTTCCAAAACGTCGGCAACGTTCAAACCTTTGTAGCGCAGCTCCAGGGTCTCACGGTTGTAGCGGCGCCCTTGGCAGATGTCGCACACAACGTAGATATCAGGCAAGAAATGCATCTCTATGCGTTTCATGCCGTCACCGCCGCAGCCTTCGCAACGGCCTCCCTCGACGTTGAAAGAGAACCGCCCGGCCGTGTATCCGCGCATACGCGATTCCGGCAGCATGGCAAAAAGGTCGCGAATATCGGTAAAAAGTCCCGTATAGGTAGCCGGGTTCGATCGGGGCGTGCGGCCGATAGGGGATTGATCGACATCGATCACCTTGTCGATCCTGTCCAGCCCCAAGATTTCACGGTGTGTACCGATTTCCGTACCGGCGCCGTGCAACTCGCAGGCCAAAGCGGCATACAGGGTATCGACGACCAACGAGCTTTTTCCCGACCCCGATACACCCGTCACGCAGATGAAGCGGCCAAGCGGGAATTCGACATCGATATTCTTCAGGTTGTTATGGCTGGCGCCCACTACCCGCAGGCAACCGTTGGCACCATTGCGACGCTCGGCCGGCACTTCAATACGTTCGGCCCCGCTCAAGAAGCGCCCGGTCAGCGAATCCGCATGCGCGGCAATCTCGGCCGGAGTGCCTTCGGCGACTACACGGCCGCCGTTGGCGGCGGCACCAGGCCCCATATCGATGACATAGTCGGCCGCACAGATGGTTTCGGCATCGTGCTCCACCACCAGAACCGAATTGCCGCGGTCGGTAAGTTCCCGAAGGCTCTTGAGCAGCCTCGCATTGTCACGTTGATGAAGGCCTATCGACGGCTCGTCCAGGACGTACAAGACTCCCGACAATCCCGCACCGATCTGCGTGGCCAGGCGAATGCGCTGCCCTTCCCCCCCCGACAGAGTCGCAGCCGGACGGTCGAGGCTCAAATAGCTCAGGCCAACGCCGAGCAAGAACTCCAACCGCTCCAGAATCTCACGCAGTACCAGTTTGGCGATCTCGCGTTCGCGTTTGGTCAGTTTGAGCGCAGATAAGAACTCGTAGGCGCCGTCGATGGGCAAAGCTGCGACCTCGTGGATCGCCTTGCCCGAAACCAGTACGTGCCCCGACTCAGGCCGCAGCCGGCGTCCCGAGCAGGCCGGACAGGAGCTGTCGGACATGTACTTCTCCAACTCGCCACGGACCCAGTCGGACTCGGACTCGCGGTAGCGCTTGGTCAGTATGGGGATGACGCCTCCAAAAGAGCGCGGCACGCGCGGTCCCCTGACCCCGCGTATCCGCGGCACCTCCAAGCGCTTACCATGGCTGCCCCAGAGTATTTCCTCGCGCGCCTGCTCGGGAAGTCCGGCGAAGGGTGTATCGGGGTCACCGCAGTAGGAGATCGCAATCGACCTGGTCGCCCAACCGTACTTATCCGCTAGGCGTTTCCCCCAAGGAGCCAAAGCGCCGGCATGCACCGCCAGTGATCCGTCGGCGACAATAGTGTCCGGGTCGAAGCTTCTCGCCCTGCCCACTCCGTTACCCTGCGGACAAGCTCCGTGCGTACTGTTGAAGGAGAACATCCTGGGACTGAGTTCCGGATAGGAAACACCGCAGTCGTTGCATGCGAATTTCCGCGAGAAAGTCTGCTCACCCTGCTCACTGTCTTCGGTGCTGCTGCCGCTCCAACGCACCG
>JAJRWY010000104.1 GCA_024276575.1 Candidatus Binatota bacterium
CGTGGCCGAGCGGAGCGTTCGCCGAGCGGAGCGTACCCAACCGTACGTGAGCATCGGCGGGCGCGAGTACGGCCGCGGATGGCGTGCTCCAGCGTGAGCCAGAGGCGATTTACGCCGTGAATTATTGTCCGATCAAGGTTAGTACGCCTGCGGGCCTCATCGCTGTGACAGAAACGGGGTCAGCAGAAACGGGGTCAGGTCCCGTTCCTTCATGGGGAGAACGGGACCTGACCCCGTTTCCGGCCCGGACCCGGTTTTTTTCTTCGGTTTCGTCCCGCTCGTCAGGCGCGTTCCATTTCTACGCGGGTTTCTCTATCGCTTTGGCCGGGTTGCAAGGATGCGGGGCCGGGGCGTAAGTGATTGTATCCTCCGGCCATCTCTACCGGGTTCAAAGGGCTGGGCAGTACGTTGCGATAGCCGCGTCCGCCGGGGAACTGGTAGTCTTCCCAGGCGTGGTAAAGGATCAGCAAGCCGGGGCGGATCGCGGCTGCGGTCTTGACTCGTACGCGAAACTCACCCACGTCGTTCCACAAGCGAACATAGTCGCCGTCGCTTATGCCGCGTGCACGCGCGTCGACGTCGGAGACGAAAGCTGCGGCTTCTCCGCGCTGCAAGTGCAGCAGGATGTCCAGGTTGCGCCACCCCGCGTGGATGCTCCAGCGTGTGTGCCCGCTGCTCAGCACCAAGGGATAGTCGCCGCCGGGACGCGGCGGCTCTTTGTGTACTGGTAACTCCTCACCGAGTTCCATATAAAGCGGATGGTCGATGTAGAATTGTATGCGCCGTGTAAGAGTGGGCCACAGGCTCGGCTCGCTGCGGCGGCGTCCACGGTTGATGACGGCTTGGTCCGGCACTACGTCGCAGGCGTTGCCGAGATTGATCGGGTGCATTCCCACTCCGTTGATACGTTGGAATCCGGTCTTGCGGAAATCGTCGAAGCCGCCTTCCACGAATGCAGTGTGTTCGATCACCTCAGAGGCGGCTTCGGTCTGGGAGTTCTCGTCGAAGCGTTGCTCGAAGGTATAGCGCCGGTAAAAGTCGCCGAAGCTCTGAAATTTTCCTTTCCGGTCGGTGAAACCCTTGATCCCGCGTGCTGCTGCACGCTCTTGTATCTTGCGGGCCAGCAACGCGTGGGATTCCCACTCGGGCTTGGCTTGTCCCAAAGGCGGAACCGCCGCCTGCGTGATGTGCAGATAGGGCATCAGCACCGTGTGCCAATCGGTGACATCGTCCTTTTCATAGGATGCCGCACCGGGCAGCAAGACGTCGGAATGTAGGCAGGTGGTGGACATACGAATGTCGGTGGTCACTACCATATCGATCTTCGGCCAGGCGTTCTTCAGCAACAAGTCGGCCGAGCGGATCCGGCGCAGCAGGTTGCTGCCCGAGATCATGAGCACACTGGGACCGTTGTCCGGAGGCTTACGCTGCCATTTGTTGCGGAAGGACTCGCGCACATAGTCTTCCACGGGCCTGGGCAGATCACGCCCCCAATCCAAGTCACTACGCTTGTCGAGTCCGGCGTGGCGCCGCCAGTACAACACTGAGGACACCACGTTGGCGGTGTCCATGTAGTGGCGGGCGGCGTCGTAGAGAATGCGCTCGGTGCTTTCGCCTTTGATCCGTCTGGCCAGATAGGCCGGCATGTGGCGAAGCGTTTCCATGAATCCTTCGCCGCGCGTCATTCCGATCGAGTCGGTGCCGTCGACGAAGAGGAAGGGACAAGTATCGAAGCCCGCACCGGGGCGGCCGATATGTCCGCCGAGAATGAAGACCAGCAACTGCGCGCGCATGATGAGATCGCCGTGGTAGAGCTTAGGCAAGCTCGAGCCCGCCACACCGGAAACTGCGCGTGCATCCATTATCCAATGCGCCAAGCGTCGAATCAGCGAAGCTGCAGTTCCGCAGAGTTCCGCCGCTTGCTCGGGCCGGTAGTTTTCGTCCAAGCGTTGCTTCAAGACGTCGAGCACCGGCCGTACGCTGACTGTTCCGTCGATGGTTCTCACTTCGAAGCGGCCCGAAAGCGCGGGCTCCACGCCGTTCCAATCGAGATCACGGTAGGGAGCCTCGACGACGCGTTGGCGCCGGGTGTCGTAGGCGTAGAAGCGGTCTTTGGCTCCGCCTTTCTTCAGATCGCTTTGCCTGAGCAGCAGGCCCGTGTCTTCGCGAAGCAATAGCGGGAGGTCGGTCTGAGCCCTGATGAAATCATGGTCGATCCGGCCGGCTTCGAGCATGACTTGTGCGATCGACAAGGCTAGCGCCGCGTCGGTTCCCGGCCGCACCGGTACGTACAGGTCTGTGTGTATGGCCGACGACGAATAGTCGGGCGCGATAGTGACCACACGGGCGCCGTGGTAGCGGGACTCGTTGAAAAAATGGGCGTTCGGGATCTGCGTGTACAGCGGATTGGCACCCCAGATCAAGATCAGATCGGAGTTGAAAAAGTCGTCGGCCGAGCGCGATGAAACCGGGGATCCCAAAGTTACGGCGGCACCGGCCTGGCCGTCATCGAGTTCGGTATTGGTGTCGAGACGTAAGCCGTCGAGCATCGCGACTATGCGTTCTACGGCTGCCCTCCAGGTTGCCGAGGCCAAGCTTCCGCCTTGGTCGAGAACCACCGAGTCGGGTCCTTGCTTCACCGCCGCATCGATCATCGCGTCGGCGACTTCCGAGAGCGCCTCGTCCCAGCTTAGGCGGCGCCATTTGCCCGAGCCGCGCTCTCCCACCCGGCGCAAGGGGTAACGCAAGCGGCCGGGAGCGTAGATCAAGGCCGAGTAACTGGCGCCTTTCTGGCAGCCGCGGGGGTTGAAATCGGGGAGTTCGGCGTTCACCGCCGGGTAGGCACCGGCCTGCTCCTCGCGCAGCACCACGCCGTCTTTTACATAGACCTCCCAGCAGCAATTGCGTTGGTACCAACAGTTGACTACGTGAGTGCAGCGGACACGCGAATCCCAGGTCCATTTTTGTGCATGAATATCGGCCCAACTACGGTAAATGACCACTTTCGGCGCCATCGGTCCGGCGCCCGCTACCGCTGCGCTGTGGCCGGAAACGGTGGCCTTGCCGGCCGCGGATGCGCCGGATGCTGCTGCACCGGTGTCTTCGGCAAAACCGAGCGACGCCAAGTAAAGCACTGCAGCTCCACGGCTGCCCTGTTTGATGAAAGCGCGGCGGGATATGGTTCCGGCTGGTGCGCAGGCCCGATCGCGGCCGGGGTTCGCGGTTTCGATGTTGCGCGTGTCGTTCATGCCCACATCTATATCTATATTGCCACCTGTGCCAAGGCCGCTCGCAGTATCAGTATGCTGAAGAACTCCGGACCGAGGCGGGCGACGAAATTGGGGCACGTGGCCATGCGCGAGACCGGCGGCGTAGTCTTGTTGAAGCCGTTCCGAGTTTTCGACGCTTGCGTAGAATTCCGGCCGGCACACAGGTGTGAGGAGAATGAATAGATGAAACTCTTGGTCGCCAACCGTGGCGAAATCGCTGTCCGGGTGCTTCGTGCCGCCTGCGAACTCGGGATCGAAACCGTGGCGCTCGCCTCTGAGGATGACGCCACGAGTCCGCACCTTTGCGCCGCCGATGCGAGTTACCAATTGGGCGGGACCGGACCGGCCGCCTACCTGGATGCTGCCGCGATTATCGCTGCGGCGAAAGAATGCGGCTGCGATGCGATTCATCCCGGATACGGGTTTTTGAGCGAGAGCGCCGATTTTGCACGGCGCTGCGCGCAGGCCGGAATTACCTTTGTCGGCCCGCGTGCGGAGACGCTCGAAGTGCTCGGTGATAAGCCTGCGGCGCGCAGGCTGGCCGAGGGCCTAGGGGTTCCTGTGCTTCCCGGGGCAAGCGATCCGGACTCGGCGCGGGCGCTTCTTCACTCGCTTGGTTCCGGTGGTGCGCTGATGCTGAAGGCCGCCGCCGGGGGTGGCGGACGCGGTATGCGCCGGATAGAGACCGTCGAGGAACTCGATGCGGCCTGGCAGCGTTGCGTCTCGGAGGCGCGCGCCGGTTTCGCCGGCGGCGAAGTTTACGCGGAGCGTTGGTTGCCGCAGGCCCGCCACATAGAGGTGCAGATTATCGCAGACGATGCGGGATCGACACGGCATCTGTTTGAACGTGAGTGCAGCCTGCAACGCCGCCAGCAGAAGTTGGTGGAGATCGCGCCGAGTCCCGCCGTATCGCCGGCGCTGCGCGAGTCGCTTACCAGCGCAGCGTTACGGATGGCGCGGGAGCTTTCTTATCGCAGCCTCGGTACCTTCGAGTTCTTGCTGGCCGGTGGCAGTGAAGAACGCGAAGCACAGTGGTTCTTCCTCGAGGCTAACCCGCGTTTGCAGGTCGAGCATACGGTGACCGAAGAGATCAGCGGGATCGATTTGGTTCGCGCACAACTGCGCATTGCCGAAGGCGCGTCGCTCGGGGAACTCGGCCTCGGCGAGGACGCCGTTATTGAAACTCGAGGCTACGCCGTGGAGGCGCGGGTCAATACCGAGTCGGTCTCGGATACCGGGGAGTTGCACCCTGCCGGTGGCACTTTGAGCGTCTACGAGCCCCCTAGCGGTCCCGGCATTCGTGTGGACGGTTACATGCGCGCGGGAGCCACGACCAACCCGCGCTTCGATTCCTTACTTGCCAAAGTCATTGCCCATGATCCGGATCGAGACTTCGAGAGAACCGTGCGGCGCCTGCAACGGGCCCTACGCGAGTTTCGTGTGGAAGGGGTAGCGACCAACCTCACCTTTCTCCGTGCTTTGCTCGCTCATCCGGACGTCATTGCCAACCGTGTATCGACCGGTTTCGTCGAATCCAATATGGCTGAGCTTGCCAGTGCTGCGCGCGCTCATGACGACGCTATGGCTGGAAGTGCTGCGGGTGCTGCATGTGCTGATGCCGAAACCAGGGCTGGAAGTCTTACGGGCGCAGCACGCGATCACGACGATACTACGGCTGGAAGTGTCGCGGGCGCTGCAGGTGTTGGCGACAACGCTACGGTTGGAAATGTCGCGGGGACTGTACGTGCTGGCGACAACGCCACGGTTGGAAATGTTGCGGGCGTCGCACGCTCTTACGACACCGCGACGGCCGGAAATCTTGCAGGTGCAAAAGTGGCCAGTGACGATCCGCTGGCGGTGCTCGATCACGGTAAGACCGGTGGGTCTGCAACAGTGGCAGCGCCCCCGGAGCCGCCGCTTGCCGGGATATCGAAGCAGGGGCCTGCAGGGACATCTGCGGTGTTGGCGCGTCTCCAAGGGACCATCGTAAGCCTAGATGTCGAAGTCGGGGATTCGGTCGTTGCCGGCCGGCCTTTGTTGGTTATGGAGGCAATGAAGATGGAGCACGTAGTGGCTGCCGACTGCAGCGGAATAGTGCGCGCGTTCGGGGTGGGCGTGGGTGACACCGTGTTCGAGGGCCACGCGCTTCTGTTCATCGATCCCTCCGAGGTCGAGGGCGGCGTCGAGGATATCGTAGGGGAGGTCGACATCGACACAATTCGTCCTGACCTAGCCGAACTCAACGAGCGCCACGGTTTCGGTTACGATGCGGCGCGCCCCGAAGCCGTGGCACGTCGGCGCAAGACCGGCCAGCGCACGGTGAGAGAAAACGTCGATGACCTTTGTGATCCCGATTCTTTCGTCGAGTACGGGGCTCTGGTGATCGCTGCGCAACGGGCCCGGCGCAGTGTGGATGAACTCATGCGAGCCACGCCGGGTGACGGCTTGGTGGCGGGTTTGGCGACCGTCAACGTGCAACTGTTCGGCGAAGAGGCTGCGCGCTGCGTGGTGATGTCCTACGACTACGCGGTCCTGGCTGGGACTCAGGGGCAGCAGAACCACCGCAAGAAAGACCGCATGTTCGAGTTGGCCGGGCGATGGCGTATCCCGCTGCTGATCTTTACCGAGGGTGGCGGTGGGCGTCCCGGCGATACCGAGACGCTGAGTATCGCCGGTCTCGACTGCCATGCCTTTCACTACTTCGGACGCCTGTCGGGGTTGGTGCCGCTGGTGGCCATCAACTCGGGGCGATGCTTTGCGGGCAATGCGGCGCTGTTCGGTTGCTGCGACGTTACTATCGCGACCGAGAACTCGACCATCGGGATGGGCGGCCCGGCGATGATAGAGGGCGGCGGGCTGGGTGTTTTCAGGCCTGAGGAAGTCGGTCCGATCGAAGTGCACAAGCGCAACGGCGTGGTCGATATCGTTGTTGCCGACGAAGCCGAAGCGGTCGCTGTCGCGAAACGCTACCTCTCGTATTTCCAGGGCAAGCTCAGCCACTGGGATTGTGCAGATCAGAGGCTATTGCGCCATGCCATCCCGGAGAACCGGCTCCGTGTCTACGACGTACGCAAGGTGGTCGAGCAACTTTGCGATTCAGGCTCCGTACTGGAACTGCGGCGTCACTTCGGGCCCGGTATGCTGACCGCATTGGCGCGCATGGAAGGCCGGCCGCTCGGGATCATCGCCAACAATCCGCTACATTTGGGAGGGGCCATCGATAGCGACGGAGCCGACAAGGCCGCCCGCTTCATGAAGCTCTGCGACGCTTTCGACATCCCCATACTGTTCTTGTGTGACACACCTGGCATCATGGTGGGACCGGAAGCGGAGAAGAGCGGCACCGTCCGCCACGCTGCACGAATGTTCGTGGTCGGAGCCAACCTGAGCGTGCCGTTCTTTACCGTGGTGCTGCGCAAAGGTTACGGCCTGGGGGCGCAAGCCATGGCCGGCGGTAGTTTCCGGGCGCCGTTGTTCACCGTATCCTGGCCGACCGGCGAGTTTGGCGGCATGGGCCTGGAGGGGGCGGTTAAGCTGGCGCTTCGCAAGGAGCTTGCCGCCGAGAAGGATCCCGAGAAACGCAAGGCCTTCTTCGATCAAGTAGTCGCCCACCTTTACGAGCAAGGCCGGGCCGTAAACGCCGCCACCTACTTCGAGTTCGACGACGTGATCGACCCCGCCGACACCCGCCGCCACATCATGCGCGCCCTGCACAGTGCCGCGCCTCCCGCCACGCCCGGCCGCGAGAAGGAGAAGAAACGCCCATGCATAGACGTCTGGTGACGGCCTTCGGGGTCGGACCACTCGAGCACTAGCTCCATGCTCATAGTTGTGAGTATCGGGGTTTGTACTTCCGATTCATGAAGCCCTTGGGCTCTGTCGACAATCAGGTATTTCGCAGGAAATATTGACATACTGAGTACTTGTTGGCTGTCCACTTGAGATGATAGCTTGCGAACTACGCGAGCCTTGATGCGACCCCTGCCTGGCTGCTCTACCCAAGCAGCCCCGAATAGCTCGGAAGAGTTTCTAATAGTGTCGATCAGCGTCGAAGACACGGATCAACGCCGAACTGGTGTTCCAAGAGCTGTGGTGCTTCGATTGTAACTTGGCAAGACTCACGTCGGACCGTAAGCCGGGTGCAGGGGAGGGGACGCCATGCTCAATAATCACGAATGCTTACGCGGCATTATGCGCCGTGGATATACATTGACGATGCCGGCTACGCTGCTTGGCGCCGTGCTTGCTTGCGCCACTGTAGTGCAGGCCGATCCGGTCCCATGGACTTCCACGAGCTTCAGTGGGAGCAGCGATTCGATGAAGGGACGGTGCAGTAACGTATGGGCCAGCCTGCCTTGCGCCATTGTCAATGAGGGTGCGGATGTAAACTCCGCTGCCAGCGTGTTGCCGCCGATGCCGGGTCCCACCGACGCCGACAGTCTGGGCACGCTGGCCGTTGACGGAACGTCGTCGGCGGACTGTCCCGGAAACGGACTCAACTACAATTGTCGCATCGGCACTGCCTCGGGTAGGGAAATCGGTGATCCGGGCGGTACTATTTCGACGGGGTCCTTCGGTGTTTCCGCGGCTGCCTATGTGCAGAACAACAATGCGGTCAACGTGATCAAGGCCGCTCACGGTCGCGAGACCTTGCAGTTCGTGGGCGAGTTTCCTTCAACCGGAACTTCATTGGACGTGAGCTACGCGGCGCTTTACAACCTGCTGGCCTTCAACGGGCAGAGTTCCGGCTCCGACACTTTTCTGCAGCGGAGCAGGGCGGAATTGTCGGCCCATTTGAAAGTCGAAGAAATCGGTGGAGCCGTACTCTACGATGCCAATCTCTTTGCCGATGCTGTAGAACGAGCCGGTTTCGGCGTGACGCGCAAAGATGCCGTTTCGGTTGCCAATACGGTCTCTATCGGGCTTGGCGTGGCCGGCCGGCCGATGCGCGTTACTTTCGTACTCAACGTCTATTCGCGGGCCTTCGCCGGAATGCAATGGTCGCGGGTGATAACCAACGCGCGAGCTTCTCAATCGTTCGACTATTTTTCGCTGGCTTTCTCGAGCGTTCCCGGCGCCACTACCAGCACCACCACTACCACCTCGACTACAACATCCAGCACGACGACCACTACCAGTACGACTACTACCAGTACCACGACCACGACACTGGACCTGTGCGCGGGAACTATCTGTACTGCACTGGATGGCTGTCACGATATCGGCGTCTGTGATCCGCAAACGGGTCTTTGCTCGAACCCGGCCAAGACCAACGGTGCTGTGTGTAACGATGACGATCCCTGCACGCAGATCGACAGTTGCCTGGAGGGCATTTGCATAGGAACAGACCCGCTTCAATGCACGGCGAGCGATCAGTGCCACCTAGCTGGGACTTGCGATAGAAATAGCGGTCTGTGCTCGGATCCCATCGCACCGAACGGGCAACCATGTAGCGATGGCGTCTTTACGACCTTCGATGATCAGTGCATCAACGGTGTGTGCATTGGGTTGACCACGACTACCAGCACTACATCGACCACGACCACAAGTACCAGCACTACGACTACGACGACGCTGCCCGTGCAAGCGAGCACCACTACAACCACTTTGCCGTTTGAGTTGTCGACGACGACCAGCAGCACGAGTACCTCGACGACGAGTACGACGACGCTGACGCTGTGTGGCGACGGCATCGTTGGTGCGGAAGAGCAATGCGACGATGGCAACCTCGTGCCGGCCGATGGCTGTGACGAGAGCTGCAAGGTCGAGCAGTGCTGGGAATGTGTGGCTGTGGGGCAAGACAGCGCCTGCGCGCCGCTTAACGGCGTACCCTGTGATGACGGCGATGAGTGTACGATCGGCGATAGCTGCGTGACGGGGGTTTGTACGTCGACGGAAGTCGCGATTCGTGCTGCCTGCGATTGGATCATCGTCGGTGGCGATCCCGCACGGAGAGTCATGGCTCGCAGCAGCGATCAGAGTGAAGTCGGCGGTGATGTCTGTGCCGACCAAGCCAAGATCGGCCAGGGGGCGCGGACCGCGGGCGACGTAGTGGTGACCGAGTCGATCGCGTCGAACCGTTTCCGCTTCGGTTCAGGGGCCACGGTTACCGGCGACATCATCAGTGGCGGCTGTGGAGTGCGCGGCAGGCCTCGGGGAATTCTTCTGCCGGGCTTGACGGCGGACAAAGTCGCTCCCGGAGTGTTGCTGCCCAAGGATGCTACGACTTACTACGACACCCGCGGCATTGCGCCTCAGTTGGCGGCCTGCACTACGGCCCAGGCCGAACTAGACAGTGAGGCAGCATCTCTTCTCGGCCTGCCGGCTTCGGTGAACCTGGGCAAGGTGAAGATTTCGACGAAGACCGGTCCCATGACCATTGTCCCGGGCAGTACGCCCGGTGTCGTTGCCGGTGCGGTCAATGTTGTCGAATTCGACAGGCTTACACTCGCGGCCGACGCCATGCTGACTCTCGATGGTGGTGGCGATCCGGCGACCGTGTATGTATTGCGTGTGCTGGGTCCGGCGGTGCTGCGGCTGCGATCGTCCTTGATTCTGGCCGGCGGCCAGCTTGCCGAGAACGTGTCGATTCATGGCGATGGCAAGAAGTGTTATCTCGGCCTGCGGGTCAGTGGTGTCGGGGTAATCCTTTGTCCCAACGGCAAGGTCATAGCCAGTGCCTTCAGTGTCTGGGATGGCGCGCTGCTTGGCGGCAGGGGCAAGGTTTACGTCGGCGAGAAGGCTGTGCTGACCCATAGGCCCTTCCTGGGGCTGTAGAGGGTCGCAGCAGAGGCTTCCATCCGGTGCTAACTTCGATTCGAGTCTCGCGACGAGGTTTCGTGAACAATGCCGGTTCGATCAGTTCATTACCGTTGCGAAGAACTCTTCGATCTGGCTGCGTACCGAATCGCTGGAGCGTACGCGCGAGTCCATCCAGTCGAGATCGAAAGCGCAGATAGGAATGCCCTTTTGTTTACAGACTTCTCTAAGCAGGCTCAGCCATCCCCACACATGCTTGCATCCTACTGGGCCGGGGAAGATCACGCAGTCGGCGGTAAAATCCGCATAATCGCGCAGGAAGCGTTCGGTCAGTGTCGTCGAGCGTACGCGGATACGGCTCATGGTGCTCTCCAGCCCGCGCTGCGCCAGTGCCAGCAACATAGTGTCTAGATCCTTGGTGTCGATCGGCTCCTGGCGGAGGTAGCCAGACAACACGTCCAGGACCGAGATCGCACCGAGAGTGTTGCCGAGCCATTCCTGTAGTTCAAAATCGTAGACTACCGGTGTGTAGTACCACAGCACCCGGTGTTTTTCTTCGGATAGCGCTCCTTTGCCCTGCTTGACCATAGCGATCGCGTCGTCACGCAGGAACTCTAGATACGACGTCAACTCAGGGATACCGAAAGAATTGGTCGCGGCCATATAACAACCGAAGCTTACTACTCCAGCCTGCGGGCAGGGCCGTGCGCGCCGTAGCTCCAGTATTTCACCCAGTGTTTCGGTTGCCCGGTTACTTTCCTCGCAGACCTCGCGCAGGCGGTCGATGTCGAAGCGGGTTCCACTTTGCTCCTCGAGAAAACCAATCAGCTTGTGGATCTCACCGGCGTAGTACTTGTGCGCCTCCGGTGTATCTTCCGCGGGCGCGTCGAGCCGGTAGACTGGGAGGCCGGTGAGCTGCTCGTACATTTGATAACCGATGCGCGAGCTGTCGCAGGGAGCACTTGCGGTAACGATGAAGTCCGCCGCCGGCATTTCGTCGCAGACCAGCGCGCCGTACATGAACTTGTCGAGTACGCACAACTCCGTAGGCACTCCCTGGTTTTCGGCAGCGTCCACGTACTTCCAGCACACATCCGGTTGTGCGAACGACATCATCGAGGGATGGCTCTCGCCGAGGAAAGGGTGGATGCCCATCGCGAGAAACAGTTCAGGAGTAAGACAGAATTCGTACCAACACAGTTTCTTATTGCGTTCGTCGATTACCTTGAAGGTTTCGTCGTAGAAGTCCGCGACAATATCGAGACCGCCGGCCAGCAGCCTTCCGTGTGGAACCATCCCGGCACGCGCCATCTCGGCCATCGGTTTGATCTGCGTCTCGACCTTCTCACGCATGAAGCTCATATTTGATGTACTCAACGAATCTCCTCCGTTCCCGGGGCCAGCCAGCCCGTGCGAATTATGAGAGGAGGACGGGATTGTGACAATCCTCGGTGTGACAGTGCCCGGGGGCAGTAGAAGTGTTGCACTTTGGCAGGAAGCGTGAGCCCCATTGTCGTTCGAACCGGTGGTTACTTGTCTTGTGTACGGTGTGCCCGAGGGATTAACTGGTCCACCGGGATTGCTCGCGACCGTGCGGCGTTTGCATATGGGCACCGGTACTGATGAAGGCGAAACCGAGATGAGCGACAGCACCGCGACGAATGACACGAAAATCCGTTGGGCCACTATCGAGGATTGCGATTTTATTGCGTGGGTGATCCAGGCGGCGGCACGTTCGCACCTAAGCGTTGGCGCATGGGATCTTGCCTTTCCGGGCGAGGATGCGCAGAGGCTCGATACACTGTCACAATTGGCGCGCACAGAGCAGCGACATTTTTGCCATTGGTCGCGTTTCGTGTGCTCGAAGTGGAAGGCCACCCGGCTTCCGCACTCAGCGCCTACGAGTATGCTGAGCACGGTGTGCAGGCGCTGATAGCGGGTCTCACGGAACTGGCCGGAACCTGCGCTTGGCCCGAAGAGAAACTCCTCGCCGTCGCGGCCAGCTTCGAGCCTTTCATGGCGACCGGCTATCCGAGTCCCGAAGGCGTGTGGATCATCGAGTGGGTGGCGACGCTGCCTGATTTCCGAGGGCGCGGGCTCATCCATCAACTGCTGCTCGACATCTTGCAGATCGGCAAGCGCGAGGGCTTCACGACCGCCCAGATCGGCTATTTGCTCGGTAACGTAGCCGCCAGAAGCGCCTACAAGGCCGCCGGGTTCCGCTGGCTCGAAGACTACCTACACCCGGATTTCGAAGCCGCCTTCGGAACCCCAGGCCTAGCACGCATGCAACGAAGCCTGGGATGATGGGTCTGACCCCGCAAGTTGAGCGCAACTCCTGATTATAATGAGTGATTATCTGCTGCGACTTGCTAAACTGGCGCTTAAACGCCCGTTTTGCCGCATGAAAATGTGGTAATAAGCGGCACGGTGGCGGTGCCTGCCGCCTGCGCTTGTACACCAACCGCTCTGCTCATCCCCCCTACGCGATTCGCTCGACATCCACCCTTGTCCCGCGGTCGGGAGACCCCGGTTCTCCCTGCAGCAGTGTGGGTTGTAGCTGGAAGTAGCCGCCGGCCAAATGGATGGGGTTCATCGGGCTAGGTATCAGTGATTGATGGGACTTGCCTTTCTTGAACTGGAAAGGCTCCCAGGCGTGGTAGATCAGCAGTTGGCCGGGCCGGATCGCTGGCGCCACCTTCGCATGGACCTTGAAGGAGCCGATGTCGTTGAACACGCGTACGGTCTCGCCGTCGCGGATGCCGCGGGCGTCTGCGTCCTGTGTGCTCAGGTATATCAGCGGTTCACCGCGCTGCAGGTTGAGCAAATGTTTTTCGTCACGCCATGAGGCGTGGATGGAGTGGCGCGCGTGAGCGCCAACCATCTGCAGCGGATAGTCGCCGCCCATCGGCGGGTTGTCCTTGTGAACCGGCAACTCCTCCCCGAGTTCGAAATAAAGGGGATGGTCAATGTAGAACTGTATACGCCGCGTCAGCGTCGGCCACGGCTCTTTCTTGACCGTGTGCCAGGTGTTCGCGGTAATGGTCTCGCCGGTTTCAAAGTCGGTCGCGTGGGCGATCTGCGACGCAGCCATGCCTACACCGGTGTAGCGTGCGAAGCCCTTAGCCTTGATTTGCTTCCAGCCCACCTTGTCGAGATTGCTGGTGACCGCGAGGATCTCTTCGAGAAACTCTTCAGTATTGTTCTCCGTATAGCGCCGGCCGAAGCTGAACTCGTCGTAGACCCGGTCGAGGCGGCGCGTGCGCCCGGCGCGGTCACGATACTCGCGAATGCCGCGCTGCACGGCCCTTTCCTGCAAGGCCTTCATGTAAAGGCAGTGGAACTGCCAATCGCTCTTCGACTCACCGAGCGGTTCGACTGCGCGTGTAGTTACATGGCAGTAGGGGGTTATAGGCGATCCCCAGGTGATGTCGTCTTTTTCATACCAGCCGGCGGCGGGCAGTACATAGTCGCTGTAACGCGCCGTATTGCTCATGCGCCAGTCCAGCGTCACCAGCAGATCCAGCTTGGGCAACAGTACCTTGTACAGACGGTCGTAGCCGCGCACCCGCCGTAGCATATTACCGCCGACTTCGAAGAGGATTCGCGGAGGTGTCTTGGGTACGACCTGCCAGCCCTTTTCCACCGCCTCATCGAAGTAGTCGTGAAACTCGCGCTTCATCGATCCGTCTACGGACTTTGCGCTTCCGTACAGGTCGCGCAGGCCCCCGTGCATGTAGAGAAAGAGTGGCGTGGCGATATAGCGGCCGTGCCGGTACTCCTGCCGGGTCATCTCGAACAGGATCATCTGATTGGAGTAGCCCTCCCACTTGAGCCGCAAGAACTCGGGTGCCGACTTCGCGCCCAAGGCCAGCAGCCCCAGTTTGGGCGATAGCCGTCCGCTACTCACGCTGAGACCATCCGGACCCGCGATCGACATATAGGGGAAGGCCGCAATGCCTGCGCCTTTCTTGCCGATCTGCCCGGCCAGCGTGAACACTAGGATCTGCGCACGCTCCATCTCCAGGCCGTGGTAATACTTGCAGAAGTTGGTCTGAGCCAGGCTCGAGGCGGCCTGTGCCCCGGCCAGGGCACGGGCGAGCCGGCGGACCTGCCCCGGATTGGCTCCGCTGATCGCCTGCGCTTTCTCGGGTGAGTAATCTTCCAGCCGCTTTCGTAGTAATTCGAAGACCGTCGTCACCTCGGCCCGCCCTTGCCGGGTTTCGACTTCGAAGCTCCCTTCGAGGGCCGGGTCGAGTTCTTCGAGTGCGAGGCTGCGCTTCGGCGCGACTCGCAGGCCGCCGCGTCCGGTGTCGTAGACGTAGAATACATCCTCGGCGCCGCCCGCCTTCATGTCCTTTTCGCGCAGGAATAATCCGTTGTCGGCGCGAACCAGCAGAGGCAGGTCGGACTGCTCCTTGACGAAACGCGCATCGTAGATGCCTTCGGAAACCATGACATGGGCCAGCGAGAGCCCGAACGCGGCGTCGCTGCCCGGGGTGACCGCAATCCATTCGTCGGCGTGTATGGACGAGGGGTTGTAATCCGGCGCGATGGCGACCACGCGTGCACCGTTGTAGCGCGCCTCGTTGACGAAGTGGGCGTTGGGAATCTGCGTGTTCACCGGATTCCCACCCCAGATCAGGATCAGATCCGAGTACATGAAGTCGTCGTAGGAACTCGTGTAACAGATCTTGCCCAGCGTGACCGACGCGCCGGGGAAGTGGTCGCCGATCTCCGTATTGGCTTCGAACATCGGGGTATCGAGAACGTTGACCGTGCGCGTAAGCCCCAGGCCGTGGCAGCCGTTGCTCATCGCGCTACCCATGTCCCAGTAGATCGCCCCGGGCCCGTCGCTGCTCAAAACATCTATGCTGCTTTCAGCGATAGCGCTCAGTGCCTCGTCCCATGTCACGCGTTTCCATCGTCCCTTGCCACGCTTGCCCACCCGCTTTAGCGGATAGGTTAGGCGTGTTGGGTCGTACATTCGTGCACTGTAGCAGGCACCTTTCTGGCAGCCGCGGGGGTTGTAGTCGGGCACGTCCCGGTTGGTTTGTGGATACTCCCCGAGCTGTTCTTCACGCCACACGATGCCGTCTTTCACGTAGACGTTCCAGGCGCAGCCGCGCTGATAGGCGCAGTTCACATAGTGCGTGCCCCTAGCGACGCGGTCCCAGGTCCACTTCTCACGGTAAACCTCCAGGTAGTTGCGGTAAACGAGTGTAGAGGCCTCGTCAACACCGTTTAGAGCACCGTTCGCACCTTTGTCATGTTTACCATGGTCTGCGCCGCTGCCGCTATCTTGCCGGCTTTTCCCGGTGCCGCTCGTGATCCAAGCGTTCGCGCTTGCGTCACCAAGGGGCGCAAGCCGGCCTAGAGAAAGCGTCACGGTCGCCGTCGAGGCAGCCTTGAGCAGGGCTCGCCTCGTGATTTTTACTGCGTCCGTTGCTTCGCTTTTCATCGAGCGGCTACTTGCGCGCGGCGACTTCCAAGCCGGTTGTCCTGCGGAGGCGCGGGGGCGGGGAGGCGGGACCGCGAATTGTGCTCGGTCTTGACGGTGCCTCTTGCCTTATCCTGCATTATTCGTGAAACCTCGTCGCGAGAGTCGCAAGCGCCCGTGAGATCGGCCAGATAGGCACACGCGCAGCGATGAGGCCCGCAGGCGTACTAACAGTACGTCGAGGGCCGTGAGCCCGCGAGCCAGCACAGCGGGCGAACGAGCACGGGCCGAGATTGCAGGCGATTGAGGCTCGTAGCAGAGCTTTCATGAATAATGCGGGTTAGCGGTAATGCCAGTAATTTAGGCATCGAATAGTGGAATTTCGTTGTTCAGTCATAGATTCTCACACTGTGTGGAGGTGTGAGGATGAGGTTGCAAGCGTGTCTCGAGGAACTGCGAAGGCAGGCGACGTGGGA
>JAJRWY010000105.1 GCA_024276575.1 Candidatus Binatota bacterium
ACCGCGAGCATCCTGACGATCACGCCTGAGTTCCAAGCAACCCTTTCATTATCAACGCGTTACCGACATGCCAGGCCCGTGCTGCAATTGGCACGATAGCTGCTTCAAATGTCCTAACCATGACACCGGGTGGGAGCCGGCATTGCCCATGAGAACCGCTCTACGATTTCTCGCAAAGTAATGCCGGCTAGACGGCTCCGGATTCCGGCTGGCCGCTACACGAGTCGTGCTGCTTTCCGCGGCAGGCAGAAAGGATCTGCATGAAGACGGTGGAGGAGATCAGGCAGATGTCAACCAGGACCCCGACGCAGAACATGAACATCCAATACGCAGACCAGCCAAGCAGCGATCCGTTGTGCTTAAAAGACGGCGGAGATTATCGCCGCTTGCGAATCGTGGCGCTAGCCTTACTCATCCTGACACCGCTGCTTGTCGGGCTCCTGCAGTTGCTGCCCCCCGAGTTCCACCCCTTGCCAAGTTCACAAGCCGGCTTTCCCGTCGGCGCCATGATCGCAGTAGTGATGCTCGGGGGACTTGCCTTCCAAGCAGCCGATGGTGAACGTAGTTCGCGCGAGGCGGAGTTCCTCGACATGATTTACGGCAGCGACAACGCGTTCGTAATCGTTGACGACCACCTGGTAATTCATTCCTACAACCCGGCCGCTCAGCAACTCTTCGGATTCAATGAAGAAGAGATTGCGGGGGTAAACCTCAGCCTTCTGGTCCCGGTGCCTGAGAACATGAACTACGACGAGTACCTGCACCACTACTCGGATCACGGCCCAGGATCACTTCGCCACGATTCGCAAATGCAGCGCAAGCTCGAACTGGACCTCGAAGGCCAACGCAAAGGGGGACGCAACTTCCCCCTGGAAATCACCCTGAGCAAGACCCGGCTGGGTGGAAAACAACGCACGGTATGCGCAATCCGAGACCTCGGCCACGACAGTCGCGAGCTTCCCGCAGTGGCGCACATCAACAGAATCGACACAGCGGAGAGCGAGCAGGCCTTCCTCAACCGCATGTGCGCAGAACTCGAACGCACCAACAAAGCGCTACTGGAACTCGGAATCATTCGCTACGAAGACAAACAGACCACCACGCGGCAAAGCGCGGAACCTCAGCCCGCGCAAAGAACGGACTTGATCTGACCCGAGGCCTGCCGCGCCCTTCAACACGCAGGAACCGGCATTCTTCAAAAACGTTTGTGGAAAGACGGAGCTTGCGTGCCGGCGCGGCTGCGTGCTGACGCGACTGCGTGCTGGCGGCTGCGTGCCGATGCGGCTGCGTGCTGGCGGTTGCGTACCGACGGTGTTGCCCGCGGTTGCCGGAGCTTCGTCCATCGGCTAGTAGCTAGCGCGTCGCTGGATGCTTCCAAGCCCCGGCGGCAATCCCCGCGAGCGGTCTAGAGGTGCGCGCTTTGTACGAGACTACTGCAGCTTTCTGCTCGGAAACCGAATCGACAACCATTGCTCCACTGAGCCTGCATCCGCCTGCGGCTCTGCATAGCCCGAACCGCGCGGGCGCCCCGCCGGCGAAAAAGACGGCAAAGAAGTCGATGCCCGGAGCAAGTAGCCTTGATCAGACAATAATTCACGGCGCAAACCGTCTCCGGCTCGCGCTGGAGCGCGCCATCGGCGGCCGTACTCGCGCCTGCCGATGCTCACGTGCGGTCGGGTACGCTCAGCGCGGCCGCCGCTGGCCGCCACTGGCCGCCGTTGCCGCCGCGCTAGGACTTGCCGCCGTGCTGTCGCTGCAAGTACACGACGCTCAGGCGGAACCGCGCAGCTACTTTCGCGTAACCACGCCGGCCTTCAAGGCCAGCGTGAAGCTCGGCCACGAAATGTTCGTAAAGTTTCAGTGCGCGAAGTGCCACGCCACCCATCCCGGAGAAATCCTGACCAAGGATATCATCGCGCCCAACCTGATACTGGCCAAGAAACGGCTACGCCCCGAGTGGATGCTGTCGTGGCTCATCGATCCCCAAAAGCTGCAACCCAACACCAAGATGCCGAACTTCTTCAGCTTCAACGAGGACGATGATTTCAATCCCATCTACAACGACCTTACTGCACATGAGCAGTACAAGATCATAGTAGCCCTGCGCGACTATACGATGGTGATCGGAACCGAGATGGATCCCGATTACGACCCGGACTACGACCCGGTCAAAGCCGCCGAAGCTAAGGCTGCAGCGGCAGCAGCCGCAGAAGCAGCGGCCACCCCCGCCAGCGAAAGTGAAGCTCAGGAGTGGGAAGACTACTACGGATACTAGCCGGCGATACCTGCGCAATCCCGGTTCCGGGACTTCGCGGACATGGGTCAGGATTGCTTGATACGGGCGAGAATCTCCGCACGGGCACGCTCGGTTCGCTCCCATGACTGCGCTGCAAAGCGGGCCCGCGCCGTGGTGCCTAAACCGCCGGCGGCGAGCAAATCCTCGAGATCCGACGACAACCCCGCTTCGAAATCGCGCCAGAAAGCTCTGACCACGGGGCCGTGGACCGCGAAGTCCTCGGACACGGCATCGAGCAGTTCCTTGAAGGACCACCAGGCCGATGCGGGATCGGGTTCGGCAGAGCCCTTGCACAAAGCGGCTGGTAATTCGGCATCGGCGAAGACGGGTAGATAGGGACCTACACAAGGATTGCCCAGCGCCGCCCAGTAAATCAGCGGACGCCCGGGGTCGCCATGCAGTTCCACCACCATCGAAGCAGTGGTCGTGCCTACGGGATCGGCGTGCATACACACACTGAAATACTTCTCATCGTCGGGGGCAGGTCCAGGCAGGTAAACTTCGCCACCGTCGTAGTGGTCACGCATCAGGCGTTTGAAGTCCTCGACACCGAGCCCCGTACTACCGCCGCTACCATTACGGCCTAGTGCAGCGCAAGTAGCTGCGTACCTCCCTGAGGATATTACCGGGGGAATAGTGTCGTAGTCACGATACGCCGCAGCGAAGTCGAAGTCCTCGTCGGCGCCGTCGAACCAGCCCATTTCGCGGGCATGGGCGATACAACCATCGGAGAGACGGTCCCAATCGCTCCCGATGGTAGTGTGATTGCTGGCGCTGCCTCCGTTTGGAAGTTCGCGCAGGGCCCAGTGTTTGGCTGAAGCTTCGAGCAAGAGCGCCTCGGACGCATCCGCGATCAGAAACGAGTTGTGGTAGGGCCAGTGAGTGTCGGCGGCTCCCGAACCGCCCTGCCCGTAGCGCTCGATCAAATCTATTATAACCTGCAAGGCCCCACGCGCACTGACGGCGCGCTCGAGTCCCAGGCGAACCAAGTCCATACCCAGCAACCCGGTGTCCGCTACCGGATCCTTAGTGAAAATAGTATGATTGCCAATCGCAACGCCGTATTCGTTCAACCCGTGTTCGAGTCCCCACAACCAGTACGGGCTGGCACCTATGAAAGCGTTGGTGTGGGCAACCTGCTCGATCTCGACGTACTGGCAACGCAGTCTGGAACCGGCTTGATGGTCGGCGGCGGCGAGCTGCAGCAAGGGGTGGCATTCCTGTGCGGGACGGTCGCTATTTTTCGCGAAGATAGTGGTCCCGTGCTCGCTAGACTCCCCACGGGCAACCACGCTGTCGCAAGACACTCTGCGCAGCGGCGCAGCATCAACGAAGAGGCTTGGTGTCCCAGGCCGCTCCCTGCAGGCATCATCAACCGGAACGCTCGCTGAAGCCGTGCTTCGATTGCGGCGGTATGTGTTCGGCATTGAATTCAGTCCTTTCCCCGTAAGCAGTTCAGCCAGTTCACCCAGCTCAATCCTCGAGCAAGGCCTGGGCCGTCGCGAGACCCGCCTCATGAGACAGGCTCAAATGTATACGTTTGACTCCCAAAGCTTGCGCCGCAGCCGCGACACGGCCGTGCAGCAACACTTCGGGCGCGCCTGGGCCCGGACGCGACACTTCGATGGCCCGCCACGGCAGGCCGCGGGTTCCCGACGGCCCCAAGGCCTTTATCACCGCTTCCTTCGCTGCAAATCGCACCGCGAAACTCGCAGCCGGCCGCGACTGCCCCTCACAATAGAGTTGTTCAGCACGCGTAAACACTCGCCTGCGGAAACGCTGCCCGTAGCGCGGGTGCGAAATCGCACGGTCGATACGTTCGATCTCGACCAAGTCTATGCCTATGCCCAGCACCGCCATCAGCAAGCCCCGCAAGTCGTACACGTCGCCACATCGCAGGGCTCGGTCTCACGCTCAGCAAGGGCGCGTCGGCGCTCCAGCCACAAGTAGGACTTGTCTACGCGATGGTCGATAAAATCCCAAGGCAACACGGCTTCACGATCGTAGAGTTTGTATACAAACATATCGGGTGAGATTTCCACCGCCGGGTTCTCGCCCTTGCGCATTGCCACAAGCTGTTGCCACCAACCGCGGGGCTCACGTGCAAGTTGCTCGATCACCGCGGCTACGCGGCGGTCGCCGCGCGAAAGCAAAGTCTGCAAATAGGCTTCGCGAGGCGAATCGGCGCTCATTTCTACATTCGACAGCTTGCGTAGGCGGCGGCCCAGGGTGGAGATCTTCGACTGCAGGCTCGATACCCGCTCCATCGCGTCCCATTGGAAGGGCGTCCACGGCTTGGGAACGAAAGGGTTCAGGGACACCTTTACTTTGCCCAAGCGGCCGCGCCTGCGTGAAGCGCCGATCAAGCGCTCGCGTATCTTTGCGGTCAGTTCGCAGATCCCGTCGAGATCCTCGGCGGTTTCGGTGGGCAAGCCGCACATGAAGTAGAGCTTGAGCGATTCCACGCCGTCACCGGCCATCAAGTCGGCCGCACGAAGAATTTCGTCCTCACTGAGGTTCTTGTTGATGACCCGGCGCATGCGTTCGGAACCGGCCTCGGGCGCGACCGTAACCGAGCGGTTTCCCGAACCCGCCACGGCAGCGGCCAAACGCGGGCTGATCTGATCCGCCTTCAGCGAAGACGGCGAGGGACGGCCTCCAGCGGCGGCGATCTTCTCGCAAGTGGATGCGATGGCCGGGTGGCTGGCCATCTCGGCACCGACCAAGCCTACGGTCGATGCGTGCTCGAGTCCGGCCAGAGAGTCGGCCTCTACCGAGGCAGCGCTACGATGCCTGACGGGGCGGTACATGAAACCCGCCGCGCAGAAACGGCATCCCCATTCGCAGCCGCGTGAGGCCTCGACCAGGAAGTAATCGCCAAACACTGCCTCGGGAGCCAGTACCGAGGTTGCGGCCGGGTGAGAATCGAGATCGCGCAAATAGCGGCGCCGTACACGAGGTAAGAAAGGTACTACCGCAGGAGCCGATGCGGAGGACGCCCTGAACTTAGGTAGTCGAGGGCCTGTATACTCGAGCGCGAGCAGCTCGCCGCCATCGCCGCCATAAACCGGTTGGTACCAGTCCGGTCTGTAGGCGCCTTCCACAAATGCAAGCTCATCGAGCACCCGCTCGGCAGCGGCGCCGCCGCCACCGGCACCCCAGTTCGTAGCCCCCGCAAAGGCCTCGGCTATCATCTCTTCGCCTTCGCCGATCAAGAACAGATCGAAGAAGGGCGCGACCGGCTCGGGATTGAGAAAAGTCGCGGGACCGCCGGCGATGAGCAGAGGCCAAGCCCGGCGCCCCCCGCGGCGTTGCCCGGTGCGCGCCGGAATGCCGGCCGCATCGAGCATTCGCACGATGTTGGGATAATCCGACTCAAAGGACAGCGAAAAGGCGATGATATCGAAGTCGGCCAGCGCGCGTCCCGACTCCAGGCTCGAGCAGTGGCTGCCGGACACGGGGACGAAAGCGCGCTCACAGTACAAGCCGGGCGTCGTCGCGAAGATCTTGAAAACGCTTTGGAAACCCAGATTGGCCATGCCCACGCGGTAGCTGTTGGGATAGGCAAGACAGATGCTTACGTTGCCGGCCGCGTTGGGCCTGAACAGGAAGGTTTCACGAGGGGACAAAACAGAGGCGGAGTATAGCCCAGAGCCGGGTGAAGTACACAGGGTTACACTGGGGGCACAGGGGGGCACAGGGGGGCACATGAAAAAGGAGCCGCACGATGAAGCTGAAGGACGTGCCTCTTGCAGGTCGGCTTGGGAACCGGCTTGGGAACCGAGGTGCGGCACCGGCAATCGCACTGCACTGAAGTTTCCCGGCACGGAAAGCAAAATTTTCCAAGAAGTCTATAAGATGCAGGCGATCGAGGGTCACTGTTGTGGCGAGTCGGGTCCCTCACAACCGAGCAAGCGACAACGCGATCGGCCTCGACATGACTGCCGGCATGCTCGAAAGCACACGGAGTTCGGCGAGCAAATTGAGGCTTGAGCAGGTAGATATTCGTGCCGGTGATGCCAAGTCGCCCGGCGAACGCCGGACTCGTCAATCACTACTAACGCTTGCCACGAAGGCCATGTGAAAAGCACGCTTCGCGCTTTTCACATGGCTAATCGTTTCAGAACTAGTTCACCGTCGACGCGAGGTCGGCACCGGCTTTGAACTTGACTACTTTCTTGGCCTTGATCTTGATCGTCTTGCCGGTCTGCGGATTACGACCCGTGCGCGCAGACCGGTTGCTTACCGAGAGCGAGCCGAAACCGGAGATCGACGCCGGGTCGACCAACGGCGGCGGGTAGCTGAGTGCCTCGATGGAATCGAGAACCGCAGTAGTCGCGACAGTAGTGAGACCACTGGAGGAAGCCATCGACGCGATGAGTTGGTTGCGGGTCGCCGAATCGAGCGAGCAGACCGTTCCCAGCGCACAGACCGGATGACCGTCGAAGCCGAGGCGGTCAGCAACCACCGCGTCGACACAAGGATCGGCTGCTAGGCCCGCATGCACCG
Organism: Candidatus Binatota bacterium; assembly: GCA_024276575.1. Taxonomy (GTDB): domain Bacteria; phylum Desulfobacterota; class Binatia; order UBA1149; family CAITLU01; genus JAJRWY01. The sequence goes on from JAJRWY010000105.1 coordinate 6,806, forward strand.
AGCCATATAACGCAGCGTGGAAATCGGGGTCAGGCCTCGCGGGGTCGAAAGTGAAGTCCGCAAATGTGTTGGAGGGGAGAGTAAGCTCGAGCACGACGCCGCTACCACTAGCTACTCCTTGGTCGAGAATTTGCCGGACGTTGCTCCCCGGGCTGCTCGACGGAAGGTCAAGGGAGATTTCGATGAGGCGAGGGTCGATCGGCTTGGGCATCTTGATCTCGAGTTCGATCGTATCGTCATAGAAGCCGTCGTCCGCAAGACCGACGACGAGTTCCCAGGTGCCGTCGGTGCCGAGCGAGACCGTTCCCGCCGACTTGTTGCCGTTGCGGTTCCGTACCTTGATCGGCCTGAGGGGCTTGCCGCCAAACAGCACCGTGGGGTCGCCCGGATCGGTGACCGGGCCGACCGACACGCTGAAGGCGCCAAATCCTACCAATGCTATGCGGTCGCCCTTCTTCAAGCTGCCCGAGGTGCTGGAGATAAACTCGTCCAGTGCTTTCTTGGCGTCGGCCTTACTGATGCCCGACGAGCTTGCGATGGCGTCGACGAGCTCGCCCTTGTTCATGGCAAATGCGGGTGTGGTGACAAATAGGGCGGCCACGGCAGCGGCAACAAGAGTTCTTTTGGTCACTTTACAACTCCTTCTTTCGTGCAGTACGGATTGTGAGTGTTAATACCACTGCTAAAGTGGCGTATTAGTGAAAGTAATATTGCACGGCACTACGCTAGTTAGCAAGGAGAGGAGTCGTCATTCCCCCAACCCGTCTAGGGCAGTTCGACACAACCCTCGATATCGAACAACGAAGTCAAGTTTCCGGGCGGGGTCGGGAAAGTGAAAGACCCGCTAACTTGCACCGTGCAGTTGGAGCGGGAGTAGACCCGGACAGTCAACATCGTCTCCGGCGTCGGCGGCTTTTGAGCGATCCCGCCAGGAATCTGCTCTGTGGCGTCGGTGACCACTTTTACGGGCTCACCGGCTAGCGCAGGCGCGGAAATACACGCAGTGGAAGACGCAATCGTTGGGAAAGGCCGTAGGCGATTGCTGTTCGTAGCGAAGCTTTCGGAGAAAGCCGTAGGCGATTGCTGTTCGTAGCGAAGCTTTCGGCCAATACTGTCGGCCAGCTTACGCTGGGACACGCACAGGAGAGTTGACAATGGCAAGAGTGGAACTGATCGATCCGGACAAGGCCGAGGGCCGGACCAAGGAAGTATTCGAACGGGTCAAGGCCTACTATCAGATGGTGCCAGGCCTACAAAAGGCGCTGTGTTACCTGCCCGAAACCACGGACGCACTGTGGAGTCTGAGTCTCGCAACCGCGCGCGAAGGCAGCATCCGTGAAGAGCTCAAGCGCGTGTTCTTCGCGGTCACCGCCCATGAGGTCGAGTGCGAGTACTGCACCGCCGCGCATATGATCGCGTTGTTTCTCAAGCAGTGGTCACAGCAGGAGTGCATCGACGTAATTCTCGGCAAACCCTCGCCGCGGCTCAGCGACAAAGAAAACGTGGCGGTGGATTTCGCACGGGCGGTTGCAAAGCGGCCGGCCGGCATTACCGATGAGCAAACCGATTCACTTCGCAGTGCCGGTTGGAGCGACGCGGAGATCGTCGAGATCGTCGCCGCCGTTGCGCTGATGCGATATACGACCACTGTCGCCAGCGCCCTCGACGTCCCGCTCGAGAAAGCAATGGAATAAGTAGGCGTCAGTTGCGGCGTCCCGCTAGATAAGCGCGACGACTGAGTACAAGGCGTGCCCCTCGCGTGGATCGAGCCGGCTGTGTACACTTTACCGGGGTCCGCGGGCAAGGGGGTAAGCGTTGCGGGGAAACCTCTACAGCCCGTTGGCAAACGACGGCGGTCAGGACCTTGCGTCCAAAAGCGTGGTCACAACAAGACGGTCGAAAAGGACTGCAAAAGGGGCCCTCTAAGACACTGGCAATGCCTGCTCTCCGCGTCTTCGGTTAGCTATATCGCGTAGTTACGACCCTGTATCGCCCCGTATCGCGGTCCGACCCTAGCGCCTAGCGTAGGCGGGTGCCGCGTTGGCGCCAACGGAGCACGTAGGCGGGAACGTCTACTGAACGGCGGTCGTCGGTGGCGGCGGGCTGGGCGAAAGCAAGGTCCTCTTGCTCTAGTTCGGGCTCTAAGCTGTCGGCGCGCGAAGGCAGTGCGGCTTCATCCGGGTCGTCGAGGAAAGACTCATCAAGCGAATCGTCCAGGGAGTCGTCGATCAGCGGGCGCTGGCTGCGCCGGAAACCGCGTCGCGGCTGCATACTAGGCTCCGGCTCCGCCGCGCGTTCGCGCTCGGGCGATGCAGGCTTGTGGAGACGATCCACCAGCTTGTCGCCGAAGCCGGTGGCGATGACCGTGATGCGGATCTCGTCTTCGAGGCTGCTGTCGTGAACCAAACCGACGATGATATTGGCGTCGTCGTGGGCCTGCTCTTGGATCAAGTCCACGGCATCGTTCATCTCCTGTATGCCGTAGTCCTCGCTGGCGGTAATGTTCACCAGCACCCCACGGGCGCCGCGAATCGACACGTCCTCGAGCAAGGGGCTGGAGATCGCCGAGGTCGCGGCATCGATGGAACGGCTGTCGCCGTAGCCGACACCGGCCCCCATCATCGCCATGCCCATTTCGGCCATAATGGTGCGAACGTCCGCGAAGTCTACATTTATCAGACCCGGTTCGGTGATGATCTGCGAGATGCCGCGCACGGCCTGTAATAAAACGTCGTCGGCCTGGCGGAAAGCCTCGAGTGCAGAGGTGGTACGGCCCGAGATCTCGATCAAACGCTGATTGGGGATGGCAATGAGGGTGTCGCAACTGCCGCGCAACTCGCGGATGCCTTCGTCAGCCTGGCGCATGCGGCGCTTGCCTTCGTAGGAAAAAGGTTTGGTGACCACGCCGACGGTGAGCGCGCCGAGATCCTTGGCGATGCGCGCGATTACTGGAGCACCGCCGGTACCGGTGCCGCCGCCCATACCAGAAGTAACGAAGACCATGTCGGCGCCGGTCAACTCTTCGCGCAGTACGTCTTCTTCTTCCAGCGCGGCTTTGCGGCCGACTTCGGGGTTGGCGCCCGCTCCCAGGCCGGAGGTGAGTATGGTGCCGAGTTGAATCTTGGTGGGAGCCAGACAGTTGCCCAGCGCTTGAGAGTCGGTGTTGGCGGCGATGAAATCAACGCCCGCCATTTCGGCGCGTATCATCGTAGTAACCGCATTGCCGCCGCCGCCGCCGACACCGACCACGACTATACGCGCGTTGCACTGGTTCTCAGTAACTAACTCGATCATCCCAACACCTCCTCAACAACCACCGATCGAGCCGGCGCGAAAGGCACGCCGCAGATCAAAATGCCGTGAGCTTTTAAGATAGCCTCTGTGCCCTACTATTGCGACCGCCGATGTGCTTCATCATGGCATCTGGCCGATTTTTTTCGTGACTTTCCTCCACAACGCCACCGCTCGCACAGCTCTTTCCGTCCGCCACGTAACGCCCCCGGGGAAAGCGCAAGCCACGGCCGGGGGGGTTGAATATCCCCAATATCGCGAAACGGAGCCGGTCGCCTCATTGCTCCATACGGTCTAAGTTAGTTCCTTCCACTTTCGCCACACCCACGCTGCAGGTGCTACGCGGAAACCGGACCTTGCGCGACGTCTAAGCCAATTCCTTCCACTTTCGCCACACCCACTGGGGCAGTATACGCGCGCCGAGACTGGGCCGGAGTGGGTCGGATAAATCTTCTTCGCGCAATCCTCTGAGCAAACCCGCTGCAGCCGCCCAAGAGGGGTCGTCTATTTCATCGACCAGCCCCTCGATGCCGACCGGCTCCCCCACTCGCACGGGCATGCCGAGGACCTGCGCGCCGAGTTCCGCAATGCCGGGCATCATCGCGGTGCCTCCGCAAAGCACCACTCCACAATCGAGCATCTCGCCGTAACCGGAGCGCAGTATAGTGTCGAGTACCGACTCGAAAATCTCCTCTAGGCGCGGCTGTATGATCTCTGCCACCAAGCGGCAACTCACCGTACGTGGGTCGCGTCCGCCCACCCCGGAGACCTCCACGCAATTGCTCTTCTCCACCAGCGAAGCCAACGCCGCCCCGTGGCGTTTTTTCAAAGTCTCGGCCTCGTTCATCGAGGTTTCCAAGCAGCGCGCGAGATCACGGGTAATATGCAAGCCGGCCACCGGCAAGACGCAGGTATGAACCGCAGAGCCCTGCGAATACATGGCTAGGTCCACCGTGCCGGCGCCGATATCAACCACCGCAACGCCGAGTTCTTTTTCGTCCTCATCGGGGTCGAGTACGGCTTCGGCCGCCGACAGCGGCGAGACGATCATGTCGCTCACACTCAAACCCGCCTTGTTGCAGGCCTTTACTAGGTTCCCCAAAGCCGAATCGCAAGCCGAAACCACGTGAAGATTGGCTTCGAGGCGCACCCCGCTAAGCCCTACCGGGTCGCTCACACCGCTTTGGCCGTCAACCGCGTACTCGCGGCACAGCACATGCAGGATCTTATGGTCAACGGGCAGCGGCACCGCTTGGGCGGCCTCGATCACCTTGCGCGCAGCCCGCGCCGAGACTTCGCCGTTGTCGATCGCGACCACGCCCTGGCTGTTGGTGCCCTGCACGTGGTCGCCGGAGACCGAGACGATGACTTGATGCACTTCGGTACCGGCCATGTGTTCGGCTTCGGCCAAAGCCACGCTCAGAGGCTGAGTGGTGCGCTCGAGTTCGCAAACCCTACCTGCCTTGATGCCCCGCGACGGTGCGCTACCCACTCCGATAATCTCGACTCCACGCGCGTTACGGCGGCCGATCAAGACGCTGACCCTTTGGCTTCCGAAATCGAGCGCGGCAAGAATGGAACGCTTTCTAGCCACGGTCTCTCTCCCGCGGCGTGGAAGCTCCGGCGGCTTCGACAATCTCGGACAAGTCCGGTTCGGGTCCGTTGTCGAGTCCGGCCTTGGCCGTAAGCAAGGCGGGCAATCCGCCTTGCGCGGCTTTTACCACCGCACGGCCGGCAAAGCTCAAATCTATTTCTCTGATCGATGGCAGTGTATCCGACAGCGCGGCGAGCACCGTGTTCATACGTGCGAGACTCTCCTCCACATCTGGTGCGACGCCGAAAGCCACGGCAATGCGCGGGGATTCCGGAAACAAGGTGTAAGCCCCGTGCTCGTCGACATCGACCTGGGAAACGGTGATGCCCAGCTCGCTGGCACCGGCCAGCAAGTCCATCAATGTTCGCAACCTTGCCGCTCTCTCGCCACGGGCCGAAGCGTGCTGCCATCCGGTCAGATACGGCAGATCCGGGTAATTGCCACCCGCGCCTTCTTCGCTGAAGACCACGCCGTCGGCATCGATAAAGAACGCACCGTGTTCATCTAAAGTCGCGGCCACCGCGTGGCGCCGCGTTACGCTGAGCGAAACCTGCGAGGGGAAACGCTTGACCACATGCGCTTCTTTCACCCATGAGGGCTCGCGCAAAGCACGCTCGGAAGCATCGGCATCCACTTGCCAGATCGTCGTACCGCGGGTCAGCCCCGCACGTAGAGCCAGTTCCTGCGGCGCCACGGTCCGGCTGTCGCAGGAAATCTTGACGGTTCGCAGCTTGAAGTAAGGATGGGAAAGAACACCGGGGATCACGTGGAACTCGGCAACATAAACCGACGCGCAGAGCAGAGCGGCAGCGCCGCCGAGCAAAACGCCCTTGCGCGAAACTTCAAACGCTGTGGACTTGAACCTCTTGAGAAAAGGCTTGAAAGGCTTGCGCGTCATCCCCAATCCCCGACAAGTCTCACCTCCGGCTCAAGCCAGACACCACACTTCATCCACACCTCACCCTGGATCAGACCCATCAGGTCCCGCACTTCCTCCGCCCTCGCACCGCCCGCGTTGACGATGAAATTCGCGTGCTCGGAGGACACCCTCGCCCCACCAACCGCCCGGCCTTTGAGGCCGGCGCGTTCGATCAAACGGCCTGCATATTCGCGCGGCGGGTTCTTGAACACGGAACCGGCGTTGGGCAGCCCGGCCGGTTGTTTCCGCCGGCGCTTGGCCTGCACTGCGGCCACCCGCTCCTGCAATCGCCCCACCGACGCGCGCAGCAGACGAAATCGTATCCAAGTTACCACGAGGCCGCGGTCCAGCGCTAGCTTTCTGTACGAGAAGTCGAGTTCACGGCGCGATAACTCAGAAATTTTTCCGTCCTCACCGACAGTTCCGATGCAATCAACCGTGTCGGCAATCTCCCCACCGAAGGCACCGGCGTTCATCAACAGCGCACCGCCGACCGAACCCGGAATGCCGGCGGCAAACTCCAGGCCTTTGTAGCCGCACGAAACCGCTTCCTTTACCGTGCGTATCATCCTGGTCCCGGAGCCGGCCTCGAGAAACGCCGTCGCTTCGCCGGAGCCGACGGTAGATTCACGGCCGTCGTTGCTGCCGGATTCCCCGCCGCTCCAGCGCAGATAGTCGAAGGCTTTGCCGGGATGGACGACCAAGCCGCGAACACCGGCGTCGGATATCAACACATTGGTGCCCCCGCCCAGGAGAGTGACCGGTACGGCCAAGCCTTTGGCCTCGCGCAAAGCGGTGGCCAAAGCGCCGACGCTGGGAGGATCTAAGAAAAGATCGGCGGGACCGCCGATACGAAACGAAGTGAGACGCGCCAGTTCGAAGCCTCGCAAAGGTTCGACACCACAGCCGGCGGCGATACGCGCGGCCAAGCTCTCGATGCGTTGCGGCAAAGCTGCGCTGCCATCCTGCGGCCGGCCCGGCAAAGGACTCAACCGCGCAAGCGCGCCAGCAGCTCGCCGCCTAAACGGGTAATGTCGCCGGCCCCGAGCGTTATCAGCAAATCCCCAGCGCGGACGGAAGTGGCGAGCGTGGCCGCCGCATCTTCACCGGCGCGAATGTGACGGACCGGCTTCTTGTGCAGGCGCCGCATGGCCTCGACCAAGTTGGCAGCGTCGATTCCGTCGATCGCCTGCTCACCAGCGGCATAGACCTCAGTGACCAAAACTTCGTCGGCGTCTTCGAAAGCTCCCGCGAAATCGCTGAACAGGTCGGCAAGGCGTGAATACCGGTGGGGCTGGAACACGGCCACGATGCTGCGATCGAAACCGTTGCGTGCGGCGCGCAAGGTGGCCTTGATCTCAGTGGGATGGTGGCCGTAATCGTCGACCACCATGACGCCAGCGGCCTCACCCTTTACTTCGAAGCGGCGCATTATGCCCTCGAAGCGGGCAAGCGCCGAGGCAACCCGCTCGAAGCTCATCCCGAATTCTCTGCCCACCGCAAAGGCCGCCACCGAATTGAGCACCGAATGGTGTCCGGGCATCGGCAGCGTCGCGCGTCCCAATTCGCGGCCTTCGGCAAGCAGAGTAAAAGAGCTGCTCAACTCGCTGTACTCGATGTCCACGGCCCGCAAGTCTGCGGATTCGCTGCTTCCGTAGGTCACATGACGCTTGCGCACACGGCCGAGTAAAGCCTCGACCTCATCGCAGTCGCTGCACAATATTGCACGGCCGTAAAACGGGATGCCGTTGATGTAAGAAACGTAGGCATCAACCAGCCGCTCCATGTTGTGGTAATAATTCATGTGTTCACGGTCGATGTTGGTCACTACCGCGACGGTGGGCTTGAGCAGCAGGAAACTGCCGTCGCTCTCGTCGGCTTCGGCCACCATGTAACGCGAGGCCCCGAGCTTGGCATTGGTGCCGCCGAGCATCTTCAAGCGCCCACCGATGACAACCGTGGGGTCAAAGCCTCCTTCGGCCAGAATCGAGGCCACCAACGAGGTAGTGCTGGTCTTGCCATGGGCGCCGGCCACCGCGACACCACACTTCGTACGCATCAACTCGGCAAGCATCTCGGCGCGCGGAATCACCGGAATACGCCGGGCCCGCGCCGCCCGGACTTCGGGGTTGCCGTCGTCCACCGCGGAAGACACGATCACTACGTCCACGTCGTCGTCGATATTCTCCGCACGGTGCCCGAGCGCAATTTCCGCGCCCATGGAGGCTAGGCGCCGCGTCGCTTCGCTCTCGTGCAGGTCCGAACCGCTGATGCGATACCCCATCGTCAGCAACACTTCGGCAATGCCGCTCATGCCGATACCGCCGATGCCCACCAAGTGCATGCGGCTCGGATTCAACGGCGCGTCGATATCTCCCGGGATCGGCAGGTCCAGGGGCGACCACGACAATCTGAAATTCGAACGATGATGATCACGACGCATGATTATCTAAACTATCCAATCCCCACACCGGCGGTGGCTGCGTTCATTATAGCCGTTGCCGCCCCGCCGCGCGGCGCCGTGCAACAGCGGGCGTCACTGCTCGACTATTGGTCGAGCCATGGTCGACTATTGGTCGAGCTATAGTCGACTATCGCTCGACCGTCGCTCTCAACCATAGAACTCGACTTTGGGCCCGTTATCGGCCGTCTATCGGCCGTCTATCGGCGGTGAGAGACGGCCCGCAGCGGCCTTTTCGACGACGTCCAACACGCGCTGGGCGGCACCGGGCCGCGCAAGCTCCCTGATTCGCGAGGCCATAGAGCTTAACCGCGCGGGGTTGTTGAGCAAGCTGTCCAAGACCTCGGTGAGATTTTGTACACAGTTCTCGTCATCGCGCACCACACGGGCCGCGCCCGCCTCTTCGAGTTCCAATGCGTTGGCGTGTTGGTGGCCGGCGGCCGCACTGGGAAGCGGGATCAGCACGGCCGGAGTAGCGGTGGCGATAAGCTCGGCGATGCTGGTCGCACCGGCACGGCACACGGCCAGCTTCGCCGAAGCATAGGCCGAAGCCATGTCGTCTATGAAAGGAAGTACCTCAGCGTGCAAGCCGGCTTGCGCGTAAGCAGCCTCTAGCTCGGCCACCGCAGTGAGGCCCGCTTGGTGCAAAATCGGCGGTAATTCGACCGCCTCGCCCGAGTCGGCCAGGGCCGCCAGCGCACGCGGTAACGCGCGATTCAAGCTACGGGCGCCGCCACTGCCGCCGAATATCAGCAGCCGGTCGCGGCTGCCCTCGAGGGGCTCGCGGTCAAGCTCACGGCGCAGGGGGTTGCCGGTATGAAAATACAGAGGCGAAAACCGGGACGAAGAGCGGGCCTCGCGAACGGGGAAACTACTGCAAACCGCTACTGACAAGCGCGACAGCATGCGGTTGGAAACACCGGGGAAACGGTTTTGCTCGAGCAGCACCACCGGGATCCGGCAGGAGTAGGCCGCAAGCACTGCCGGCACCGAGGCATAGCCGCCGAGTCCAACCATCACCTCGATACCACGCTCACGACACAGGCGCCGCGTACGCAACAGCGCCGCCGACATCTTGAGCAAGGCGCGGACCGCCGCCGCGGGACTGCGGCCTACCAAGCCTTCAAGCGGTTCGGTAAACAGCTCAAAGCCGGCTTGCGGAACCAGCCGCGACTCGATACCGCGATGGGCACCGAAGAAAACCACCTCATGGGGAGGGTCGCAGCGGCGCGCACACTCGGCCAGCGCCAAACCGGGGAACAGGTGGCCGCCAGTACCGCCGCCGGCGATGCCCACGATCACCGCTCGCGCAACTCCCTGGACAGCGACATCAAGATGCCGGTCGCGGCAAGGAAAACCATGATCGAAGAACCACCGTAGCTGATGAAGGGCAGCCCGATGCCCTTGGTAGGAAGCAAGCCGAGCACCACCCCCATGTTGATCATAGCCTGTATGACGACGACCAGGGTTATACCGGCAGCCACCAACTGGGCAAACTCGTCGTGATGCCGCTCGGCCAAGCGCAACCCGCGCCAGACCAGCAAAGCAAACAGTAGCAGCACCAGCACCGCACCGATCAGGCCGGTCTCCTCACCAACCACTGAGAATATGAAATCGGTGTGGGCCTCCGGCAACCAGCCCGACTTCTGCGTGGAGGCGCCGAGGCCGATGCCCTCAAGCCGCCCTGAACCGAAAGCGATCTTGGCTTGATGCAACTGCCAGCCGGCTCCCTGCACGTCGATCTCCTTGGAAGAAGACAGCGCATCCCCCCAGCTCAGGATCCTGCCGCGGCGATACTCGGAAGTCCACACCAACATCCCGCCAACTGCGCCGAGCAAGCCGGTCAGCGAGAATACCTGCAACAGCGGCACGCCGCCGAGAAACATCATCGCCAAACAGAGCACGCCGAGTAGCGCGGTGGTACCGAAGTCCGGCTGTTTGATGAGCATCAAGCTGATCACCCCAAGCAGTGCCAGCGGAGGAATCAGCCCGTACAGAGGCTTGTGCAGCTTGTCCTGGTAACGGGAGAGCCAAGCTGCCACCGCGATCACGAAAGCTATCTTGATCGGTTCCGCAGGCTGAAACTGCATCGGACCCAGGGGGATCCAGCGGCAAGCATTGTTGGCACAGACCTTGAGTCCGGAAATCATAGTGCAGGCGAGAAGCGCCATCGAGACCAGCATCAGCAGTGGCGCGGCCTTGGCCAACAGATCGGATCCGCAGCGTGAACACAGTAGCAGCAGGGCAAACCCTACCGCTACCGAGATTCCGTGCTTGAACAGCAGCCGGAACGAATCACCGTATTTGAATGAAGCGTAGAAATAAGTAGTACTGTAAACGAAGACTATTCCGCACAACACCAGCAGGCCGACCACGGCCCAGATCCAAGGGTCGCTGCTGTCGAAAGTCCGCGCGCCTTTGCGTATCTCCTCTCCGCTCCGCATCTTCCTCAACGCCGCTTCCTCAACACACCCTTCCTCGACACCCCTCGCTCAACGCCGCTTCCTCAACGCACCCTTCCTCGACACCCCTCGCACAACGCCGCTTCCTCAACACACCCTTCCTCGACACCCCTCGCTCAACGCCGCTTCTTCAACGCACCCTTCCTCGACACCCCTCGCTCAACGCCGCTTCTTCAACGCACCCTTCCTCGACACGCCGCTTCCTCAACTCCTCGACACCCCTTCCTTAACGGCGCTTGCTCGACCGCGCCGCCCCGGGCAGGGCGGAGACCAGTTGCTCGAAACGTGCGCCCCTTGCGCGGTAGTCGGCAAACTCATCAAAGCTTGCGCAGCCCGGCGCCAACACCACCGCATCGCCCTTCCCAGCCGCGGCCACCGCAGCGGCAAAAGCAGCCTCGAAACCATCGCAACGGCGCAGGGGCAAGGAGCCACCAAGAGCTTCTTCAATCTCGGCTCCGGCACTACCGTAGGCTAATAACAGCTTAATCTTTTCGCGGGCTCGAGCCAACGAAGTGAAATCAGAATTCTTCGATACGCCCCCGGCAAGCAAGATCACATTGCCGCGAAAGGAATCGAGAACACTAAGGACCGCAGCCGTATTGGTGGCTTTGGAATCGTTCCAATAGGAAACGCCACCGGCGTCGGCGACTTTGTGCAGACGGTGGCCAAGCGGCTCGAAGGCCCGGAAACCGGCCTCGATAAACTCCCGGCCCAGCCCGCCCACGCGCGCAATTTCCGCCGCAGCCGCGGCATTGGCGAAGTCGTGGACCGCCCAGGGCCACTGCTGCGGCAGCTCGACCACGAAATCGTCCGCACAGTACAGCTTGCGGGCGCCCCGGTCGGCGACAGTGCCTGCGACCGGCGGCACTGCAGCGCCGCCGCTCCCGCGCCGGCCGGCTCCCCGCGCAGCAGGAACAGCAGCTCCGTTCCCGTGGATTCTCTGCGCGGCCACTGCGCCGTCCCCGCGCCGGACACCATCATCTGCGGCCGGAACGCCGCCCCCGCAGCGACCGATTTCACGCGCATCTGCGCCGTCGCCAGCGAAACTGCTGAGGCCCGCGCAAAGCCCCGAAGCCGCTTTCTCGAACCACCATCCGGCACCGATCACCGCATGGCAGCCGGCATCCATTCGTGCAAACAAGCGAAGCTTGGCTGCCAAGTAGGCTTCCATATTTCCGTGCCGGTCCAGGTGGTCGGGGCTTACGTTGAGCAGTGCGGCTATCGAGGGCTTGAACGCATGCACCCATTCAAGTTGAAAACTCGACATCTCGGCGATGACCAGATCCCAATCGCCGGCGGCAGCCTCACAAAGCGGACGCCCGAGGTTGCCGCCGGCAAAAACGCGCTTGCCGGACTGTTCAAAAATGGCCGCGAGCAGTTTCACGGTAGTGCTCTTGCCGTTGGTTCCGGTCACCGCAATCAGCGGTGCCTTGATGGACGCGAAAGCCAGCTCGGGTTCGGAGACCACCGGCAGCCCGGCAGCCCGGGCTGCAATTATCAAGGGATGGGAAGCCGCAACGCCCGGACTGGGAAGCAAACTCTCCACCCGCGCCAACAAGCCGCGGGCTTGCTCCGCATCGACAAGCTGTGACGACGGCGGCAATCCGGGCGATGATGGGCCGGAGGCTCCAAGTTGCGAATCTCCGGATGGGCGCTCATCGGAAAAGCCCTCGCCGCTTAGGCGCTCTGCGCAGCGGCGGTTGCCAGACGGCTGGCGCCCGGAAACGTGGTCATCAAAAATGTAGCTGCGCCCGCCGAAGGAATCGATGAGCCGCGCGGCAGCGCAACCGCTACGGCCACGGCCAATGATCAAGAACTCCCGCGCCGCAGCCGCCGTCAACGGCTTACCTCAGCTTGAGGGTGGCCAGCGTGACCAGCGCACACAAGATCGATATTATCCAGCAGCGGACGATGATCAGCGGCTCAGGCCATCCAACTATCTCGAAGTGGTGATGGATGGGCGCCATCAAAAACACCCGGCGGCCGAAAAGTTTGAGCGATCCGAGCTGTATGATCACCGAGAGCGCTTCGACCACGAAGACTCCGCCGGCTACCAGCAGGATCAATTCGTTGCGCGAGATCACCGCGACCATTCCCAAGCCCGCACCCAGCGACAACGATCCCACGTCGCCCATGAACATCTGCGCCGGATAGGTGTTGAACCACAGGAATCCCAAGCTGGCCATGGCTATCGCCGCGCAGATGACCGCTAGTTCTCCCGCCCCCGGAACCGGGGCAATGAGCAAGTACTGGGCAATCTTCGCGTGGCCGGCACAGTAGGCGAGGATCGCGTAAGTGGCGGCCGTGGTCATCACCGGCCCGATCGCCAAACCGTCGAGTCCGTCGGTCAGATTGACCGCGTTAGAGGTGCCGACTACTACCAAAACGCCGAAAGGAATGTAGAGCCATCCGAGATCCGGGTTGAAGTTCTTGAAAAATGGAAC
>JAJRWY010000106.1 GCA_024276575.1 Candidatus Binatota bacterium
ACTCCCAGTTGCGCGAACCCTCGGCGTCCAGCATCCTTAACTCATTCTAAGGTGCCCAGCCTTCAGGGAACTTGGCTATACGCGGTCCGTCGAAAGTGTAAATACTTAGATCGTTCTCGGGCTATAGCCGGTAGCCTAGCCCTACCTCATCCGGGGGGCATTGACTCGCCTCTGCTGCTCACACACGGTCGCCCCGAAAGCCCGACCCCGAAAGGTTTAGCGTAACGGGGTAACAGCTACGGGCGGCACGGAGTGAGAATATGGAATTCGGCGTAGCGTTCGCGTCCAGAGTTGGTGACTATCATCTGGTTAGCCTAGCCGAAGAACTCGGTTTCGCGCAGGCCTGGTTCTACGACTCTCAGATGCTCTACTCCGACGTCTACGCGACCATGGCTTTGGCTGCGCACGCGACCCGGCGCATCCGCTTGGGTACCGGCGTGGCCGTGCCGAGTACGCGTATGGCTCCGACCATCGCCCATTCTATTGCCACCATAAATCAGCTAGCTCCAGGAAGGGTCGAACTCGGTGTTGGGGTGGGGAACACCGCGCGTCTGACCATGGGTATGCCGCCGGTGAAGTTTTCGTCGATGGTCGAGGATATTCGCGTTATTCGCGCTCTGCTCGACGGAAAAACTACTACCATGAAGGCGGAAGGCGGGCAGTACGAACTACGTTTTTTGCATCCCGACCTGGGCTTCATCAATCTGCGCGACAGGATTCCCATCACTCTGAGCGCGTTTCAACCCAAGGGTGTGGCATTTTGCGGTGCGGAACTCGACGGCCACATGGTTTGGGGAATAGCGCCCGAGCTGGTGTCCATGTTTCGCGCGGCGGTGGGCACGGCAGCCGGGGAAGCCGGGCGGAGTCCGGATGAAGTTCCGATGAAAGGGATCTACCCCACAGCCGTACTTGCTCCGGGGGAGACGAGTTCGAGTTCGCGGATACTGGCTTCGGTGGAGTCTTTCGTTACCAACGCTTACCATTTCGTAGTCGAGTGGGGCACCGTGCCTTTCGCGCTATCAGATCAGGCTCGAGCCGACATCGAACGATACAAAAGTTATGTGGAGACGCTGCCCGAACAGCGTCGTCATCTCCACTTACACGAGGGGCATCTCGTCTACGCGCGTGAGGATGAGAAGGAGTTCGTGACTCCGGCGATGGCCGAAGCTGCCGCTATCATTGGCGGTCCCGATGAAGTGATCGCGAGGATACGGAGTCTCGAGGATGCCGGCCTGTCGCACTACGCGATTCAGCTTACAGACGACCCCGAGCGCCAACTTCGCGATTTCGCCAGCCAGGTGATGAATCGTTACTGACGGTCTCGCCCAGGCTACGTTGTGCTGCCGTCACGTAGTTGCCGGTAGCGAAAGCACTCGACCGTGTGGTCGTTGACCAATCCCGTTGCTTGCATGAAGGCGTAGCAGATGGTCGGCCCCACGAAGTTGAACCCCCGGCGTTTTAGTTCCTTGCTCATCAGGCGCGACTCCTCGCTTTGTGCCAGTATCTGCGAGCTTCGTTGCCAAGCATTGACGATGGGACTGCCGCCGACGGATTCCCAGATGAAAGTGTCGAAGCTGCCGAACTCTTCCTGCACGCGCAGAAACGCACGGGCGTTGCTGCGCGCCGAGTATATCTTGAGACGATTGCGTACGATACTCGAGTTTTCCCTCAGCTTCTCGAGCCGTTGATCCGTGTAGGTGGCGACCTTGCGAGGATCGAAAGCGTCGAATACGCGCCGGTAGGCTTCGCGCTTGTTCAAGATGGTGCTCCACGAGAGTCCGGCCTGCGCTCCTTCGAGGATCAGGAACTCGAACCAACGGCGGTCGTCATGCACCGGAACGCCCCACTCGTGGTCGTGATAGTCGATCATCGCCGCTCCCACGGCCCATTCACAGCGTTTCACGGATCAAGGCTAAGCTGTGGCGTTCGCGGGGTAAAGCTGCGAATGCATGCTAATGCAGGCGGAGCCGATACCATGATAAGGATGGAGAAAACCGGGCCGGGCTTTCTGCGGAGCCCGCCTATGATAGACTAAACAAAGTTTGCCTGGGGAGGTAACTCGCTTTTCATGATCCGTAATTCTCGCTTCCGTTCCAAGTTCCGTTGCTTTGCTGACGCCGTATCGGCACCCGTACCGGTGCTTATATCAGTGATCTGTGCGGCTACCTTCTCAAGTATGTGTTTCGTGACGCAGTCGGACGCCGTCATGTGCGGGACCGAAGCAGGTAAGGGTTGTGTGATCAAGTTTGCGCTTCGCGACGCGGTAGAGTTGAGCAATATACAGTTCAGTACCTCTTACGTCTCGGCAGATGGGGAGTTAGACGGTAGCGGCCGCAGCGTGGCCTGCGCGAGTGCGGTCGGTGGCGCGCTTGCCGCATTCCGTGACAAGGAAGACTTGCGATTGGTGGAGTCGGCGATCATCCGGGTTGGCACTTTTGCTGGGCCGCGTGAGATTTCGGCCTGTTGCTTCACCTATGGCCTGCAACCGCCGCTTGCCGGTAATTTTTCCATAACCGTGACTGATGCGGGGCGTCCCTCGGCCGTCCCGGGGGAAGTCGAAGAGGTGTTTCCCCGGCCGCGAATGCGTATATCGGCGATTGAATGCCCCGGTTCGCTACCCGACGGTCTGAGCACGACTACCACTACGACTACCTCCACAACCAATTCGAGTACTTCGACTACCTTTGTTTCTACTTCGACTACTCTTGCGGTAGCCGGCCGCTGCGGTTTTCCTCAAAGTGATGGCGATAAGCCGCTGGCGTCGGATGCGCTCTTTGTCTTGCAGGCTGGAGTCAAGTTGCGAAGTTGTGCCGTTTGCATCTGCGACATGGACGGCAATGGAACCGTGGCTGCCAGTGATGCGTTGGCGACTTTGCGCGCCAGCGTAGGCTTGCCGACTGACTTTCTTTGCCCGCTCTGCGAGTAACCACTGATTTGTCCGATCAAGGTTGACTCTCCCGATGCTCTCTCGTTCTACGCTGTCGGTAACCTACACGTCCGCCTTTCGTATCTGAATACGGGCGCCCGATTACCCCGTGAGCCCTGGCGGTTTGCGCCGGTGTACATCCAAAGGTTCGTGGTGGCCTGACTCAAGATAATTGAAAGCCCATTGTGGGGCATTAAGGAGTAGTTAACTGTATGAAGGATAAGAAGAAACTCTTGGTAGCTGCCGCCCTCGGCGGCCTGATGCTGGCGGCAACCTCGATGAACGTGGCCTATGCCGAGTCGGGATCCGCCGATAGTGGCGCAGCCAAAGGCGAGTGCCACGGCGTAAACTCCTGCAAGGGTACCGGCGCTTGCGGTGGGCAGGGCCACGGTTGTGCGGGCAAGAACGCGTGCAAGGGCCAGGGCTGGATCAAGGCCACCAAGGCGGAATGTGACGCTAAGGGTGGCGAGTTCAAAGCCGGCTAGACTACTCGATGTCGTTGGAAACCATAGGGGTGGGGTTGCGTCCCACCCACTATTCTCATCTTCGGGAGAGGCCTCGGACCGAGATTGCTTGGTTCGAGGCTATCTCGGAGAACTATATGGACAGCGAGGGGCGTCCCCTCGAGACGCTCGAGTTCGTCCGCCGCGATTTCCCGATCGCTTTGCACGGAGTGTCTTTATCGATAGGGCTTCAGCCAGAGGCTTCAAATCCTGCGCAGATCGATGAATTCCGCCGCTCGCGCTGCGAGTACCTTCGGCGTCTGCGCCGCTTGATCGAGCGGATCGACCCCTTCTTGGTTTCGGACCATTTGTGCTGGACGGGTGTTCCTGGAGGCAATCTTCACGATTTGCTCCCGCTTCCTTTTACCGAGCAAGCTCTGAATTGGGTGAGTGAGCAAGTCGACTTGGTTCAAAACGCTCTGGGACGCCCGCTGATTCTCGAGAACGTCTCCTCCTATCTGAGCTACGAGTCTTCTGTGTACTCGGAGTGGGACTTTCTGGTGGCGTTGATTGAGCGTAGCGGCTG
>JAJRWY010000107.1 GCA_024276575.1 Candidatus Binatota bacterium
ACAGACGCCGCCCCGCCCCCAACCGCCGACAACAAAACCAAGCCCAACGCCGTCGCAAGAACCGGTAGCGCCAGCTCCCAGCATAGGGCACGGCGCCACGGCCACAGCGGTCTTCGCTCCGTCCGCTCCCGCTTCGTTGTCGTCGTTTTCATGCTCAACACCGCCTCAGGGCCAATCCCCGGCCTCCATTTCCTACTTTCATGCCTGCGGCAGATGTGAGCAAGAGGGGTATGCCGGCATAGAGCCGTGCACAGTACGGCTGGCGAGCCGGCCTATGCAGATGTAACAATGCTCTATTATGAAGCGAATCCTTCTCCCACCTTTCTGTTTGCTCTCGCTGTGCATAGCCATTGGCGCTTTGCTCCCGGCGCAAATCGCCGTAGCGCACTCGGGGGGACCACTGGACAAGCACGGCTGCCACCACGATAGATCCCGCGGCGACTATCATTGCCACCTGGGGCCCTTACGCGGGCATAGTTTTGCTACTAGGGGCGCGATGCTCGAAGCACTCGAAAGCGGCGACTTTCCAGAGCTAGAACCGGAACCCGAGAAGCAATCAAGCTGGTGGGATTCGCTGAACCCTTTCAAGAGTGAATCCGAACCAACCGAAGCGAACGCGTCGGCCGGCCACAATGCGGAGGCCTCGCCTACGCCGTCCCAGCAACCGCCCTCTGTACCAGCGGTTTCAGCTAACGAGAACAGGAGCTTCGAAGAGCGGTTGCGCATCCTCAAAGGACTGCGAGAGATGGATCTAATTACCGAGCAAGAATACGAGTCTCGACGCCGCGAGATACTCGGAGAGCTGTAATCGCGAACCGTTTGCAAGACCGGCTTCAACCGTCCCCTGCTGCGAGCCGGACTCGACCACCGCGGTACGCGTGACTGTACACACAAAGACCGATAGCTTCGAACACGGAAGCCATCTACTCGCAGTTGGGCCGGACTTGCGATTGAAGCCGGCCGGATGTTCCGGCTCCCTGCGGGCGCTGCGGCCAAAGACGGCAGCTAAAGCGAAACGCAGGATCATAAGAAAAGGCGGCTGTATTTCGAGCCGAAAACTCTTTTTTATCGTAGGCAAAGCGAATAATGTTGATAGAGTGGCCGCCGGCGGCAATCTCAGGCTCCCCGGCGGGCACGAGACCGCGAGAAACCGGTCTAACTGCCCCACATGATAAAGAAGCGGAAGAAGGGCCGGAAACCAAGGCGAGGGCCCACACTACCGGTAGCGCTGACCCTCGGGGCCGGTCTACTTGTCACCGTCGCATGTACGGCGGCTGCACTACTGTGGCAGCAGAGCAACATGCGCGAGGAATTGATACGGCGCGCGGGGACCGATGTACAGACCTTACGCACGGCAATCGTCGGCGAGTTGTCCATACTCGAATCGCTGAAGGCTTTCGTCTCATCTTCCGGCGGATTTCGCCGCGCCCAACTGCACGATTTTCTCTCCAAACTGCCCCGCGGGGGCGGCGCCCGGAAAGGGCTCGACTGGCTGCCCCGTGTAACCGCAGAGAACCGTGCGGCCTACGAAGAAGCACAGTGGCATGACGGGCACCCGGGTTTCCGTCTGAGCGAACGTACGCCATTGGGTGAAAAAGTCGACGCCCGAACGCGGCCGGAGTACTTTCCACTGCACTTGGGGATACAAACGGAGCAACCCATCGAAGGGCTGGATCTCAGTTCCGGTTTCGATCTCGCGACCTCGGAGGTAGTTGCAGAGGTTCTGGAAAAGGCCAGGAACCGCGACGCGCTGGTCCTTACGGGGCCGCTTACGGCCAAAGACGATAGAGTGCTGGCCGTGCTGCCGGTTTTCCGGCAGCAAAACGCCTTTGAGGAAAGCTCCCGGCGGCCCGGCCAGCTACTGGGTTTCGCCCTGGCGCTGTACAAGGCCTCGGACTTCGTCGAATCGGTACTCAGTAATACCGACAGAGCCGATTTCAATTACCAACTGCTTGATCTCAGCCTGCCCGCTGGTTCACCCGCCATGTGGACGAGGCGATCGAGGGGCCTCTACTTTGATTCGATACAGGCCAAGTTGTGGAGATTCTTCTACGGCAAGCCGCCGCAGTGGTCGTCAGTCCTCGATGTCGGCATGCGCCGCTGGCAAATTCAGGTAAGTGCCTCGCCCCGTTTCGTCGCGGCCAACCTCGGTTTGACGCCATGGGCGGTGCTGTTTAGCGGACTTCTCTTCACATTGCTCATGGTCTCGACTTTGCGTTCGGCCAAATGGCAAAGCGACGAAATCAGCCGGGTACAGCGGCGGCTTCACCGCGAGCAGCTAGAAGCCAACGAACGCTTGGGGGAACTGAGCGAAGCACTGGATCGGGAAAGTGCCGAGCGCAAGCGGGCAGAGGCTGGACTTTTCAGGGAAAAGCAACAGTTCCAACTGATGTTCAACGCCGTCCCTTTGATGATCTGGCACAAGGACACGAAGAATCGTTTCATTACCGTGAATGAGGCAGCAGCGACATCTATGGGAGCCTCCGTCTCCGAGATAGAGGGAAAACCTTGCTCGGAAATATTTCCCGACCGTGCCTACGACCTGTACCGCGACGACCTCGAAATCATCCAAAGCGGCAAACCAAAACTCGGAGCACTGGAGCAACTGCGCTTTGCGGGCGGCGACACTCTATGGGTACGCACCGACAAACTTCCGGAGTTCGACGCCATGGGCCGCGTCATCGGCATTCTGGTCTTCGCCCAGGATGTTACCCGCTGGAGGGAAGCAGAAGAGCACGTCAAGACCTTGCAGGAAGAACTCGAGCAGCGGGTTGAAGAGCGCACCTCCCAGCTTCGCGCCATCAACGAAGAACTCGAATCGTTCGCCTATTCTGTTTCTCACGACTTACGAACCCCGCTACGCAGCATAGATGGTTTCAATCACGTCATTCTCGAGGATTTCGGTGATGCGCTCGGTGAAACCGGCCGCGATTACCTGGAACGCTCGCGGGCAGCGGCGCAGAGAATGGATCGATTGATCGACGACCTGATGAAACTCACGCGTATTGCCCGTGCAGAGCTACGCCCCGAGCGGCTGGACCTCAGTTCCCTTGCCGCTACTGTCGTGGCTGAGCTCGACAAAACCGGGAGTGAACGCAAGGTGGCGTGCAAGGTCGAAGACGTGCCTTTGACCAGGGGCGATCCCGACCTGATAGTAGAAGCGCTTCGCAACCTATTAAACAACGCTTGGAAGTTCACATCCAAGGCCGAATCCCCGAAAGTACAGTTCGGATCCTTCCAGAATGACGAGGGCGAGACAGTGTATTTCGTTCGTGACAACGGGGTGGGTTTTGATATGATTTACGCGGATAGACTTTTCGGGGCTTTTGAGAGACTCCATGCTGTTGACGAGTTCGAGGGGTCTGGGATAGGACTGGCGACTGTTCGGTTGATCGTGCGCCGGCATAACGGTCGTGTCTGGGCGGAAAGCGCGCCCGGCGAGGGTGCGACCTTCTATTTCACGCTGCAGGCCAGGTAGGGGACTGATGAATGGCTAAGAGAATCATTCTGTTAGTGGAAGACAATCCGGACGATGCGGTTCTTACCAGACGAGCCCTCGAACGCAGCGATGTTTCCCACACGGTAGAAGTGGCACGCGACGGATTGGAAGCCCTGGACTTTCTTTTCGCTCTGGGGTCCCATGCTGACCGCAAGAGCAGCGAAATGCCCGCCCTGATTCTCCTGGACCTCAAACTACCGAAAGTCGACGGCTTGGAAGTACTGCGGCGCCTGCGGGCTGACAGCATGACCCGCCTGATTCCCGTAATAGTGCTGTCTTCTTCCGACGAACCCAGCGACGTTATCGAAAGCTACTCTCTGGGAGCAAACAGCTATATTAGGAAACCGGTAGATTTCTCCGAGTTTACTGAGACTGTTCGCGCGCTCGCAAATTACTGGCTGAGGCTCAACGAACCACCGCCGGCAGACGCCCGCTAGCAAGCAACCGCTCGCACTAGCCTTGATCGGACAATAATTCACGGCGTAAATCGCCTCTGGCTCACGCTGGAGCACGCCATCCGCGGCCGTACTCGC
>JAJRWY010000108.1 GCA_024276575.1 Candidatus Binatota bacterium
CGCCCGCAATCTCGGCCCGTGCTCGCTTTTCGGCCCTCGACGTACTGTTAGTACGCCTGCGGGCCTCATCGCTGCGCTTGGGCCGATCTCACGGGCGCTTGCGACTCTCGCGACGAGGTTTCATGAATAATGCGGGCTAGTACCATGAGTTTGGTGGCCCAAAGCCGAAATGGTGTGCCCGCGCAGGTGTCGGGGCCGGGGATATCCGAAAAAGCGGTCAAGGCTGCTCGAAGCGGAGTCGCCGTGAGGGACGAGTCATCGGCGGCAGTCCCCGTGGCCGCTGATCGCGTCCAGGGTTCGGCGCAAGGCACCGTCGCCGGCCTTATCGGCCGGCATGCGTAGTGTTACGGCGTCTACTAGGTGGCCGTAACGCTGCGCGATGAGTTCCGGTATCTCCTCATAAGTGCCCGACAGAACGATCTCATCGAGTACTTCGTCGCCGACCGCCGTTTCCATCTCCGCCCAGGATTGCGTGCGGCTCAGCCGGTGCAGGCGTTTGCCGAGCGGTCCGTGGCCGAGCATTTCCAGCGGCTTGTGGTATTGTGGAGTGGAGTAGAGGAAGCCGAGCAATTTGCGCATCCGCTCTCTTTCCGCTGTGACCGTGCTGGTGTCGATCCCGGTGGCGATAAAGGTCGATGCGATGACTTTAGGGGTGTTGCGGCAGGCGGTGCTCCCACTGGCAGTGGCTACGGTGGTTTCGCTTGCAGGGGCCCGCCGTTGCTGTGCGGTATCGTCGCCACGAGCCTCGATCAGCGGCCTGATTACTGCTTCAATGAAACGAGGTGCTGAGGCCGTAGGGTGAGTCATGAGACCGTCTGCGCTGTGCAGGGCTAGGCGGGTCATGTGCTCGTTGACTGCCCCGAGAAAGATCGGGATATCCGGATTCTCGATGGGTCCGGGATTGAAGAACGGCTGTATGCGATTGAGCTTGTAGTTGTCAGATTCGAAATTCAGGCTGCTGCCGGTTTGCCAGCAATTCCACACCGCACGTAGGGCGGCGATATAGTCGCGCATGCGCGCAACCGGAGCAGTCCACTCGACTCCGAAGCGCCCCTCGATATTGGCTTTGACCTGTGAACCCAGGCCCAGTTGGAAGCGGCCACCCGACAACTGTTGCAGATCCCATGCTGAATAGGCGGTGACGACCGGACTGCGCGGAAAGGCCAGCACCACGTTGGTCGCTACCAGCAGAGAATCGCTGTGTTCGAGAGCGAGCGCGGCGGCGAGAAATCCGTCATGCGCCGCTTCGGGAATCAGCAAACCTGAGAATCCCAGAGCCTCGGCACGGCGGGCATGTGCGGGAATCTCCGCCAGTTGCATGCGTGGGTTGTCGATAGCGGCGTATACTTTCACTTTCGTCCGTCCCGCTCGAGGCGGCCAAGCGCATATTCCCGCTTAGCCGCAGCAGGGGCAACTTGCAGCCGGCGTGTGCGTCGCAGCGTGCCCAGAGGACGAGAGAGTATACATGAAGGAAACTAGTCCTACGGATTTCATCCCCGGGGGGAGGCTCGAAGAGCAGCCCCCCGGGGATTCAGGCTTAGATTTTCTCCCAGTTCCAGATCATTTCTATGCCGAAAGTCCGGGGATCGCCGTATATATTGCCGGCATAGCCGAGGCCCCGGTTTTCAGGCCTGCCGAAGTCGATGCCGAACTCGCGGTAGCTTTTGTCGAGCAGATTGCGCCCCCACAGCGCGAGGTCGACGGTGCCGCTTTCGACCGGGATCTCTCCGAGTTCTATGCGTCCGTTGAGCAGTGCGTAACTGCCCTGGGCGTCAAGGTCGTTGTCCTTGATCAGAAACACCACCGAGTCTTGCCAGTAAGCGTCTAGTCGAGCGGAGAAGATCCCGTTCTCGGTCGGTGGTCCGGTGTAACCTATGCCGGCGGATATGCTGTGATCCGGGGACAGCACGAACTCTCGTTGGTCGGCGACGTCGGCTGTGCAGTTGCCATCTACATCACGGCTAGCGCAAAACTCTTTGTACTCCGGGTCCAGCCATCCGTAAGCGATACGAACGTCTACACTGGGGACGGGCAGAGCCATCATTTCCACCTCAGCACCCCAGATCTCGGCGCTTCCCGCGTTGGTCAGGTTGCTTGCGGTACCTCCGAACTGATCAGCCTCGAATACCGTGGCTTGCAGGTCCTTGTAGTCGCTGAAAAAACCGGCGACGTTTAGTTGCAGGCGGTTATCGATCCACTGGGACTTCATTCCCAGTTCCCAGGCAGTCAGCGTTTCTTCGTCGAAGGGCCGTTCAAACTCTGCGAGTTTGGTTGCTCTGCCGTTGAAGCCCCCACTCTTGAAGCCCCGGCTCACCTTGAAATAGCCCATTACGTCGTCACTGGCCTGATAGGCCAAGTTTATCATCGGGGAAAAGTTGTCAAAGTCCTGCTTCCGGTCAGACTGGAAGTCCAGGTTGTACAAGTCGCAGAGGTTTCCGCTCTCGCTGGCGATGTTTACGCAGTCGTAATCGCGCTTGGCTTTCTTGGTTTCTTCGGTATAGCGGGCACCGACGGTGATGCTGAAGCGGTCTTCGAATACCGGAGGGGTCACGGTGGCCTGAGTGAACAGCGCCCAGGCTTCATTGTCGAAACGGTTTATAGAGGTGAAAGCGTTGGCGCCGCCGAAGAAAGTCTGGCGGCTGAGTTCTCCGCCGTCTTCCGTGAAGTAGTAGAATCCGGCCACGTAATCGATGCGTCCGTCCCAAGCGCCGGTACCGATCCATTGCAGTTCCTGGGTGTACTGTTCCTGGTCTTGGATCAGGCCGAACTCGGCGGCACGGAAATTGGTGCCGTCTAGATCCTGGTCTTCGGTGGTGTCGAGGTT
The DNA here is from genome assembly GCA_024276575.1 of Candidatus Binatota bacterium. Classification (GTDB taxonomy): domain Bacteria; phylum Desulfobacterota; class Binatia; order UBA1149; family CAITLU01; genus JAJRWY01. The sequence goes on from JAJRWY010000108.1 coordinate 2,825, forward strand.
GCGGTAGCCGCTGATCGATTTTACTTCAACATGCCCCAGCGCGCCCAATTCTCCGACTTCCCAGGCGATCGTCAGTGCGTGTCCGCGCACGTCGAGAGAGTTCTCCAGTTGTTTCTCTTCGAACAAAGGTGTGCCGTCGGGGGCGTATCCGACGTGGAGGCGCACGTTGTTGTTGCCGATGCTTTTGACCCGGTTGCTGCGTATGTAGGGGGAGAGGAAGCCTACGGCGGCGCCGTCGTAGATCCCGCTCAACTGAAAGGCTGAAGGATTCTCCCTGCTTCGGTGATAGTCGAAGTTGTAGTCTACAGTCACCATGTCGGAAGGCTCCCAGCGCAAGGCTGCGGAAGTCGAAAGGCGGTTCAAATCGTCGAAGTCTCCGCTGCCGAGTGCCGCGCCCCCGGCCTGCACCGGCACCGTGGAAATGTTCTCTACCCACCCGTCACGACCGGCATAGGCGAAACTTACCCGTGCAGACAGGTTCCCCGCCGCGTGGTTGTTCCACAGGCCTCCTTCTCCGTTTATGGGCGCGTCGATCGCGGTTTCACTGTTGAAGTAGCTGTAGTTGCCGATGCGAAGCTTCTGGTCGATACCCCATTGCCCGCTCGGCTTTTTCGTTATCAGGTTGATGGCGCCGCCGGTGGTGTTGCGTCCGTACAGTGTCCCCTGGGGGCCGCGCAGGACTTCTATGCGCTGGAGATCGCCCATCTGAAACATCGAGCCGGCCGACTTCGAGATGTATACGCCATCTTTGTATATCCCTACCGTGGGTTCCAGAGTGATGATGGGATCGGAGGTAGACACGCCGCGCATTCCCACCGTTACCCCGGAGTTGCCGCCCGCGTTGGGGTGGATGTTTACGTTGGGGGTGAAGTCGGAAATATCGTCGACGGTGGTGATGTTCTGGTCTTCGATGACGCCGGCAGTGAAAGCGGTCATCGATATCGGCGTGGATTGCAGGCTCGCCTCCCTTTTCTGGGCCGTTACCGTGATCTCTTCGATGACGCCGGATTGATCGTAGTCTTCGTCCCCGTCGCTTTGTGCCTGCGCCGGCACGATCAGCAACATGGATAAGACAAGGGCCGCACCACAACTGAAGTAACGTGAAAGACTCGAACCAATCACCATGACCTTCCCTCCCGTAAAAGCGTAAGCGCCACCGCGTTTACGCGACTAGACCAAGCACCAAGCGCCGCGTGCTGCGTGCCAAATAGGCGTCAGACTGGCGCCGGGCAGGCGTCAACTGTGTTTAGCTTCTCCGCCGTATCAGGAGACGAGCCAAGCACTAGCAGCCCGATCGAGCCTTGGCGAGGGTTTCGTGCACATGTTGTCGTTTTTTTTTGCGGGCGTTTGTCGCGGCTTTTGACGAGATCGGGGCAGCAAAGATGAGCTTCAGTAACTTCAGTGGCCGTCTTGCCCTTGCTTGCGTCGTAGGTGTTCGAGCCATTTTCGGGCTTCTTGTCGCTGCGCGTCAAACCTGCTCGCTTTTTCAAAGGCTTGCTGCGAACCCTGCCAATCGTTATTCGAATAACGGGCGATGCCGAGTAGGAGCAGGGCCTTTCCTCGCTCCTTTAGTTGAGGTTTGGCCAAGGCCTGCATCAGCGCCTCCGCAGCGGTTTTCCAATCTTCTCTTTCTATGAGAAGCCGGGCGAGTTTGAGGTATAACTTCCCGTCGTCTGACATGGATGCCGCCTTTCTCAGCGGCGCGAGGGCCTTGTCGTAATCGCGAGCATTGAGCCAAGCGTCGGCGAGAAGCTCGTAGGCAGAAGGTTCCGGGGTGATCCGTCCTTGATCAAACGCTTTCTCTAGTAATGTGGCGGCCTGAAAGGGCAGGTCGTGATACAGGTACATGCGCGCTAGGTTGCGCAGTTCCGAATCGGATGTCAGATAGCCCTGGGTGTAGGCGACCTGCATGGCGGCGAGCGAGTCCTGCTCCCGGCCCAACTCTGCGTATACGGCGGACAGTTGCATCCAGTAAGCTTTGTTCGGCCACTTCTGTACTGCGGTTTCCAGCAGTTTTAGTGCTTTGCCGTAGTCCTTTCTCTCGAGTTCCAGAGCGAGCAGCAGTTGAAGCCACGATTGCTTGAGAGTCTTCGCCTGTGTCACGGCTGTTGACGCGGGCGTATAAGCCGCATCGTGGCGGCCGGCTTGTATGTACGCCACCGCCAGCAAGTAGTAAGCCTCGGGTCCGGGGTTGGTCGCTTGCGTGAACCACTCTTCCAACTTTGCAGCGGCCTCATCGAAGTTCTCGTCGGCTAGGTAGATCTGAGCCAGATTGTAAAGCGTGTTCAGGCGCGCTCCTTCCGGTAACGCGTCAAGAGCGAGGGCTTTTTCAAAGCGTTCAGCCGCTGCGCGGTAATGCTGCTGCGACGATTCGATGTAAGCGTAGGTCTGATGCATCACCGCCCGTTCGTGCTCGTTTAGTCCGCGATGCTCGGACATCTTGTTGAGTACCTCCCGGGCTTCCGTGAATTTTTCGTCCGAAAGCAACTCGTGGGCCTTCTCGAGCTTGCTGAAAGCGTACTGTCCTACCGTAAAGCTGCGGTGCTTGTTTTCATCGCCCGCTGCAGCCTGCACCGGAAAGACGGCGGTAAGGAGCAAGGCCGCGGCAAGTAGCGCGGCCACCTTCGTGTGGCCCTTTCCAATACTCAATCGTCCAACTCGAATGTGAGCTTCACTTTTATCCCGTGTCTTTCCACGGGAACGCCGTCGACTATCTTGGGCTTGTACTTCCACTTGGAGATCGCTCTGAGCGCTGCGCGGTTGAATATCGAACCGGGATTGGAGTCGACTATCTTCGCATCCTTTACCGCGCCGGTTTCGCTGATCGAAAACTCCACACTTACCCATCCTTCGATGCCGCGCTCGGCGGCAGTAATCGGGTATAGGGGGTTGACACGAACGAGCGGGATGGCGTCGCTGTCGCTCGGCGCCTCACCGAGGTAGGGGCCGCCGCCCAGGTCGAGATCCGGCGAGAACACCGGCATGATCGCTTCGACGTTGGCTCCAGGCTCCAAGCTGCGCGACAAGTCCATCTTCGGCGGCGGCGGTGCTTCGGGAGGCTTCTGTTTTTCCGGCAACTTGCGTTTTTTCAACTCGAGTTCGGACTCGCGCTTCAAACGCACGAAATCGATCAGCTTCGTCGACGGCTCGTCCTGTAAGGAGCCGCCGTCGCCACTGATCAATTCCTGCATCAGGAAGAAGACCCCGAAAGTGATCGCTGCCGCGGCGATCGAGCTTGTCAAGTAGCGCAAAGGCATTGTCCGATTGTCCGGAAGTTATCGCGTCTCGTCGGCGGCGATCGAGACTTCATCGACTCCCGCCAGGCGTGCGGCGTCCATGACCGCGACCAGAAGGCCGTTCTTGGAGTCGCGGTCGGCTTGTATGACCACCGACCCCAAGGGGTTTTCAGCGTGGAGGCGTTCGATGTTGGCACGTACCGTGCGAATGTCGACTTCGCGCTTGTTTATCCAGATCTGTCCGCGGTCGCTGATAGCGACTAGGATATTGCCACGTTCCTTTCTCTCGGCGGTTACCGCATCGGGTTTATTGACGTCGATACCGGCTTCTTTGACGAAAGAAGAAGTGACGATGAAGAATATGAGCATGATGAAGACGACGTCGAGCATCGGCGTCATGTTTATCTCGCTCTCCTCGCTCTCACGTTTTCGCCTACGCCGCATTGCTTGCCTCGCTACCGTACTCGCGCCTACGCTGCACGGTGTGCCTCGTGTTCGTGCTTTCGCCTATGCCGCATGGTTTGCCTCTTCGAGTGGAACCAAGCGGTCCGCGACTCTCTCGCTCTCGTTTTGTGCAAAACGTTCGAGCTGTACGCTGACTATCAAACCCGACAGGGCGGCGACCATGCCGGCCATCGTGGGTATGGTCGCCTTGGATACGCCAGAAGCCATGGCACGGACGTTGCCCCCGCCGGCTACCGCCATCACGTCGAAAACTTCTATCATTCCCGATACCGTACCGAGCAAGCCTAGCAGTGGACACAGAGCGATGACTGTCTTGATCATCAGTAGGGAATGGTCGAGTTTCCCGCCGACATGTGAGATCAGCATGCGGCGGATCTGTTGCGCCCGCCATGAGCTGTGATCGCTTCGTCTCGCCCATTCCTCCAGCGCACGGCTGACTTCTCCCGGATGCCCGCAGCGAAAGTACCAGAGCCGCTCCAGGATCATCGTCCACATCACCAAGGTGGCGAATAGGATGGAGAGCAGCACCGTCCCACCGGCGTCGAGGAAATCTCTAACTGCCCAGTACGCCTCAAGAAGATGCATCGCGACGCTCCGCGCGGCGGGCTACGAGCCCCGCGCTTTGCTCCTCGAGCACGTCCACGACTTTCTTGGACCCGGTGGCGACCATGGCGTGGAGGAAAACCAAGGGGATGGCGACAAAAAGGCCTAGCATGGTCGTTACCAGCGCTTCGGAAATACCGCCGGCCATGAGCTTGGGGTCGCCGGTTCCGTACAGGGTGATGGATTGAAAGGTTCGGATCATGCCGGTCACGGTGCCCAGAAGCCCCATCAGCGGAGCGACCACCGAGACCACTTTTACGACCCACAAGTAACGGTCCAGCTTGGCCGACTCTCGCAATATTGCCTCGTCGAGTTTGAGTTCCAGGGTCTCGACGTCGGCGTGTGAGTTCTCTTCGCAGACCGCGAGCACTCGCCCCAGTGGGTTGGAGGTAGAAATCTCCTCGCTGCGCTTTTGCTTGGCCACCCTTGCGCCGATCATTAGTATGTAGGCCCAGCGCAGCATACCGAGAAGGCCGGCGGCAAGGCCGAGGGCAATGATGGTGTAACCGATCGGCCCGCCTTGATCTACGCGCTCACGGGCGCTCGGGGTCTGTACCAGCAGCGAAAGTAACTGTCCGCGCGAGGGATCGAGCGACAGCGGCATCATGCCGGTGGTAGCCTTCTCGAAAGGAGCGACGGTGCTCAGGTGGCGCGACGACGGCTGCCGGCCGAGTTCAACCAGTTTTCTGAGTTCGGGTTTCCACTGCAGGTATTCACCTGCGGAGATTGCGTTGAAGGTGCCGACGCGGATTACTTCGCGTTGCTCTTCCCGGCCTTCCACGGAAACCACCGGAGCCTGGAATCTCGTTACTTTACCGCTCTCCGTCATCTCCTGTTGCAGTGCGAACCATAGTTTTTCCAACGATTCGATCGAAGGCAGGGCCTTGGATTTGCCGAGTTCGCCTAGAAACTCTCCACGGCCGGGAAACTCTGCGCTAACCAACGATGAGTCGATGTTTCCTTTGGTGTCGCCGGCGACCTGGCGGACGACTCCAAAAGCCTCTCCGAGATTGCCCAGCCTTTCTTCAAGAGTCTGTTCGAGTTGGGCAATGCGAATTTCATTGTCGTCGAAACTCTGCTCCAGCTCCTTACTGCGTTGTTCTTCGGCTGCTAGGCGTGCTCGCGCTTGTGAGAGCAACGACTGCTGTTCTGCTTGGGCTTTGCGAAACTCAGCTTCACGCCGGTCGTTGGCTGCACGTTCGCTGTTCCAACCGCGCTTTACCTGTTCGAGAAGCTGATCGAGCGATTGCGGCGCTGTCTTCCCCGCGCCGGCGGCAAAGGCCTCCGGGCAAACGCCGGCCGGGCTCGACAACGAGATTGCCACGGCGAGAAGGCAGCTTGCCAGTGTCGCGAAAGTGCGCGTTCTTCCATCACGGCGCGTTCTCATTTCGCTGCCTGCGCTGCGGGCACCGGGAGGCGAAGCAGGTCCGGCGCGGCTTGTTTACGAGCTATACGGAGGCCCTGGGCGATGGAGACGCGATATTCGCTGCCGAGCGTTTCCCAGCCTCCCTTTTTCCTATTCCACACTCCCGATTCCTCTCCGTCGAGCGTTTGGTAGACCAGCACAACTCTACCGAAGCGCAGAAAATCGACAGCCCTTTCCCGGTCACCGTCTCGCAAGGAGCCTTGATACGCTTCGATGGTGCGGCCGTACTCGTTCTCTATCTGGTAGGCTTCGAGTACACGGCGATATTTCTCGGAGTCGCTGACGTCGGCCCGGTCCATCATCTCGCGCAGCCTGGCCACGCGGTTGCGGCGCTCTTCGAGGAGGAAGGGGGTATCCAGTTCTACGAAATCTCCAAGGCTCTCGATCATGCGCAGCATCAGCGGAGACAAGGCACGGCTGACTAGGGAGACTTGCTCGATCTGCTTGTCCAGGGATGCGAGGTCCTCTTGCTGGGAGTTGAGCAGTTTTTCCAACTGCGAGTTGTAAACGCGCAGTGCGTCGGTTTCGTCGAGTACCTTTCGGTACTGCTGTGCGAGAGTGGCTGTTCTTTCGCTGATCTCATCGATTTTCTGCTGCGACTGTGCCGATGCGGTGTTGCCCTGCTTACGGGTCTTCATTACCTGTTCGAGTGTCGATGCGCTGCCGTGTGTTGCTGCGGAAAGTCCCGTAAGCAAGACGATAGTCGATACGAAAACGCTGCTCGTCCGACGCTGTTGCCGGCCTATTCTCATGGTGTAACCCCTGTCCGTTGCCCTTCGAACACGACGCGTTCGCCGTCTCATCGCGATGCAGCGCGCCGGGAGTCCCGCAGTCTTGCACAGCGACCCGCGCTGTGTCTCTCGCGTAAGGCCACGGGCGACTGCGGGTTTGCCAGTTGCTATCCGGAAGTTCGCCACGACGCGATCGCGATCGTGATCGCGATGATGGATGATGCGAGTGTAAATACATTTTGTAGAACACTGGCCAGCTGAAGCCAAGTCTTTCACCAGCGGCGTTGCGCGAGCGATCCCGTGTAAACAGCGTTGCGGCGGTATCCTCCAGGTATTGGCTACATCTAAGGATATCCGTTCTCTTGAGTATCTGCGGCCTCCAGTGTCGAGGGAGACCCACGTATCGTATATATTGCGGCGGGTGAGGACAGGTGGCCAATGATGGGTAGGCAGCCGGTGAGGGGCAGGCGGCTGTTGGCGGACCAAGCGGCGGCACGACGCGGTTGCCGCTACTCGTGCCGCTACTCGAGGCCGGTGGGACTTCGTCGCTCGTTGTTGCCGGCGGCTATGGCCCTTGCTGTACTTGCGGTGGGTTGTGCCCAGTCGGGTGCGCGCAGGCTTCCGGTATCAACCGGCGACTGCGTCTTGCTTCGCACTATCGACAACTGGGAGGCCTTGGACTCGTATCGCTTGGTGATCAACCGCGGTTCTTCGACCAACGCCTACGAAATCGAGTTCGAGCGGCGCTGTCCTTCGCTGCGGTATGCAAGTGAGATTCGTTTCGCCTCGCCTGATGAAGAGATCTGCGACTATCGCAATGATGCCGTGTTAGTAGAGCAAGACCGTTGCGGCATCGGCACCATCCGCCGCTTTTACGAGAACCGTTACGGCGAGAACGCGTGGGAACGCGAGGCCGGCACGGACTTTCTGCGCCAGGGGAATTGAGCACGCTGCGACAAGGAGTACTCGAGGATGCACGGTAGTAAGGGGGTAAGGCCCAGATTTTCTGCGCCAGGGGGATTGAGCACGTTGCCACAAGGAGTACTCGAGGATGCACGATAGTAAGGGGCAGAGGTCTAGTTTCCGCCATCTATTGTCACCGGGCCGCATCGGATCGATGGAACTGCGCAACCGCATCATCATGGCGCCGATGGGGAGCAACCTAGCGGAAGAAGACGGGCGTCTCGGCGAGCGTATAAAGCGCTACTATGAAGCGCGTGCGGCCGGCGGCGCCGGGCTGTTGATAATGGGCGTGGCCGCGGTGGCCTATCCCCGCGGTGCCTGCAACCCGAATCAAGTGGCGATCTCCGACGATTCGTTCCTTCCGGATCTGCAAGACTTGGCCGAGCGCGTCCACGCGCATGGCGCCAAGCTCGCCGTGCAACTGCAGCATGCGGGTAAAGTCGCCACCCAGGACATTGCCGCGGGCAGGCCGTTGTGGGTGCCTTCGGAACTTCCGATGAAGAATGGCGACCTGCTCAACGATCTCAGCGATGAAGAGATCGCGGGGCTTACCTCGTATTTTATGAACCCTACTGCGGCGCTGGCCTACCACGCCATGACAGCCGACGACATCGAGGCACTCGAAACAATGTTTGCGGACGCAGCCGACAGGGCGCGACGGGCCGGCTTTGACGCTGTCGAGATCCACGGGGCTCATGGCTACATTCTGTCCTCGTTCCTATCGCCGGCCACCAATAAACGTCGTGATGATTACGGTGGGAGCCTGGAGAATCGCGCTCGGCTGCTACTGGAGGTAGTGCGCGCGGTCCGCGCCAGGCTCGGCGACGATTTCCCGATCTGCTGCCGTTTGGACGCCAAGGAGTTTGCTACCGAGAACGGCATCTCGGTTGAAGATGCGCGGCGTACTGCCGAGCTTGTCGAAGAGGCCGGCGTCGACGCCGTCCATGTAAGCGCCTACGCTGATCCGTTGAGCGGGGCGGCTTTTACACAGGCACCCTTGGTGCATGAGCCCGGCGGCTACGTCGAGTTGGCGGCAGGAATAAAAAGACGCATCAATGTGCCGGTGATTGCGGTGGGCCGGATCGAGCCCGAGCAGGCTGACAGATTGATCTCCGAGGGGCGTGCCGATTTCGTCGCCATGGCGCGGAAGCTTCTTGCCGACCCCGAGCTGCCCAACAAGCTCTCGAGTGGCCGGACCGCTGACCTACGGCCTTGCATCTATTGCTATACGTGCGTGAGCCGGATCTTCCTGAACGACCACACTCGTTGCGCGGTTAACCCGGCCACCGGGCGTGAGGCCGAGTTTGAAATCGTCGAAACCGGCCGCAGCAAGAAGGTGATTGTGATTGGAGGTGGACCTGCCGGAATGGAGGCGGCCCGTATCTTGGCGTTGCGGGGGCACGATGTCGCTTTGTACGAGCGCCGGCGGCGTTTGGGTGGAACTCTGTTTTTCTCTTCTTTGCTCTGCGAGGAGAACGCCCGTCTTGTCGAGTATCTTGGCGGGCAACTCGAGGCCGGCGGGGTGAAGGTTCACTTAGACTGCGCGGTCAGTGCCGAGATGGTGAAGGCTCTCGATCCCGACGTGGTAGTGGTTGCGGTTGGTGCCGGCCATGCCAAGCCCGGAATCAAAGGCGCGGATGCCTCGCATGTGCTCAGTGGAGATGAATTGCGGGCGTTGATCGACGGGAGCGACAAGAAAGTTGCGGCGGATAAATTACCGTTGCGCCATCGTGCGATGCTAGGCTTGGGCTCGATGCTCGGGGTTTCCGACCGCATTTCTCTGGCGCGCGAGCTTACGCGCCACTGGATGCCTATCGGAAAGCGCGTGGCTGTAATCGGGGGCGGCTTGGTCGGCATAGAGATGGCCGACTTTCTCAGTGAACGCGGCCGCGACGTAACGGTGCTGGAAGAGGGTCGCGTTCTCGCACCCCAGATGGCTTTGCCGCGGCGCTGGCGAGTGCTCGCGGCCTTGCGCGAGCGCGGCGTGGCCTTGATGACTTCGACCAAGGTCGAGGAGATTCACAAGGACTCGTTGTGCTACCTCGGTGATGGAGGCGAGCAGGGTAGGGTGGCGGCCGATTCGGTTATTTTCGCCGCCGGTATCGAAGCCAATCCCCGGTTGGCGCGCGAGATCGAAGCCTTGGGGCTGGAAGTAAGAAGCATCGGCGATTGCGAAGGCCCCGGGTACATAGAAGGCGCGATCCTCGATGCCCAGCGATTGGCGATCGCGCTGTAAGTGCAACGGGACATAAGACTCGCCGGGACTTACCCGCCGCTCATCCTCGCTGCTTCAAGACTCGCAGCGAGGGGAGTTTGCGCCCGGCTTTGGCGAGTCTTCGCGTTTGGGCCGTTCGTAGAAACCGGCGTGGCGCGCGACGATCAAATATTTACGAAACAGGCGGTTGGTTTCTTCTTCGTGCTCGCTGACCGTGTTCTTGTCTACCGGGTCGAAAAAACAAGTCGGGTCTTCTTCCAGGTAATCGCCGCTGTGGTAGTAGGCCATTGCGCGGCAGCCACCGCATGTGTACTGGTAGCGGCAGCGTCCGCAGCGCCCCTTCAACCTGCTGCGGTCGGTTAGCGCCGCAAAGATCTCGCTCTCGTTTACCAGTTGATCCAACGGTTTATCGCGTACGTTGCCGGCGTTGAGTTCGTCGAGCATTACCGGGCAGACCGACAAGTCGCCTTCGGCGTTGAGGGTAAGCCAGTTGCCCACCCAGCAGCCGATCGGCGGGTTTTGCGGAACAGTGCCGTTACGCCGTCCTCCGGAAACTTGCTCGTGAAGCTCCGGCGATAGGAAAAACGGTGTGTAGCTCACATAACCGTTGACCGAGCTGCGTAGGGCGGGGTGGAATTTCTCCTCGAGGTCCTGGCGCGAAAAGCCCTCACGGTTGAAGTACTCGCTACCTGAACCCCTGCCGACCAGCGGCGCGCGATTATAGGAGATGCGCCTTTTCCTGAGATACTCGACGGTTTTTTCGAAGCTCTCGGTATTATACTTCCCGATAGTGATGATGACATGGCGGTCGAGTCTCAGTTCGCGGCACATCTCGAGCACTTCCAGAGTGCGCTGGGATTCGGCGTTGCGGCTCCAGTCGTTGTCCTCGTCGATGGAATTCAAACCCACCGCAATCGAGACCTTGCCGCGCGTGGCCTCTTTGATTCTCTCCAGCATCTCGCGGTCGAGTATCTCGCAGTTGCTACAAATGTTGCATTTGTAGCCGAGGTCGACGGTCAGCCGGAGCAAGTCGAAGGCGTCTTTACGCAATAAGAACTCGCCTCCGCTCCAGCCCACCGCTTTGACCTGGAGCTTCTTGCCGGGGATCAAGACCTGCTCGCGGATCTCGTCTAGGTCGAGTTCCCGCTTACGGCTTTCACGCACCGTCTCAACATTGTTGCTTCCGGTCATGCAAACCGGGCAGCGAAGGTTGCAGAGCCTAGTTGCTTCGAAGTAGATCGCTGAAAAACTGTAGCCCACGGATCCTGCCTCCTACATGATGGGCAATAGTTGCTCTTTGACGGCGAAGGAGAATCCTCCGTTTCAATCGTTCCGCCGTTTTCGCTCAGTTCTTGTCGAGCACGTCGTGTGCCCAGGAAAACGCCGCAACCGCCGACGGCAAGCCTATCGTGCTGGCCGATAGGGCAGCTACTTGTTCGATCTCTTCGGGTGCGATGCCCGCGGCTACGGCCTTGCGCACAGCCGAATGCACCGTGCCTTCACTCTTGGCGCCGATCGCGACGGCGAGTTTGAGAAGCCGGAGCGTGCGCTCGTCGAAAAGCCCCTTGGACTCGCCCTCGCGTATGAGATCCCAGGCTTGCCCGAGTTCGGGGAAGCGCTCAACGAACTTTTCGTATGTCTTCGGCGGTTTGCCTTGCTTTGCCATCTTAGGCCTCCGTATCCTTTTCGCACGACTAGCGGGCCGTGAGTGTTCCACGCTTGCCTGCCGCGCCGCATGCGCCTGCCGGTCTCACGCGATCTTTGCGCTCGTTCGCCGTCCGTCACTCGATCTCAGCGCTCGTTTGCCGGCCCTTCGCGCGCTGGTCTCGGCGACCCTGGCAGCGACGTCGCCGTTCCATACTGCCAGATCGCCCAGCCGGGCATCGAGAGAGTCCAATTATCAGATCCTGACGATAGGCACTTTCGTAAATACTAGCGAACGCCATTGATTATCGCGACCTGCGGTGCGACATGCGTGTACCTCCCGCGGCACATCCTGCGGCGCAACACCCGCAGCGCATCCCGTCGCGACTGGAGCCGCCATTTCAGTTGCTACTAGTGGGCATATGAGAGCGGTCATAGGGGGCGGCGCCAAAGTCGGCGAAACCACGGCAAAGCACCGCAAGCCGGTCTAAGTACACGCCGATTTGCTCTTACTTGCCAATCTACTCCCACCGCCTGTACACTCCGGCTCCCGGCGTGTTCCGATTCTTGCGCGTCGAACTCCGAGCAGTACTTCGGCCGGGAGCCTCAGGTGAAATTTGTCGTATCTACAGCTTTCATTCCGCCCACGCATTGTTGCGAGGTCGCGCGCGGTGCCGAGCTAAGTGGTTTTGACTATATAGCGGTCTCTGACCACCTGGTTCACCCCGAGACGATCAAGACTCCTTATCCCTACACCCCCGACGGAAGTCTGCGTTGGGAGCCCTTTACTCCTTGGCCGGACCCCTGGGTTACGGTCGGGGCCATGGCGGCGCTTACCTCGACGATCCGTTTTTTAAGTGCAGTCTACGTTTTGCCCATGCGTAACCCCTTTGCGGCGGCCAAGGCGGTGGCCACGGCCGCGGTACTTTCGGGCGGCCGTGTTTCCTTGGGCATCGGCACGGGATGGATGCGAGAAGAGTTCGATCTGGTGGGGCAGCCTTTTGCGCGGCGCGGCAAACGCTGCGATGAGATGCTCGATGTCATGGCCAAGCTCTGGAGCGGGGAAATGGTGGAGCATCATGGAGAGTTCTACGATTTCGATAAACTCGAGATGAATCCGGCTCCTCCGCAGCCGATTCCGGTTTACGCAGGAGGTGCGTCGGAGGCAGTTTTGAAGCGCGCCGCGCGATTGTGCGACGGTTGGATCACGGATCTCCATAGCACGGCGGAGATTCGCGAAATGGTGGCGCGTTTGCGCCGCTACCGCGACGACAGCGAGCGGGCGGGCCGGCCGCTCGAGGTGATAGCGTCGGCCAACGATGCTTTCGACGTAGCCGGATACAGGCGTCTGGAGGAAGCCGGGGTCACTCATGTGACGACGCTGCCGTGGCTGTTCTATGGCGGCGATATGCAATCTCTGAACGACAAGCTCGAAGCGATGTCGCGTTTTCATGATGACGTGATCGCAAAAATGAATTGAAACAGGAGACTATGGCTGAAACGCAACTGCTACAGGTCCTCGAGGACCGCATCGAGATCGAAGATCTACTGACGCGCTACTGCAGTGCCATCGACGCTAAGGACTTTGACCGGCTGGCGACGGTATTTACCCGGGATGCGGTGATCGATTACACACGTTCGGGGGGCATCAAAGGGGAATTCCCGGCGGTCAAGAAGTGGCTGGCCAAGGCGCTCGCGCCATTTTCGATGACGCAGCACGTCGTGAGCAATATAGAACTGGCAGTACAGGATGAGCGAGCCCGCTGCGTCTGTTCATTCTTCAACCCGATGGGTCTGCCAAAGGACGACGGTTCTTTGCATATGTTTTTCTGCGGAGGGTATTACCGCGACGCGTTGCTGCGAACCGGCGATGGATGGCGGATTTGTGAGCGCGTCATCGACCAAATCTACATGTATGGTTCGTTACCCGGTGGCCGTTGACCTGCATTGTTCATGAAAGCTGCTGGCGAGAGTCGCAAGCGCGGGACAGATCGGCCCGGAGGCTGCCGCGTAGCCAAGGGCGTAGTTTTATCGATGGGTGTGCCGGCTCCGTGCGGAGCTGAAGCTGCTTGCGCAGCGTTGGGGACTAGCCAAAGCATTGCTGGACGTGGCACCTTATTGGCGGGGGCGTGGCGTCTACGCCGCACGCCGACATCTCGAAACTGATGTTTTCAGGAGGCTTCACACAATGCCGATGACTCGGTTGTCTCGTTTTTTCGTGCTCTCGTCATGTTTTGCCGCGGCACTAATGCCGTGGCCGGCGCTAGCGCAGGTAGCCGTGGGAGATCTGATAACCAAGAACAATGCCGAGAAGGTCGAAGGTTTGGTAGCCGACGGTGTCTATTGGGCGGTGCTAAACGGTATGGACATGAAGATAGTGCCATACGAGCGCATCGACATGCCGAGTAAGTATCTGGAAGCGAGCGAAAAGTATGGGGACCAGGTTACGCTCGGTGAATCCAACGTGCTGGAGAATTGGATCGCGGGCAGGCCTTTTAACACCATCGAAGCCGACGATCCCAAAGCGGCCGTCAAGGTGATGTACAACTTTCGCAATACCCATTACTTCAGCGACGATTTGGGTTTGCATCTGGTCGATGCCGATACCGGCGGACTCTACATCGATGCCAAGGGGAGGCGGCATTACCAGGTAGAACGTCATTTCGTTGCCGAATGGCTGCGCGTGTTGCAGATGCAGGGGCGCTTGATTCATGAGCCTCTGCCTCGTTTCATCGAGAATCCGGACCAAACCTTTCGCAAGTCCGGGCTCTACCCCCTGATTGATCCGTTCGATCTCAAAGGTGTGGGAGGAATCAGCTACCGCTACATCGATATGCTCAAGCAAGACGATACTTGGTTGTACCTGCCCTTCTTGCGCCGGGTCCGGCGTCTCTCTACTGCACAGCGCAGTGATGCTCTGTTCGGACAAGACATCGACGTGGACAGCTACGGCGGCTATGCGGGCCAGATCCCCTGGTTTGACTGGAAGTTGCTGGGCGAAAAACCGATGCTTGCTTCGCTGCACGGCGTCAACCTTCCGGGCATTCCCTGTGAGAAAGACGGTGGCATGACCTACTGTGAAAACTGGGAAATGCGCCCGAGCGTTTACGTGATCGAGGGGGTACCGAAAGTCTCTCACTATGCTTATTCCAAGCGTGTAATATTCGTCGACAAAGAGACCAACTTCGTGATCTACTCCGATCTTTACGACAACAGCGGCGAACTTTGGAAAGTTGTGATGCAGAGCATTCGCACCTCCAAGCGGCCCAATCCCAATGTTGACTACGAGTACGACGAGCCGCGTATGTTCATATACGCTTTCAGCGTGATCGATATGCAGTTGATGCATGGCACTCGCGCGTCGATTCCGGGCATGGCTTTTCCTGATGAAGCCGGCTGGTACATCGACGTCGGTTTCGATACTAAGCAATCGGTCGGTGAAGACTGGTACTCGGTGGCCGGAGTCATCTCGGCAGGACACTGATGTTTTCAGTAGCAGCGCCAAGTTCTGTTTACCTGCCGGGCCTCTCTGCCGGCTACTCCGGTGTCGAAAGCCGTACCCGTCGTTTGGTTGCGACTGAGTTCGGGCCGGGCCCCGTGGCGGCCGGCCGCGTGGCCGAAGTATGTGGGGCTACTGCCGCGGCTCGAGGCGGAGTTTTCAGGAGGAGAACCAACATGAAGATTCGACGCTTAGCGCTTTTCATGCGGACCATTCTTTGCGCGCTTGCCTTTGCCGTTGCGTTTCCGCAGCCGGTTGCCGCGGTGTTCTCGAAGACCGAGGCGAAGTGCAATAAGAAGCTGGAAAAATCGGTGTCGAAGTTGGTCTCGACGGTGTTCAGGACCACGGCGAAATGCCGTGACGCCGACATCAGCGGCAAGGCCGTTGGGCCTTGTGTGCCGTTGTCCCAAAAGAATCAAGACAAGGTCGATAAGGCTGTAGCCAAAGTCTACAAGGATGCCTCGAAGTCTTGTCAAAGCACATGTTCGACCGCGACCGAAGTAGCTTGCATCACCGACCTTCAGTGCCCGCCGCGCGGTAGCATCGGCGGACGGTGTTCGGGCGCCGGTGGCAAGAAAGTCCTTGACCTCAAGGACATGGGTTTCCCGGGATACTTCTGCCGTGACGCGGCCATCTTGAACAGTGATGAGGTTACTTCAACCGATGATGTAGCGCTTTGCGTGGGCAGTCTTGGTTCCGACATCGCCGCCGACCTGTTGTTGGGTACTTACGGGTCCGTCGATAACAGCAGCTCGTTGAGTCCTGCCGCTGCGGATTGCTTGAAGGCCATCGGCAAGAGCGTTCTCAAGGCCAGCACCTCTATGGCTAAAGCCATCGGCAAGTGTCGCGACAAGCAAAATGTGCTGGTCGACCCCGTCGTCGATCCGGAAGATTGCGCGACGGGAGATTCCAAGACTGTCTCTAGCTTGGCGAAATCGTTGTCCAAACTCGCCGGTGACATTGGCAAGAAATGCACAGATGCCGAAATCCCGGCACTCGATCTTTGCGGTAACGGAGTTGGAGGCACTGCGGATCTTGCTTCGGCGGTTGCTTGCCTGTCGGTGCTCGCGTCGGAGGCCGCTGATTCCGCCGAGCTACCAGATTCCCGGACCTATGTGAGGGCCTCACTCATAAACGCGGCTTATCCCGATGCCGAGACGCCGGTTTGCGGAGACAACCAAGTCAATCAGGCTCCCAATCCCTTTCTCTTGTTGGGGGAGGAGTGCGACGGCACCGACGACAGCGCTTGCCCGGGGCAATGCGCCCCCCCCGGAGACATCTTCGAGTGTAGCTGTCTGAGCGTCAAGAGGACGCGAGGCTTTGCCGCCCGTGCGGGTAGTGATCTCGACAGTGGTTGGACCGGACGGTCGCACAATACGCAGACCGTTGACGGCTCGGGGTTCTTCTTCGAGCGCAGTAACTGCGATTGCGATGCGTTTACCGCTTCGACTTGCACCGGCAATACCGTGGATAAAGTTTGCGACGATTTCTCATCACTGCATCCGCGCTGCTCTGCCTACGAAGTAGTGGGACAGACCTGCGACCAACAGGGCGACAACGATGGCGCCAATGAGGATAGCGATTGTTTTTCTTGTACGGCCGAAGCTGCCAACGCAGGCGCTCCGTGTGCCGGTGCCGGCGGTGCACCTGATGAGACCCTGTGTGATTCGCAATGTTACGACGATGCCAGCGGCATGCCGGTGGTGCCCCAGACTCTGTGCGGTCGGCAAAGCGATTGCGCGGCCGGCCAGACCTGCCGCGGCCGCTGTGACGGGACCGTGACTTGCCGCAAGATCAACCAGGGCCCGCCGCTTCCGCTTTCGCGGGGAGGAACC
>JAJRWY010000109.1 GCA_024276575.1 Candidatus Binatota bacterium
AAGCGCCCGTGAGATCGGCCCAAGCGCAGCGATGAGGCCCGCAGGCGTACTAACAGTACGTCGAGGGCCGAAAAGCGAGCACGGGCCGAGATTGCGGGCGATTGAGGCTTGTAGCAGAGGTTTCATGAATAATGCGGGTTAGTGGTCTCGACTCTTTCGACATTGTCCATTGTCGTTCAGGCCGGCAGCATCATGGCCGGCGCCAGCATAGTCTTGATTACCGACAGTGCCGGCCCTATGTCGAGTACGAAGAACACCCAGCCGAGCACCACGAAATGAAAAGTGAACACCGTGGCCACCGCGGCGCGCAATCGCGGGAGACGGTGCTGCGCTTGCGGGAAGGCCGTGTCGCGCACGCGCCGGTACAGATGCAAGACGTTGATCCCCGCCGCGTGATAAAGGCCCCAGACTACGAAATGCAGGGCCGAACCATGCCAGAGACCGCACAGCCCCATGGCGATGAAGCGGTTGAGGGCTGCGCGCCGCCGTCCTAGCCGGTTGCCTCCTAGAGGTATGTAGAGATAGTCGCCTATCCAGGAGGTCAACGACATGTGCCAGCAGCGCCAGAATTCGGAAATGTTGCGCCGCAGGTAGGGGTAGTCAAAGTTCTCCTCTACTTTGAAGCCGAGAACGGCTGCGCTTCCGATCGCAATGTCGGAGTAGCCGGAGAAGTCGAAGTAGATTTGCAGGGCGTAACCGTAGGCGGCAAGCCATAGAATCCCGGCACTGTAGGCTTCTGGATCGGCCCAGACCGGGGCGGTGAGCCGGGCTACGGTGTCGGCGACGATGATCTTCTTGGCTAAGCCGAAAAGTATTCTTTCCATCCCTTGCCCGACTGCCGGCCAATCGATGCGGCGGCTGAAGTCCAGGGATTTTTCGAAGTTGTAGAAACGTTTGATCGGCCCGGCAACCAGCGTGGGGAAGAAGAAAATGAACAGTGCAAAGTCACGAAAGGAGGCGTGGACCCGCCCGCGGCGAACCTCGATTAGGTAGTGAACGAACTCGAAAGTGAAAAACGATATTGCCAGCGGTGCCCGAATATTCGGAGCCGAGATACTGCTGTCCGGTGACCAGAAGGAGCAGATGTCGATGTAGAGTTCGACGAAGAACCCTTGATACTTGTAGTAGGCCAGCGCTCCCCCCGTGAGGACCAAGCCGAAGATGAAAACCGGCCGTGCCCAGCGCTGATTAGAACTGGCGATTTGGCCGGGCGGCCGCACGTCTTTCCCCCCTGCTTCGCAGGCCTTGCCGCGGGGTTCGATGAGCCGTCCGATCGCGAAAACCGCCAGGGTAAGCGCCAGGATCAATAAGATATGTGGCGGGTAGTAATGCGTGTAGAATGCGATACCGCAGAGGATAAGCCAGTAGGGTTTCATCCACGGGCGCGGCAGGTTCCAGTAGACCAGGAACACCGTGGGCAGGAAGAAGCCGTATATCCAGGAGTTAAACAGCATCGTAAGCCTGACAGCCTATAGAAGGGGCGAGTGTGAAGTAAAGAGGCTACCGTCAGCTTGGAGTCTGCGCCATTATCCGGATCGCGGCGACTCGCGTTTGCGGGAAAACCGGCCGTGGAGGTACAGGCAATGTCGGAAATCAGTGGAGGGGAAGTTCTTGCGCGCTGTCTAGCCCAGGAAGGAGTGACTCACGTTTTCGGGCTGCCTTCGCCGGAAATCGATCCCTTCTTGGCGGCGATGGAGGGCCACGGCATTCGCCTAGTCCCGGTACGTCACGAGGCCGCCGGCGCTCACATGGCCGAAGGGTTGTACAAGAGCAGCGGCAAGGTTTCTGCGGTCATCGGCAATCCCGGTCCGGGTTCAGCCAACCTGCTGGCCGGAGTGATAACCGCGCGGCATGAAGGCGTGCCGATGCTGGCCATAACTTCACAGCATCAACTCGGATTGGTCTATCCATCCTCGCCCGCGACTTTCCAGGGGCAGGACCAACTCGATGTCTACAAGCCGGCGGTGAAGTGGGGAGGCCCGGTGTTTTCCTGGCAGCGCATTCCCGAGGTCGTGCGTATGGCTTTCCGGGAAATGTTCACGGGGCGTCCGGGGCCGGTGCAGATCGAGTTGCCCGCCCCCGTGTTGTACGAGATGGGAGAAGAAAGTTCGGTGTCCGTTCTCGAGCCGCAGCGTTATCGCGCGGGCTACCCCCAGGCCTCTAGCCAACAGATAGAACAAGCCGCGAGCCTGCTTGCCGGGGCCAAGCGGCCGGTAGTGGTCGCCGGGGGCGGCGTCAATAGCGCCGGCGCATCCGCGAGCCTGCTCTCTATCGTGGAGCTGCTGGATTGCCCGGTTGTAGCGTCGATGGCGGGACGCTCGGCGATACCGACCGATCACCCCAACCGTATCTATGGGATCGGTGGAGGGGGCGACGTGGTGAAGCGGGAAGCCGATGTGGTTCTGGTCGCGGGTTCGCGCATGGGTAACCTAGATCTACCCTTCGACAAATACTGGGGCGATGGAAGTTCGCAGAAACTGATTCAGATCGATATCGACCCGCGCAACATGGGGGTGAGCAGGCCGATGTCGCTGGCCATCGTTGCCGAGCTGGCGACGGCCCTCGAGGGGATCGGCGAGGAGTTGAAGAGACACGTTCGCGCAGGAGCCGGGCGCTCCTCGGATATGCAGCGCTATCGTGAGGTGGAAAGCGCCTGGTGGTCGGAGCAATTTCGTGCGGTCTACGACTGGGAAGGCGAAGGAATGCACCCCGCGCACGTCATGCGCGGTGTAGGGGAGAAGTTCGGCCGCGAGGCGGTGTACGTTAGCGACGGGGGCAACACTTCTTTGTGGGCCAGTTGGTTTCTCCCCCCGACCAAACCCGCTTCTTATCTGTCCATCTTCGAACTCGGCATGCTTGGGACCGGTATCCCGGCGGCCATCGGTGCCAAACTCGCCAACCCCGGCCGCGATGTGGTATGTGTGACCGGTGATGGCGCTGCGGGGTTCCATTTCATGGAGATGCAATCCGCTGCGCGTGAAGGGCTCGACATTACTGTCGTAGTGTTTTCCGAAGGGCGCTGGACCATGGAAGAGCCGAACGAACTGATGCTCTACGGCCGTACCTTCGGAACCGAAATGGGAGAGATCCGCTGGGACATCGTCGGCCAAGGGCTGGGCTGCAAAGGCCTTTATGTTGAGAAGCTCGAGGAACTCGCAGGGGCCTTGGACGAGGCCAGGTCGTTCTCCGGCCCGGCAGTTATCTGTGTGCGAACGGATGTGTCGGCCAATTTCGGGATTCCCCAGGACCCCTTGTTGCGCTTTACGGAAGTATATCAGGGGCCGGGTTAACCTGTCCGGGCGCGCTTTGCGTTCGATCATGTCGTACCGATGCGCTTACATGCCTATGCGGCTCATACCTTTGCGGTTTGTCTCTGCCGCTTGCTCGTTTGCGCTGTGGGCCGGTCTCGGCTCGGGCTTTGCCGGGGTGAGCCCGGCAGTTGCGGCGAATCCTGAAAGGTGCGGGTCGTTGTGCCGCGAACACGGCGTCTGCCGTGGTGGCAAATGCTGGTGCGAAAAGGGCTGGGTCGGCAAGAATTGTGAAAACGAAGGCGACAACCGTTGTGACATGAGTTGCTACGGCCACGGGCGCTGCGATACAAAAACCCTGAGCTGTCTGTGCGCCGACGGTTGGAAAGGCCCTTTTTGCGGCCGCCG
>JAJRWY010000110.1 GCA_024276575.1 Candidatus Binatota bacterium
CTATAGCCGTGCCAGAGCAGTAGCCATAGCCGACTTCGACGAAGACGGGCGCGCCGATGTAGTCGCAGTACTCAACGGCGACTACGGCGACAACTACTTCCGGACGCTTCCGGAGGCGGGTAGTTGTCTTTCACCATGAACCCGCGATTGAGGCTTGCAGCAGAGGTTTCATCAATAATGCCGGGTAGCGGGTCGGCGCTCCAGGGCACGGGCGATGCGGCGGGCAGTATCGGCGAGTACACCAACGGTCTCTAACAGCTTTTGAACTTGGTGAAGTCGGGCGGGGTTTTTCGCCGGGAGGCTTTGAGTGCCTCCTGCCATTGCTCACTATCGTGCAATAGAGACCAGGCCCGGAAACCCAAGGTCTGGATCGGATAAAGCATGTCCGAAGGCGCGTTCATCATCGTCTT
Organism: Candidatus Binatota bacterium; assembly: GCA_024276575.1. Lineage (GTDB taxonomy): Bacteria > Desulfobacterota > Binatia > UBA1149 > CAITLU01 > JAJRWY01. Next base: position 411 of record JAJRWY010000110.1, read on the forward strand.
GGTCAGTTTTATCGACTGCGGACTCGACTCGAGTATCAAGTCGCAGTATTCGGCGACAGCGGCGTCGATGTCTTCGTCGGAAACGACTTTGTTGATGTAGCCCACGCGCTCCGCTTCTTCGGCGGTCATGAGCTTGCGAAACATAATGAACTCGCGCGCCCGCTTGTCGCCGATCAGGCCGGGCAGCATGTGGTTCAAACCGTGAATCGGCGAACTACCAAGTCTCATTTCCGGCTGCATAAATGTCGCTCGCGGTGAGGCCAACGCGATGTCGTGGAAGATCAGATACTCGTTGCCCCATCCGTAGCAGGCTCCGTTGACCACGGCGATGATGGGTTTGGCCGACAGTCTCATCGCGTTCGACAGCCGCAGGCCGACTTCGCAAAACGCGGTTTCGTAACAGCCATCGCTATCGGCGAACTCGGCGAGGTCACCTCCTGCGCAAAACGCTTTGTTGCCTGCGCCAGTGGAAACGATGACCTTGACCTCGCCGTCGAAAGCAGCGTCCTCGTAGGCAGCCAGAAGTTCCTTGAGGGTGTCGAGCCGGACGGCGTTGCTCCTAGTAGGTCTGTTGATGGTGATGTGCGCTACACCGTCGCTTTTCTCGAACAGGACGTCTTCGAATTTCATTCTCCCCTCCGATGACCGTGCGGCCGGTCATTGTGCTGCCAATCATTACGCTACCGGTCGTTGTGCTGAACCGATCCCGTTTCTATGAGCCGGCTCACTTCCGGTGAAACAGTCCGGCTATCGCCTGGCCACCGCCACCACAAATCGTCTCGAGTCCGAACACCGCGTCGCTTCTTCGCATCTCGTGCAGAAGAGTAACTAGACGCATTACCCCGGTCGCGCCGATGGGATGTCCCAGGGATATCCCCGAGCCGTTTACGTTTATCTTGCGGTCACGGTCGCATTCCTTGATGTTCATCATGCGAGCGTCGCTTAGAACCTGAACGGCAAACGCCTCTTGAATCTCGAACAGGCTCACATCGTCGATGCCAATTCCCGCCTTGTCCAGGGCACGGGCCGCGGCGACGCTGGGCGCGTCGTAACCTTTTATGGGATCGCAGGCCGCGTACCCACCGGCTTCGAGGTAGGCCAGGATCTCCAGACCCAGCTCTTTGGCCTTGCTCTCCGATGCCAGAACCACGGCGGCGGCACCGTCGTTCTCCGACGACGAGTTGCCCGGTGTGCATACCCCGCCTTCGTAGACGGGCCTGAGCCTAGCAAGCTTCTCCAACGTGGCGTCGGCCCGCGGGGTCTCGTCAGTGTCAAAGGAAATCTCTTGCCCCTTCGGTCCGGGGAGGCTTACCGGCACAATTTCCTGCGCGAATTTGCCGGCGGCCTGTGCGGCCACTGCCCGCTGGTGGCTCCGTGCCCCCCAGGCGTCGGCTTCCTGCCTGCTTATTCCCGTATCGGCGGCAATGGTTTCCACCCAGGCCATCATCGAGTTCAATTCACCGTAGCGCTCGATCGGTTGCGACATCACACGGGCGCGCTGTATACGGTCGTAAAACGGTATTCCCCACATCGACAAGGCACCGTGGCCTCGCGGCACGACTCCCAGCTTTTCGTCGATGCGGCCGTCCATCCCCCACTTGATATCGCCCGGAAGATAGAACTCCGCCTGGCTCATGCTTTCCACGCCCATGGCAACCACGATTTCGGCATAGCCGCTTTGGATCTTCATGGCGCCAACCAGCACGGCTTCCAGTCCCGAACAGCAACGCCGGTCCAAGGTCACCGCCGGTATCGTGTCGGGCCAACCGGCCGCCAGCAGCGACATGCGCGCCGCATTCGCGCACTCACCGTTCTGGTATGATTGCGCGGCAACTACCTCACCGACGCAACCGGGTTCTAGTCCGGTTCTGGCCAGCACCTCTTCGAGCACCAGGGCACCGAGCTTGAAAACCGGAACCCGGCGTAGACTGCCACCATACTTACCGATGGGCGTTCTCACGCCACCCACGAGCACCACGTTTTTATTTTCCATCCTAAATCTCCTATCGCCCTGTAAAGACCGGCTTGCGCTTTTCGAGGAAAGCCGCGACCCCTTCCCTGTAGTCCTCGGTAAGGCCCACCAGGGCAGCGCACTTGGCCTCGTAGTCCAGAGCTTGGGCCATCTCCATTTGCATTCCATCGTTGATCGCCGCCTTGACCAGCTTGAGCACTATCGGCGGCCGTTCGCCGTACAGCCGCGCAAGTTCAAAGGCTTCGTCCGCCAAGCGTTCGTCGGACACCACGCGGTTTACCAGACCGATCCGTTCGGCCTCGGCAGCACTTACCGACTCACCGGAAAAGATCAGCTCCTTCGCTTTGGCAATTCCCACGAGGCGCGGCAGGCGTTGGGTGGAACCACCGCCGCCGATTACGCCGACCTTGGAGTGGGCGTCGCCCAGCTTGGCGCTTTCGGCAGCTATGCGGATGTCGCAGGTGCAGGCCAGTTCGAGGCCGCCGCCCAAGCAGTGGCCGGCGATGGCGGCGATCACCGGCTTCCCCAGATCCTCGATGAGATGGTAATAGCTGTAGGTCCGCCGCGGTGAGAGCTTATCCCACAAGGCGGTGGGCACCGGAGGATCTCTCAAGTCGGCACCGACGCTGAATACCTTCGGACCGCCGGTGATGATCAGCGCTCTCACTTCGCCATCGGCAGCGCAGTCGCGCAAGGCATCGACGATCTCGTCGCGCATGCGCACGTTGATAGCGTTGAGCTTGTCCTCGCGGCTCAAGGTGATCACGGCCGTACCGTCGCGTTTGTCGTAAGCGATCGCTTCGTATTCCATATGACAGGACTCCTGTGGGGGGACCGCTACGCCATCGCGTAGCCGCCGTTTACTCCAAGCGTTTGACCGGTTATCCACGACGCACGCGGGGAGGCGAGAAAGCACAGTGCGTTGGCCGCATCCTGGGGCTCACCAAAGCGGCGGATGCAGTAGTTGGCCAAGGCCTTCTTCTCCAACTTGGCTCTGTCCACACCGCTACGCTCGGCGATCTGCTCCATATATTTGATCCCGCCGGGCGTCCGCATGGCGGACAGCGCTATACAGTTGACGCGAATGTTATAGGGGCCCAGTTCGCGGGCCAGAGCCTTGGAAAGCGCTACCACTCCTCCCTTGGCCGCCGAATAGACAGGATTGTTGGCTTCGCCTACGCGGCCGGCGTCGGAAACCACATAGGTAATGCTGCCGGTCTCCCTCGCCATCATCGAATCGATGACTGCCTTGGTGGCATACAGCGGCCCGTACAGATTGAGGCCTATGGAGAAGTCCCAATCCTCCTTGGTCGATGCCTTCAAGGGCTTTCGTTCTCCGCGTCCCGGTGTGTGGATCAGCATGTCTATCGCACCGAACTCGGCTATCACCCGATTGACCGCGTCGGTCGTTTGTTTCTGATCGGTGGCGTCGACTTCGAACGAAAGCGCCGTGCCGCCGGCCTCGCATATCTTGGCAGCGGTGTCCTTGGCCTTGGCCGCGTCCTTGTCCGCGACGGCGACCTTCGCTCCTTCGGCGGCCAACATCGCAGCGGCGATAGCACCCATCCCCTCGCCACCGCCGGTTATGAAGGCCGTCTGCCCTTTCACGTTCATGTCCATTTTCAGTCTCTCCTATCGGGACTCTTCTTCCCGAACTGCGTTCGTGGGCCTCTGGCGCCGGCCCTGCGCCGCTGCTGCTCAGACACCCTCATACGAATGCCGAAACTCCCAGGATCTCACGTCCCAGAATCAACGTCTGAATCTGGGTAGTGCCTTCGGCCATGGTCAGATGGCGCAAGTCACGGTAGTACCTTTCGACCGCGAACTCCGATGTGTACCCGTAGCCGCCGTGAACCTGTATGGCCGTGTTAGCCACCTCCACCATAGCCTCGGTGGCGTAGAGCTTTGCGAACGAAGCCTCGCGGCGGCACTCCACCGCACGACCAACCATCTCCGCCGCGCGCAGGCCCAGCAGCCTGGCAATGTCCACCTTGAGCGACATGTCCACGATCATCTTCTGTACGAGCTGGAAAGAGGCGATCGCTTTGCCGAACTGCCGGCGGTCACCGGCATAAGAGATGGATGCATCAAGAGCCGCTTGCCCGAGGCCGACCGCTGCGAACGCCACGTTTACACGGCCGGCGTTGAGTCCGTACAGCGCCATCTTCAACCCTTCGCCTTCGGCTCCCAGCCGGTTCTCGGCGGGCACTTCACAGTCCTCAAACACCAGTTCGGCCAGGGGCGAGCAGTGCATACCCATCTTGGGAATGTCGCGAGCCGTGAAGGCAGATTCGTCCCGCCGGACCAGAAATCCGCTGATCGCGCCACCCCCATCCGCCGGCACGCGTGCGTATACCAGCGCCACATCGGCCATCGAGCCACCGGTAATCAGTGTCTTGGTGCCGTTGAGAACGTAACGGTCGCCGCGGCGTACCGCTTTGGTTTCGACAGCGCTGGCGTCGGAGCCTACATTGGGCTCGGTAAGTGCAAAGCAGCCCAGTTCGTCCGCGCTAACCAACGGAGCCAGAAACTTTTCACGCTGCAGTGGGCTTCCCTTGGCAGCTATCAGGCTGCTCAGCATCGCCGAGGTCGTGGCCATTGTCCGCAGAGACGGCCAGGCCCGGCTCAACTCTTCGACCATCAGGCAGTAGCTCAGGAAGTCCAAAGAGGCGCCGCCCAATTCCTCGGACACCAAGGCCCCGGTAAAGCGGAAGGCGTCGAGCTTTTTCAAAACGTCCTTACCCAGAGTTCGCCGCTCGCGCTCGTGTTCGTCTACCAGGGGGACGATCTCTCTTGCAAGAAACTCCCGGAAGCTGTCCTTGATCAGACGCTGTTCCTCGGTCAGTTCAAACTCCACACTTCGTCTCCTTGTTTCCGGTTTCGGTGAATCAGATTAGGGTATTCTTCGGTGCTAAGAGCGCCGTACATGTAAGTTCGCAACCTCCTCCACGGGGCCTTGCGGCAGCGGCTACTGGACTTAACCTTCGCCCATCCAGTAGATACGTGGCCCGCGCACCCACAAGGACTGCGGAGGATAGAATGGACAAAGTACAAGAACTCTATGACATCGAAGCGATCAAACAGCTCAAGGCAAAGTACTGCTACTACGTCGATGAGTGGTTCGAAGATCCTTCCAACCTCGAGCGGCTTCTGAACGAAGTCTTCACCGACGATACGGATCTCGATTTCGGAATAATCGGCACGGCCAGCGGAAGGAAAGAGGTCGAAGAGTTTTTCATCAATATTCCGTTCAAGCTGCTGTCGTTCTCCCAGCACTTGGTCCACAGCCCGCTCATCGAAATCGCGAACGAAAGCGACGCCACCGGGAAGTGGCACTTCTTCGTTCCCTGCACTTTCGGAGAAGAGGGCGAAGGTAATGTCGCGACCTGGATTTCGGGGACCTACGATGAGAAGTACGTTAAACGCGGCGGCCGCTGGTTCATCCGTGCAATCAAGGTCAAGTTCTTCTTCATCTCGCCTTTCGACCAGGGCTGGGTAAACGTTCCCAACATGCTCGCCGGCTGAGAGCCGGCCCCGGGAAAGGATCACATGGCCGCTGCTACACATCACATCACAATGCACTGGTTGCACGGCCATGTATCTACACGCTCTTGAACGCTCCGGGGTAGCTCCCGACCATGACCAATCTGACGGTCTTGGTACCTTTGTTGCGCCAACGGTGAGGCAAGGCGCTCTTGAAATGGAGGCTGTCGCCCGGCTCGAGCGTGTAGCAGCGGTCTCCGATGAGATAGTCGATACGGCCTTCGAGACACAGTACGAGTTCGTCGCCGCGATGCTGGAGAGGGGACCGCCCGCTACTCTTGCCCGGCGGTACGATGATCTCATAGGCATCGAAGTCCGGATCGCTGATGTCGGCGGCGAGCCGTTCGAGCCTCACACCGTTGCTGCTGGCGATCGTCGTGCGCTCGCTACCCGACCGAAAGGCCACCTCCGTTTCACCGTCTTCTTCACCCAGGAGGTAGCTTGCACGGCGTCTGAGCCCCTTCGCAATTTTCATCAGCACCGCAATAGTCGGCACCATTTGCCCCTTCTCGACCTTCTGCACGGTGCTCGTAGCGACCCCGCTACGCATGGCCAGATCGAGCAGAGTCATGCCCTCCTCCTCACGGCATGCACGAATCCGCGCCGCCAGCAGTTCCAGTTGTCCTTCGATGACACGTCCTCCTTTACTTGCTCGTCGTTGCCGGGTACTTCATGTTGAAGATAGGGAGATCGCACATCTCGAGCGCGAGAGGTTTGGCCTAAACGACCGTTCTTCTCGCCGGTAGGAGTTTCCCTATCGGAAATTTTATTTTCCTATTGTACCGATCGGCCGGGACACGTCAAGTGGGCCCGAGCTGGCGGCGAAATCGCGTTGCCGGTGCAACTCGGCTTGTTCGGGCGATGGGACTCGCGCCGATCCCCCGCAGCTGGCGGCGAAATCGCGTTGCGGGTGCAACAGCGCCCGGTCGAGGCCTTTCTCAGGCGCTTTGCGTTTCTTCGCTAAAGGGGCCTAGCGTTTCGAAGATGCGAAGCAGACGTGCTCCCTCCGCCGCCGGCAGCGACGCAACCGCCTGTTCGACGAGCGAACGGTAGAACTCGAGTTCTTGTCTAAACAAAGCCCGGCCCTTGGACGTCAGCGCCAAGACGATCACCCGCCTGTCCTTGCCGTGCGGGCGCCTTTCTATGTAACCACGTTCCTCAAGCCGGTCCGCAACTCCGGTCATGGCAGAGGCTGAGTAACCCAGGCTCTGCCCCAAGGCGGCCGTGGCAGTGGGCCCCGCTAGACCAAGACGCTGTACGACGAGCCGCTGACGGACGTTAAGCTCCATCGTTGCACGTTCGGCAGTCTCTGCGGTTGCATGATGAACCAGTGCCATCAGCCGTTCGCCGTGGCTCAACGTCGCCTTTTTAGAACGATCTTCCATGGATTTTCTCATTTTTCCGCAAATGCCCTCTGCGCGCAAAAGAGCCTGCGCCAACGGCCGAATTCATGGACAACGCACTGAACACCTACGAACGACTCTGACCTACCCTCGCTCGAGACCTTCTCCGCCCTTCGATCATCGCGGGTACGCCGCGCTCACCCAGCGTGGTGGGCCCGTAGCACACGGTTGCCGTGAACGGCGGAACGCGAACCCTCGATGTCATTCATTGTCGAGGAGTGGGTGGGGCTGGCGAGATCCCGCATTCTATCGCTGGTCGAAGCGCCGGCCAAAGGCCATCGACGCGATGATGATCTTCTGAATCTGCAGGGTTCCGCCGGCTATCGGCCAGCCGCGAGAATCGCGAAGCATGCGTTCAACCGGATACTCGGCCGAATAGCCATAGCCGCCGAGAATTTCCATCGCCGAATCGGTCACTGCCTTGGCGGTCTCGTTGGCGAAGACCTTGGCCATCGAGGTTTCGTTGATCGCAGGGATGCCCGAGGATGCATTGACGGCGGCTCGGTAAACCAACAAGCGGGCCGCATCTACCCTGGTCGCCATGTCCGCGACCATCATCTGTATCGCTTGGCGCTCGCAGATTGCTTTGCCGAAAGTGGAACGCCCCTTCGCGTACTCCACGGCAAACTCAAGCGCACCGCTGGCTATACCGAGGGCCATGGTGGCGTTACCGCAGCGTTCGATGTCGAAACACTGCATCAAGGAAGCGAAACCGCCGGGAGGAACTATAAGATTTTCCGCGGGAACCACGCAGTCTTCAAAAACCAGATCGCAGGAAGGGAAACCACGCAGCCCCATGAATCGCTCCTGCTTACCGAAGCTGAAACCCGGCGTGCCCTTTTCCACCAGGATCCCGCCGATACCCCTTGCCCCCTTTACTTCACCGAAGCGGGCAAAGACCATATAGGCGCCCGAGTGGCCGCCGCCGGTGCAAAAAACCTTGCGGCCGTTGAGGCGATAACCCCCGTCGCAAAGTTCCGCCCTGCTACGAAGGTCGGTCAGTGCACTACCCGCTTCGGGCTCGGACATGCCGATGGAAATCTGCAATTTACCGGCTGTGACCTGAGGCAGCCATTTTTCTTTTTGCTCTTCGCTACCGAACTGTTCGACGATACGAACGGGGCCGACGTTGGACTCGAAAACCGGGGCGGCAGCCAACGGGGACACCGCTGCAAGTTGCTCGATGCAGAGGACAGCCGACAACAAATCCTGCCCCGCTCCTCCGTACTGCTCGGGCAGACACATCCCCAGCAAGCCGAGTTCCATACATTTTTCGACCAAAGAGTCATCGGGCAACTCACCCTTGCGATCCCACTCGGCGGCCGCTTCCGTAAGCTGTTTGCGAGCAAACTGGCGAACGGTTTCTTGCAGCAGTTGCTGCTCCGGACTTAGCTGGAAATCCATGCTCTCTCCTCAGATGTTTGATCGACGACCGATAACCGCTCGATAGCTCAGACACTCATGCCCTTGGTTTATCCAGTTCTCCAGAAACAAGGCTCCTTCCGCATTCCCCTTGACAACATATACGAACTCACGATAGTTCTATTTACAAATATTACGATATAGGTAGCAACTTGGGGGTTCTGCGTCAAGACCCATCGCCGGCTCCTAGCGAGCTTTCGAGAGCGACCCGTCCGTCCGATGTGCAATGGGCGCGGCCCAAAGCGATAATCGACAGCCAAGGAGCACCGATGAGCACGACAACTGTCCTCAATCCCGTTGCCGGGCCGTCTCCCGCCCTGTCCGAGTCCGGCCTGGGTCTCGACAGCCTCGAGGGGAAGCGGCTAGGCTTCCTGTCCAACAACAAACCTAACTCCGAGGTCCTCCTGGAAGCCGTAGCCAAGCCTCTGAGCCAGCGCCTAGGAGTCAGCATCCGTGGCTACAATAAAGGCGTCCCCTCACTCAACGCTCCCGCGGAGTTGCTCGAGCAGATCGATAAAGAGTGTGATGCCGTCGTGTTGGCGATCAACGATTGAGGATCCTGTACGTCGTGGAGTATCCACGACCAAGTCGAGCTAGCCCGGCTCGGACTCGCGACCGTTGGCCTCACGACAACGAGCTTCTACGAATTCGCCACTGAGCTTCTCGAGCAACGCAATGCCGCCGGCCTCCCCTTGGCCGTGGTCGCCCATCCCGTGGGTGGAATTTCCGAACAGGCGGCGAGGGCTCTGATCACTGAGGATGTCCTCGGGGTGATCATCCGTGCGTTGACGGCCGGCGAGGAACAGGCGGCATGAGTATCCGCACCGTGCCCCTTGAAGCGAATGCGGCACCAAGCCCAGAGGAATTGGAACTGCGGATCGCGGGCGACGAAGCCGCGGCGATTGAACAGTACGAGGCCTGGGGTTTTACCGACGGCCTTCCCATCGTCGCGCCCACGCCCGAACGCGTCGAAGCAATGTGTGCAGGAGCAACTCGCTACCCGCCCGAGAGTCTGGGCGATCTCATGCCTCGAGGCGGCTCTGCGACGGTACAAAAGATCGCTATCAACGCGGTCATGGCCGGCTGCCGGCCACAACACATGCCGGTACTCATGGCAGCCGTCGAAGCCATCCAAGATGACGATTTCAATCTGATAGGAGTTCAGACCACCACCCACCCCTGCGCGGTCATGCTGGTAGTCCACGGCCCGGTGGCCGACGAGCTGGCAATGAACTCTGGCCACAATTGCTTCGGCCCAGGCAACCCGGCCAACGCGCGGCTGGGGCGTGCCTTGCACCTAATCCTCCAAAACATCGGCGGTGGAGTTCCGGGACAAAGCGACAAGGCCACGCAAGGATCTCCCGCCAAGTACGGCTTTTGCTTCGCCGAGAACGCAAGCGAGAGCCCCTGGCCCTCCTATCCCGCTTCGATCGGACTGGAAGGGGGGGCAGGCTACGTTACGGTCGCAGCCTGCGAAGGCCCTCATAACATCAACGATCACGGATCCAGCGACGGTGAATCGATTCTGAACACGGTCGCACAAACCATGGCCACCGCCGGCAACAACAACCTTTACGTGGGCGGCGACACCTTCGTCATCTTTGGCCCCGAGCATGCGCAAACGGTGGCCGCGTCGGGTTATTCTCGTAGCGACGTTCAGGACTACCTCTACGAGCATGCCCGGGTAGCAACCGAGCGGATCTCCGCGGCCAAGCTCGAGGAACTCCTCGACTGGGGCGGATACGCTGATCAGCTCGAAGGGTGGGGAGGGCGCATCCCGTTGACCCGTTGCCCCTCCGACATCCGCGTCATGGTGGCTGGGGGTGCCGGCAAGCATTCGGCTTGGTGTCCAACCTTCGGGGCGACCTTCAGTTCGACCAAAGTGATCGAAAGCAGTGTCGAGTTATGCACGATCTGAGCACCAAGTCCGCTTTCACGAAGCGAGCGAATGAGTTCGATCCTTAGACGCCCGCAATCTGGGACCGTACTCGTTCGCCCGCTACGCTTGGGCCGGTCTCCCGAGCGCTTGCGACTCTCGCGACGAGGTTTCATGAATTCTGCAGGCTAGCGTATCGTGAGCAGCTCGGAGTAGGATCTTCTTCATGAGCGGTAACAGCTACGAACGCCGCGGCCGGTACCCGCAGTTGCTTCCTGCTGCGCGACCGGACGGGCTCGTCGCAGCAAAGCGGCGTATTGCCGTGAACTGGGAGGGGCCGCTATTTACTCATTTCGGCATGGCCGTGGTCAATCGTGAACTCTGCCGCGAACTGGCCGCTCATGAGCAGGTAGATCTGCGGGTAATTGGCGACAGAGAGCCACCCACCGAGGCCGCCGCTACCGATACGCGTTTCGCTTCGCTGCGTCCGTTGCAGGGGAGGCATTGTGCAGACAGCGTAGACGTACATGTACGCCACCAGTGGCCGCCTAATTTCGATCCGCCTACTGCAGGGCGCTGGGTGCTCATGCAACCGTGGGAGTTCGGTAGCCCGCCGCGAGCCTGGATCGAGCCCATCAACACTTTGGTCGACGAAGTGTGGGTGCCGAGCGAGTACGTGCGCCGTTGCTTCGTCGATGGCGGCGTGAAACCCGACCGCGTGTTCGTAATACCCAACGGAGTCGACACCCACAGGTTCAATCCGCAAGCGCCCGTACTGCAACTTCCCACCAAGGCTAAGTTCCGTTTCCTATTCGTCGGCGGCACCATCTTTCGCAAGGGCATCGATATCTTGCTCGAGGCGTACGCGCGAGCCTTCGGACCCGGCGACGACGTATGCCTGCTAGTCAAAGACCTGGGCGCAGACACTTTCTACCGCGGCCAGAATCTGCGCGAACGCGTCCTGGCGATGGCTGCCGATGCACGGAACCCGGAGATCGTATACCTCGGCAACGATCTGTCCGGCGAGCAAATGCCCGGCCTCTACGTTGCCTGCGACTGTCTTGTCCATCCCTACCGTGGCGAAGGGTTCGGGCTACCTATTGTAGAAGCGATGGCTTGCGGCTTGCCGGTGGTGGTCCCCAACTACGGGCCCGCACTGGAACTATGCACGAACAACACCGCATTCTTCGTCCCGTGGCGGGAACTGCGCTTAGCCCATGCCGCCGTCGGCGACTTGGAAACCGTCGATATACCGGTGATGGCCGAGGTCGAAGTAGAAGCACTGGTCCGCACCATGCGAGTGGCCTGCGCGAATCCCGACCGTGTTGCCGCAATGGGACGCCTCGGGCGCGAGCACGTGTGCCGCCACTTCACTTGGCATCACGCCGCGCAACGCGCGTTGGCCAGGCTAGAGATTCTTGTCGCAAAGCCGCCGCATCGTAACGTGTTAGCGGGTTACCGACGGCAAGTAATTCGTCCGGACCAGGCGGCTTCGGCTAAACGAGTCGCCTCGGCCGCGCCCACTACTTTAGCGGGAAACGACACTTCGGCTAAACACACTACGTCCTCTCAACACAACGCTTCTTCCGAGTATGCGACTTCTCCTGAAAACACCGTGGCGCCGCGCTTGAGCGTCTGCATGATCGTACGCAACGAATCTAGGCTTCTCTCTCGTGCCCTGTCCAGTGTCCGTGACGTAGCCGATGAAATCGTCGTCGTCGATACCGGATCCACGGACAACAGCGTGGAGATCGCGCGCAGTTACGGAGCACGGGTTTTCCACGATCAATGGCGCGACGATTGGGCCGCCGCTCGTAACGCCTCGATCGACCACGCAATCGGCGATTGGATACTCGTGCTCGACGCCGACCAGACCGTCGACCTACAAAGCCACCCGGAGCTTCAAGGGATAATGCGCAAACCGGACGCCGACGGCTACTTCCTGTTCGAGCGCAGTTATACCGACGAATCCGGCGCCAGCTTGATCGAGCATCGATCCTTGCGCTTGTTCCGGCGCCGGCCGGACATCCGCTACCATGGGAGAATTCACGAGCAAGTCGTTCGCGGCGGCGAACCGTTGCCTGCCGCTCTCTGCAACGTGATCGTGCATCATGACGGCTACCGCCCCGGCGTTCGCGATGTCCGTCAAAAGGCGCTACGCGACCTCCCGATTCTTCAAGCTCTGCTGGTGGAGAATCCCGGCGACGCCTTTCACAACTACAATTTGGGGCTGACATACAACGCGCTCGGCGAACATGAGAAGGCCGAGCAGGCCATGCGACGGTCCCTTTCATCGTTTGCTGAACAGGGACTCTTTTCGTTTCACTATGCCCATGCCAACGTCATGCTCGCGCTTTCCCTGATTCCACAGCAGCGCTTGGATGAGGCCGCCGGCGCTTGCCGGACGGCGATTGAAATCATGCCGGCGCTACCCGATGCCCACTGTACTCTGGGCGCCGTCGAGTTTCGGCGTGGCGACCTCGAGGCGGCGTTTGCCGGCTACCATGGGGCCCTCGCCTGCCACGGGAAACCTCTGGCCGAAGGAATGCGCGATGCTTCGGCGGCCACATGGAAGGCATTGCTGGGTATGGGAGAGGTCCGACTCGTACAACGCCGTGTCGAGGAGGCAGTCGCCCTACTCACGAGAGCGCGTGAGTTCAACCCCGGTCACGCTCCGATCCTCACCGCTCTGGCCCAAGCTTACCACACCACGAGACGGGTGGACGAAGCCCGGAACACTCTGGAGGCGGTGCTTGAAACGCCTCAGCCTCCTGCTCACGCCTGGTCGCTGCTTGCGAACATTCTCATAGAGCAGTCAAGAGACGACGTAGCGGAGCAAGTCCTGCGCGATGGTATCAGCCGCCATCCCGGAGACTTCACATGCCACCGAGAACTATACCGGCTGTTACAAAGGCTGGGCCGCGGCGAAGAAGCGGCCGCGGCTTTACGCGAACTCGCCGGCCAAAAGCAGGACGCGGCATTGTTCAGGCGGCTGGCGGCAAGCGTATCGGCAGACCAAGGCGATCTCGACGCTGCACTCGAACAACTCGCTCTAGCGTTGAAGGCGGACGACAGGAACTCGCAAACGTTCAGAGAACTGGGCGCCGTGCTCTTGGCTAGACGCAACAGCCAAGAGGCGGAGCAAGCTTTCCTGGCGGCAACCTTGCTCGACCCGCTTGATGATCTTGCGCGCCGCGGTTTGCAAGCGGCGCGGGCCGCGACCGGGAACGCTGAGGAATAGACGCGTCTCAGCAGGCTCCGGCACGGTCGATGATGAGGTAGGCGAAAGGAAGCGCGGTACGCGGCTTTCCTTTCAGATGAATGATGAATCCGGTCCCGGGCAGCAGTTCGACATAACTGACGCGCAAGCCGCCCGGACTCGGCTTGTCGAGAAAAGTGACGACCACCACGCTCTCGGCCACGATACGAGTATCATTGACCTGATGCTGCTTGGATTTGATGGTGAGCTGTCCGCAGCCACTGCTCGACAATCGGGTCCGGCCAACGACGTCCAACGCCAAGCCGTCGCCGCCATGCTCGGCGACTACTCCGGCTCCGTTTGGGTCCAACGATACCCCGTGCACACCCGACCCCAACTCGGAGTGGCCGGCCACCCCGGCCTGCGTAGGCACCGTGGTAGTAACGGTCCCGCTTCCCAGTGCCTGCGGCCCCGACAATCCGATCAACCCCAAGCCGGCATCCGACTGCCCGACGACTCCGGCTGAAAACGGCAAGGAAGGCGACAGGCTCGTGTCCACCACCTTCGGTCCCGAAAGTCCGATCACCCCGGTACCGCTTTCGCTGAGCCCGAGCACGCCGGCCTTCATCGTCGACGTCGTAGTAGTGCTCATCGCCGCCGGTCCCGACACTCCGCGGACGCCGGTACCGGCGTCCGACATTCCAGCCACCCCGGCATTGCCGCCGCCCGTCCAAGTACTGGTCGCGGACACGTTGATCGCCGCCGGTCCTGATGCCGCTACGAGCGCGGGTCCTAGTTCGGATTCAGCTACCAAACCCGCGGCAGGAGTCTGCTGCGTCGCAACCCTGAGCGCGGGGTCCGCGGTACCCACCGCCGGCTGTTGCACGATGCCGGTAACGAGCGAAGTGTAGTTGTCGGTCTCTAGTTGCAGTGTTTGGCCCGACGCTTGGGCCTGGGCTTCGCGCGGAACCAGTTCTGCTACGGCCACGGCGAGCATTCCAGCCACACCGGCGAGCAAAGCCCGCCGCGAGGGGTCCGCTTCCTCGGGTGCTACCGCCGTCTGCGCTGGGTCCGTCTGTTCTGGGCCGGCCCGGTCTTGGCCACCAACCGCACTACCGGCCGATAATTCGTCGCGATAGTCAGTTGCTCTTTTTTCGTCTTTGCTGTCGGCCATGAGAACCCCCGTCCTTGCCACTGCAGCACCTTGCCACTGGTCAGCATCATGATTACTCCCTCGATCCACCCCAAGTCAATACATGCACGCCACGGGATCGCTTCTTCTCCCACCCAGTTGAGTAATCAGTATCATTATCCGGGAGTATTCATGACTGTTCGCTCCGAGAGCACCAAGCGTGCCTCGGCTCGGGGCGAGCGCAGCGATGAGACCCGCGCCCGCAGGCGTACTTTACACTACGTCGAGAGTCGAAGAGCGAGTACGACCCGAGGCGGCGGACGCTTGCCGGTCACGGCAGAACTCTTCAGGGATAGTCCCGGTTGGACTCAACTCGTACATTTCTTCTAAATGCTCGTGGTTTACCTGCGGGACGCCCGCGGAGCCTACCGGTCGGCTCCGCGCCGGTCGGCCCGGAGCGCTTACGCGCCCAAGGAGAGCTATGTCCCAACGTTTCACTCGCCGCGAGTTCCTGCGGACTTCCGGCAGCACCGTCCTCATACTCGGGTTGGGAAAACTCGCAGCGCTACCGGCGAGCGCGTCGACCTCGACCGTCGCTGCAACACCGAACGCGCCAACATCCGCCGCTCCGGCCGCCTACGCCGACTGGCGCGACGTATACGTCGAAAAATGGACCTGGGATAAGGTCGTGCATTGCAGCCACACACGGGTGAACTGCGTGGGCACCTGCGCATGGGACGTTTACGTAAAAGACGGAGTGGTGTGGCGCGAAGAGCAGGCCCAGGTCTACGATCATGGAGGACGCGCCGGTGCTCCCGACTTCTTCCCGCGCGGCTGCCAGAAAGGCGCGTGCTATAGTGACCAGATGACCTCCGGTTCCCGTCTTCGCTACCCGCTCGAGCGCATCGGCGCGCGCGGAAGTGGAAAGTGGAAGCGAATTGGCTGGGACCAAGCGTTGGATACCGTTGCCGATGCGATCATCGATACCGCCGCCAAGCACGGGCCGGAAACGGTAGTGTACGATCAGGGCACGACCAACCTCGACTTCGGTCCCGGCAGCGCCGCCGAGGCTCGTTTCTTTTCGGTCATTCGATCCACCATTATCGAGAGTTGGGCGGGTGTGGGAGATATGCCGGTCGGCTGCGTGCAGACCTGGGGAATGTTCAATTGTGAAGGCACCAGCGACGACTGGTTCCTTTCGGATTACATCGTGGTGTGGAGTTGCAATCCGCTATACACGCGCATTCCCGACGTCCATTTCATGATAGAGGCGCGTTATCGCGGCGCGCGCCTGGTGGTTATTGCCCCTGATTACAACGCCACCGCGGTCCACGCCGACCTGTGGCTGAACCCGAGAGTCGAGTCGGACCCGGCGCTGGGTTTGGCGATGGCCCAGGTGATCATCGCCGAGGACTTGCTCGACGAAGAGTATGTGCGTGAGCAAACCGATCTGCCTTTTCTGGTGCGTAGGGACAACGGCCGCTTTTTACGCGAAAGCGACCTGAAACGCAGCGGACGCGACGATGTTTTCTACGTCTGGGATGAAGCAAGCGAGGCCTTGTCCCGGGCACCCGGCAGCCAAGGCCGCAGCAAAGCCTCTCTGGCACTGGGCTCTATGCGCCCCGGTCTGCGCGGCAAGCACCGCGTGCGGCTCAACGGCGGAAGCGAAGTGGAAGTCGAACCGGTCTTCGAGATCTTGCGCCGTGACCTCGACGCCGCATATACACCGGAGCAGGCCGCCGAAATCACCGGCGTCGCCGCCTCACTGATCCGCCGGGTAGCCCGCGAAATGGCAAGTGCATCGTCATCGATGATTTTCGGTTCGGTCGGCGCTTGTAAGCACTACCACAGCGACCTCATGCACCGTGGTATGGCGCTGCTGATGGCTCTGACCGGCAACCAAGGCCGTCAAGGCGGTGGCCTGAGGGTTTCGGCGTGGTGGAGCCTGTCGGGCTTCGACCAGTTAGGCCAGATGGAAGAGTTGCCCTGGTGGAAAAAGGCCATGCTGAAGATAGTGGGACGTCCGCCGGTGCGCGACATCGAGTCCTTCTTGCGCGAGCACAGCGACACACGGCCAATCACCCCTTTGATACCGTGGCTTTTCGTCCACGCCGGTTACAGCGAAACCATGGGCGAGGCGGCTTACAACGATTCCTCCAACCCGCTGACACCCAACGATGCGATGAAGCTTGCGTTGGAGCGGGGCTGGATCCCCGTTTATCCCGCCCCCGGCAAAGATCCCAAGGTGCTGTTGTTCTCGGCACCCAATCCGCTACGGCGTTGGCCTAGTCCGCAAGTCGCGGTCAAGCACCTGTGGCCGAAGCTCGACCTCATCGTCAACGTCAACTTTCAGGTATCGACGACCGGCTTGATGAGCGACCTGCTTCTCCCCGCCGCCGGTTACTATGAGAAGGAAGGGATAAAGTACGGGCAGTCCTATCTGCCCTACCTCGTGCTCGACGACAAAGCCGTCGAACCTTTGGGCGAGTCACGCAACGAGTGGTGGATATTCGGAGCCCTGGCCCAGCGTATTCAGCAGCGCGCAATCAAGCGTGGCCTTGAACCCATTCGCGATGTGTTCGGCAAGAGTCTCGATTTCACCAAGGCATTCGATCTGTGGAGCGACGGAGGCAGTTTCGATCCTTCCGACCAGAGCAGCGGGATGGATTACATTTTCGCCAAGTCGGAGATTTGCAAGGGTACCGACTGGGACGAGGGTGTCGCGCGCGGGGTCATCCCGGTCAAGCGCCAGGGAATGTACAGTCCCGTCAATGCCATCTGCAGCGACATCGACTTCAGCCGCCCCACTTATCCCAATGCCTGGCAGTCGGAACAAAAGGAATCATGGCCCACGCTGACCGGCCGCCAGCAGTTTTACCTCGATCACGAGTGGTATCTCGCCGCGGGCGAAGCCTTGCCGGTGCATAAAGAGCCCCCCACCGCCGGCGGCGATTATCCGCTGCGCCTGACCGGCGGGCATACACGCTGGAGTATCCACGCCATCTGGCGCAGCAATCCTTTGCTCATGCGCCTGCAGCGCGGCGAACCGCTGCTATTCATGAATGTCGATGATGCACGCCTGAGAGGGGTCGGCGACAACGACAGTGTGCGCGTCTTCAACGATGTCGGCGATTTCAACTGTTTGGTCAGGCCGAGCCCGGCGGTGCAACCGGGGCAGGCCATAATCTACCACGCCTGGGAGTCGTATCAGTTCGCCGGCCACAAGGGCCAGCAGGAGCCGGTGGTTTCCCCCTGGAAATCGCTGCATCTAGCCGGCGACTACGGCCAGCTCCACTACCGGATGTTTTACGGCGCGCCCGGCCACGGCCCGCGTGGGACCTGCGTGGAGATAGAACGAATCGAATCGTAGGGCGCGCGGCGAAAACTTCGGTGCGGAGTCCTAGCGTGAAATACCACCTAGGCCCGCCATCGGAGTTCGAAGTGATTCCGATCGCGCAGCTAGGATATCAATGCTCGTTCTCACGCATACGAGCACGTCTACTTGTATGTCCATAGGCAAAGGGGAGCTTTCCCATCGCAGCTTTCGCATGTCGAACCCGGCGTCGGCGAGGGGTCCTATCAACTCGAGCGAGCCAACGGCCGGATGGCCAAGCGCCAGATGGCCAGACGCCGGCGCTTCGCTGCAAAGATAGAGGCACCTCTCTTATCAGACGCCGCGGCTACTCGGCGGCACCCACTTACCCTTGTTATCCACCGCAGGCGACGCGGATAGCCCCCACATTCGCCCTGTGTGAAGGTCGTCGAACAGTTCGCCGTAGATGTCCCGGCAGCGTTGGCGATGGCCGGCGTCGATGTGAACGCTTCGTTCGGCCCAGCGATGGCAGTAGCGGCACTGCTCGCAATCGACTTCCTTACAGCCCTTGTCCTTGAAGCGCTCCATGAATCCGTCGAGCGCACGGTTGTCGATGAACACCGGAGGGTCGCCGTCTACAGGCCGCAACATACCGCGTTCGTCGGCCAGTCGCTTGAGGTTCCACATACGGCTGGGGGCCACCGACAAGGGGCGGAGCAAATAGCGCATTCGCCACAGCATGCCACGATTGTAGTAGGCCGCCTTGGCGGCTCGTTCACGAAATCCGAAGGGCTGAATCAAGTCGAGTAGGTTACCGTCGTAGCGGCGCGCAGCGTAAGCCTTCACGCGCTCCAGCAGTACCGGTGTCGGTGCGCCGCGTTCCACGATCTTTATGCGGTCGTAGCCTAGTTCCTCATAAAGGTGCAGATCTTCGGGACGGATCCATTCGGCACGCAGGTAGTTCACCGCTTCCTCGATCTTCATGCCGCTACAGCGCAAGAAGCACCAATCGATGAAGAAGCCCTTGCTGTGATGCCCGCTCTGCGACGAATGTGCCAAGGTGGCATTATGATAGGGCGCGTAGGCACAACTCTGAATGCAGTAGTTGTTCACCATCAATTCGAGATCGCAGCCGACTGCCTTGCGTATGGCCGCCAGCAAGGCGAACTCCCGATTCACCTGCAATGAATCGAGCATGATGCAGTCGGCGCCCTCATCCTCCCACATCTTGGCTTTGCGCACGTGGTCCACGCTCGCAAACACGCTCACACGCGTGCGCAGATGGGGATAGCGAGTCTTGACGATGCGCAACAGGAAGGGTGACGAAATAGTCACCGCCTCGATACCGCTCGACGAGATCCAGTCGAGCAGAGCGCGAATCGCTTTCTGTCCCTTGCGCGTGAATTCGCGATTATCCAGACACGCAGCATTGAGCAGGTAATTGAAACGGATACCGTGCCTTTTCGCATAGTCCACGTGGCGCGCGATCCGGCGCCGGCTGCTATCCACGATCTGGTAAGCGGCGCGTCCACCCCCGGTAACATCACGCGAAAGCTTGCCGAACAACTCCTCAACCGGGTAGTCCTTGATGCAGTCGATCAAATCGTTTTCGAAGTTGGTAGCCAGGCTGATGCGCATGTCAGACTCCTTTCCCAAGAATAGAGTGCCAATGACCTGGCTCGGACACACCGCGCTGACCGGCTCGGGCCGACACCGACGATTGTAGCTCTTGGAGCGCCGGCATAAAGGCGAAGAGCCGTTTAACCTGCACTAATCGTGAAAACTCGGCCGGGGGTCGCAGGCTCACATCTTCCCGGCCGCTTCGCCGCTCGCTGCTTCGCGCCTCGCCACTTTTCGGCCCTCGACCTAGCGTAAGTACCCCTGCGGGCCTCGGCGCTGCGCTCGCCCCGATTCGCCGGACACTCGCGACTCTCACGACGAGCTTTCATGAGTAACGCATACTCATGACCGGGGGTTTCATTCTAATCCCCATTGTTGTCCCCCATCGTTGTCCCCATTGTTGCGAAACGGGGTTGATCGCGCCATTGCTCCATACGGTCTAGTGTTGTCGCGAATGGGCCGTTACCAACACTCACGAAAAAGGCGGACCGGGAGCGGCTCCACCAAGATTGCCGGACAAGCTACGTTCGCGGGCCTCGTCCTCGACCGGGTTCCCGGCGGCCGCCGGGCGGTGCAAACCCCGGCCGGAGAAGAACTTGTCGAACTCGACTATAGGAGCGAGATCGAGATCAAGAACGCTGCGCTGGCCTCGTTCTGGCGGCAGTTTAGGCTGCCCGGCTCAGCCGAACCGTTACTTTGCTCGCCCCTTGCGCGCGGCTACCGCAGCAGCAGCAAGCGCCGTGTCGGGTTGATCGGGACAACGGCCCACCTATTTCTCGGGGATCGCAAAGCCCGGCGCGACATGCCGGTTTTCAGGGCTTCTCCGCTCGAGCCTGCCGAGCATGCTGATCTCTACCGTTTCCTTCAAGAACAACTGTCGGAACCCGGCTTTCGCATAGTCGCCAAACATCTCAACTGGCTCATCGTGCGCGGGTCATACGCGGAACGCGCGGTCATCTTCAACGTAGACGCATTGTTCGGGCCCCTGGTGCGCAAACTCAAAATCCTCGGCGGCCGACTCGCAACGCACAGCCCCGCCGTCGCGGCCGCCTACGTCTACCTGGACGAAAGCGGCTCGGACTACTACCTCGAGACCCGGCGCCCAGAGCGGACGCTGGATTTCAAGAAATTGTTCGGACCTGATTGCTTACGCGTATGCTACGGCGATCTCGAACTCGGCTTCCATCCGACCTCGTTTTGCCAGGTAAACGAATCGATCGTGCCGGAAATGTTGCGACTCGCAACGCAGATGCTGGAGCCACGCAGCGACGAACTCCTGCTCGATCTTTACTGCGGATTCGGCTTGTTCTCCCACGCGCTGGGCACTGACGTGCGCGAGGTGGTCGGTATCGACGCGGCGACAGCATCAATCGATGCGGCGCGAGAGAACGCCCGCCGAATGCGACGGCGGACGGCGCGTTTCATCGCCGCTCGCGTCAGCGCCGGCACTCTCAGGCGCCTGCCCGCCGCCACCACCACCACCACCACCGGCAGCGGCAAGGGCAGGACTGCGGGCGGAAGCTCGAACAAAACAGCGAGAGATTTTCGAGGGGGTTCAGACCAGGCCTCCAACGAAATCGTGCTGCTCGATCCCCCACGCGACGGTGCCGAAGCAGGGGTCATCGAAGCCGTCGCCGCACGCCGGCCGCGCCGCATAGTGCACGTTTTCTGCAGCGTCGATCAGATCCCCGCGGCCCTCGCGAAATGGCAGGCGCAGGGTTATGCTATCCAACGAATCGCGCCACTCGACATGTTTCCGGGTACGCCTCACCTGGAAGTGCTCATCCAACTCGCACCGCGAGGGAATCGACAGCCAAGCTGATTCGAAGGGGACTTACGATGCCGGCAGTTCGGCGTAACGAATCGCAAACGCAATAGGAGCCAGAAGCGCTTGCTTCGAATACCTCACCGCCCTGGCCTCAAAGCATATCGAGCCCTACCCGCATTGGTATCGGCCTTCGTACTGCTCGCCGCCGTCGCCGCCTGCAGCGGGGAGGGCGGCCGCAAGCGATTGATCGTGCTCGGCATCGACGGCATGGATCCTGCGACCGTCGATTTGTTGATGTCGGAAGGGAAACTTCCCAACTTCGCCAAGTTGCGACAGCAGGGTGCCTACGGGCGCTTGCTAAGCCAGAAGCCTATCCTCAGCCCTATCATCTGGACCACCATCGCCACCGGCAAGAGCCCGCGCGAACACAAGATCGGCCACTTCACCGCGATCAACGAAAGCAGCGGCGAACGCCTGCCGGTAACCAGCCGTATGCGCAAGGCCAAGGCGCTGTGGAACATCGCCTCGGAGGCGGCCGCAAAGTAGCCGTGGTCGGCTGGTGGGCCACCTGGCCGGCCGAGCATGTAAACGGCACCATCGTCAGTGATCACAGCGGCTACCATTTCCTTTTCGAGGAAGGCTTCGCGAAGACCAAGGACAGTGCCGGGCTAGTCTTCCCACCGCAGGCAGCAGCTTCAATCGAATCCTTGATGGAAGACCCCGGCGACATCGACCGTGCACGACTGCGCCGCTACATCAGTGTTTCCGACGATGAAATCGACGCCCCTTTCTCTTTCGATAACGATGTCAGCCATTTCAAGTGGCTGCTGTCTACCGCCGAGAGCTACACGCGCATCGGCTTGAAGCTGTGGAAGAATGAGCGACCCGACTTGCTGATGGTCTACATCGAAGGCGTGGATTCGGCTTAACACCTGTTCGGGCATTTGTTCAGACAAAGCGGACTCGCCGGCGAACTTGCCCGGCAACAGCGGCGCTTCGGCAACACCGTGGAAGCGATGTATCTGTACGCCGACCGTATAGTGGGCCGCTTCATCGAAGCCATGGACGCCGACACCACACTCGCGGTGATGTCCGATCACGGATTCATACTCGGGCGCCTTCATGAGGATCCTAGCAAGAACCGCGATCTCCGCCGGGTGAGCGAGCGCGACCACCGTATCGAGGGGATTCTCTATCTCTACGGCCGGGGAATTAAGCCGCACTCGCGTATAGAGGGCGCCGGACTTCTCGACGTAGCGCCGACTCTACTGGCACTCGGGGCTATCGAACTTGCGGCGGACATGAAGGGCCGGGTGCTGCAAGAAGCGCTCACCTTCAAGGCCGCCGCTCCCACGCGCCTGTCGTGGGAAGGCGTTGGCGGCGGCAAGCGGGCCGTGTTGGCGGGTAAGCAGGCAGGCAGGGTTGCCGCGGGGACCGACGGCACAAGCGGATCGGAGAACACTCCGGCGGACGCAGAAGCAGCGGTTGATGAGGCGATCCTGCAACGGCTGCAAAGCCTCGGCTACTTGGACACTGCCTCCCCGAGCAGCGACCGCAACCTTGCGGCCATTCAATTCGAAGAAGGGCAGTACCAAGAGGCAGCCGCGAGCTACCGCAAACTCATTGCTGAGGATGCTGATGATGCCTCGCTGCACGCGAGTCTGGCCGGGGTTCTCGCCTCCTCCGGCAACTTCGAAGAGGCACTGCGAGAGTTGGATACGGCCCAGGCTATCGCGCCACTGGGACCGGAGATCTATCATAACCGCGGCGCCATTTTGGAAAGGCAAGGCAAGCCCGAAGAAGCGGCACAGGAATACGCCAAGGCGGTTCGCTACGCGCCCGACTATCAACCCTCGCGCGACGCCCTCCAACGACTGACCGGTGTAGCCGACCCCGATCCACCGCGTTCGCAGCCCGAGCTTCTGGCGCTACGCATCGCCACGCAGGCCAAGGAATCCGCAGTGCATGGCGACTACGATTACGCACTCGACAAAATCGAGGAGGCCCTGCGCATCGCGCCTGCTTACCCGCGGATTTACCAGTACCATTCGAACGTCGCCTACTTGATGGGCGATACCGGCGCCGCGATCGAGGCGCTGAAAAAGGCACTGGAACTGGCACCGGGCAACGCCTTGTACCAAGCGAACATCGAGTCGTTGCGCACGCAGCAAGAATGAATCCGACACGAGTCACGCTGTCGTTTTGACCTAACCTTGATCGGACAATAATTCACGGCGTAAATCGCCTCTGGCTCACGCTGGAGCACGCCATCCGCGGCCGTACTCGCGCCCGCCGATGCTCACGTACGGTTGGGTACGCTCCGCTCGGCGAACGCTCC
>JAJRWY010000111.1 GCA_024276575.1 Candidatus Binatota bacterium
CGATTTCTTTGCCGAACGTCTCGAACAGCTCGAGCAGCGGGTGGCGGCCGAACTCGACCGCCCGGCCGGCGCAGCCGGTCCCGTGGGATCCTTCGTGCTCGACCTGTCACGCGAGCTTTGGAACGCGGGGTCGGCGGTGGCTGGCTTGTTCCGCGGCCCGGTTACGCCGGCTGCGAGACTAGCCTCCTCGATCGCGGCGGGGCCGGGCGATGAGTTCGGCGTCAGCCCGGATTTCGCCGAGGGGCTGCGGGAAATAGTCAAACCGGCCGGGCGTTTGTGGCTGGGTTTACGTGAACAGGGCGGCTTCGGCTTGCCCGACAGCGGCGGTGTCTTGCTGGCCCTGAACCGCTCTGCCTGGCCGCTGCCGGTAGAAGCGCTGTTGGTCTGGGCTTTGATCTGCGACGGCCGCGCAGCCAGGCGTCCTGTCTATGCGCTTTGGGATCCGGATTGGCTTGAAGTTCCCGGACTCGGAGAGTTTCTGTCCAAAGCTGGGATCTTTGCCGCTTCACGAGACAACTGTCGCATCTTGCTGGAACGCGGCGCGGTCGTAATCGCTTTTCCCGAAGGCATAGCGGCAAGCGCCAAGACCTACGACAAGCGCTACCGTCTCTCTGCTTTCGCCGATGAATCGTTGGTTGCCGCAGCCATGGAGGCGGGTGCGCGCTTGGTTCCGGCGGCTTTGCTCGGCAACGAAGAGAGCTATCCGCTACTCGGCCGGCTTGGAACCTGGCCGCTTACGGCGACTTTTCCCTGGGCCGGTGTGCTCGGCTTGCTGCCGCTACCCCTGCGCTGGACCCTGCGCATGGGCTCTGCCGTAGAGTACGCCTACGGTGCCGCCGATCTCGACGACTGCAGCCGTACTGCCGATGCCTTGAGGGACCGCATGCAAGCTCTGCTCGGTGAACTGCTGGCCGAACGCCGCTCTTTGATATACGGCTGAACAGCCGCGGCTTTGAACCATTGAACCATTGAGCCATTGAACCTTTGAACACTGTGCGCCTAGCGGCGCCGCCGGGAGGACAATTACTATGCCTCGTTACTTGCTCGCCATCGACCAGGGGACTACGGGTTCGACAGTGATGGTCTTTGACGACCGCGGACGGGTCAGGTCGCGGGCCTATTCGGAGTTCCGCCAATACTACCCGCAGCCCGCTTGGGTGGAGCACGATGCCGAAGAGATCTGGCAGGTGACCCATAAACTGCTGGCCAAAGCCTGCCGCCAGGCCGGTATAAAAGCCGCGCAGTTGGCTGCGGTGGGCATCACCAACCAGCGCGAGACCACCGTGGTCTGGGATCGCAAGAGCGGACGCCCCATCCACAAGGCAATCGTGTGGCAGGACCGGCGCACCGCCGGCCGCTGCGCGCAACTCGAGGCGGCGGGTTTGTTGCCGGAGCTACGGCGCAAGAGCGGCTTGGTACTGGACCCTTACTTCTCGGGCACCAAGATCGCTTGGATTCTCGACCACGTGCGCGGCGCCCGGGCCAAGGCCGCACGCGGCGAGCTTGCCTTCGGCACCATCGATAGCTGGCTGATCTGGAAGCTGAGCGGCGGTGCGGCCCATGTCACCGATTACACCAACGCTTCGCGGACCATGGTGTTCAACATTCGCAAGAAAGTCTGGGACACGTCTCTTTGCGAGGCCTTGGGGGTGCCCCCCGAAGTGCTGCCCCAGGTGTTGCCGTCGGCTGGAATCTTCGCCGAGACCGCGCCGGGCATTCTCGGCAAGAAGCAGATCCCGATCGCCGGCGTCGCGGGTGATCAACAGGCGGCCTTGTTCGGACAAGCGTGTTTCCGGCCCGGCATGATCAAGAATACCTACGGAACCGGCTGCTTCATGCTCACCTATACCGGCGACAAGCCGGTGGTGTCGAAGAATCAACTCTTGACCACCATGGCCTGCGCGGCCGACGGGTCTCCGGCCTATGCGTTGGAAGGTGCGGTGTTCGTAGCCGGAGCGGCGGTGCAGTGGCTGCGCGACGGCTTGAAGCTGATCAAGCGTGCCGCCGACACCGAGGCCGCCGCTGCCAGGGTCGGCGATACGCTGGGAGCCTACGTGGTTCCGGCCTTCGCCGGTTTGGGGGCGCCGTATTGGGACGCCGGTGCACGCGGGGCCATCGTGGGGCTGACCAGCGGAGTGAGTGCCGACCACCTCATCCGCGCTACTTTGGAGTCACTGGCCTACCAAAGCCGCGATCTAGCCGAGGCCCAGATCGCCGATGCAGGGCGGCGCTTGCGTGTGCTTCGCGTGGACGGTGGTGCCAGCGCCAACGATTTTCTCATGCAGTTCCAGGCCGACCTTCTCGGTGTGAAGGTGGACCGGCCCGAAGTAGTGGAGACTACCGCCGCCGGCGCGGCTTTTCTCGCCGGACTCGGAGTCGGCATCTGGAAAAGCGGCCGTGAGATCGAGTCTGTGCGGCGTGTGGACCGCGTTTTCACCCCGCGCATGAAGCCGGCCCGCCGTCGAGAACTCTACGACGGGTGGCGGGAGGCGGTGGCGCGGGTGCGCTCGAGTTCGAAACGCCGCTAGCCGGATTATTCATGAAACCTCTGCTACGAGCCTCAATCGCCCGCAATCTCGGCCCGTTCGCCGCTCGCCGGCTCGCGGCCCACCACTTTTCGTTTTCGGCCCTCGACGTAGGCTTAGTATGCCTGCGGGCCTCATCGCTGCGCGTGTGCCTATCTGGCCGATCTCACGGGCGCTTGCGACTCTCGCGACGAGGTTTCACGAATAATGTAATGCCGGCTAGGAGCCACTAGAAGTCAGCGCGGCCGGTGTTACTCAGGAAGGCTCGCTGCGAGAGTTGCACGCGCCTGCCCGATCCGGCTCCAAGTGCCGTGCTGAGGTCCGGCTTGAATTCGATTTCGGGGATTGCTACTAAGTCGCGTTGCGCCGGGGGTGAGAGTGCGCCGTAGGGCGAGTGCCGGGCAGCCTTGACCGGCAGCCTCAATTGGCCGGCTCGACCGGCAGCTTCGGGCAGCAAAGTGGATCGCAGAGGAAGGTCGTGAAGTCAGATATACATCCCGAGTATCATACAGTAGAGGTTCGCTGTGCTTGTGGGCACTCTTTTACCACGCGTTCCACGGTCGAGAAGATCCATGTAGAAATCTGCTCGAATTGCCATCCTTTCTACACCGGCAAGCAGAAGATGATGGACACGGCCGGCCGCGTCGAGCGCTTCCGTAAGAAATACGCGAACGTCAACTACACTAACTGAGGGGCCGCGTATCCGGCGAGAGCGGGGTTTTTTCAAAGGGCGGGAGGCGACTCCGGCCCTTTTCTGTTTGTCTGCGGAAAAACGTAAGTACGATCCGACCAAGCTGCCGGACCCAAGCTGCCAGCCAAGTACATCCGGCCAAGTTGCCGGGCCAAGCTGGCGGCCGAGTATGATCCGCCAAGTCGCCGGGCCAAGCTGGCGGCCGGGTACGATCCGGCCAAGTTGCCGGTCTCAGGTGCTAGAATAGATGTTCGACAAACTCGATCAGGTTGAGGCCCGTTTTCTCGATATAGAACGGGCGGTAATGGATCCTGCGGTATCGGCCGACCGCGAGCGATATGCCAAACTCATGCGCGAGCGTTCCGAGCTTGCGGAGATCGTCGAGGCCTATCGTGAGCGCAAACAGGTCGTGGAGCAGCTCGCCGAAGCCAAGGCCATGCGTGATGACGAGGATGCGGATATCCGCGAGATGGCCGATGTCGAGGTGCGTGAGTTGAGCGCCAAACTCGCTGGGTATGACGAGAAGCTCAAACAACTGCTGTTGCCCAAGGACCCCCTGGACAAGCGCAACGCCATCATGGAGATCCGGGCCGGCACCGGCGGCGAGGAAGCCGCGTTGTTCGCGGGCGATCTCTTGCGCATGTACACACGCTACGCCGAACGCCGGGGCTATAAGCTGGAACTGCTCAATACCAGTGCGGCCTCCATGGGCGGCATCAAGGAAGTCGCATTTCTCGTTTCCGGCAAAGACGTGTACGGGCGTCTCAAACACGAAGGCGGGGTGCACCGCGTGCAGCGGGTTCCCGAGACCGAAGCGCAAGGACGCATACATACTTCGGCAGTCAGCGTGGCGGTGTTGCCGGAAGCCGAAGCGGTGGATGTGAAGCTCGAAGACAAGGACTTGCGCATCGACGTCTACCGTTCTTCGGGGCCGGGTGGGCAGTCGGTCAATACCACGGACTCGGCAGTGCGTATCACCCATCTTCCTAGCGATTTGGTGGTCACCTGCCAGGACGAAAAATCGCAGCACAAGAACAAGGCCAAGGCGATGAAGATACTGCTGTCGCGCTTGTTCGAACTGGAAGAAGCCAAGCGTCATGCGGAGATCGACGCCGACCGTAAGTCCATGGTCGGAAGCGGTGACCGTTCGGAACGTATCCGCACTTATAATTTCCCGCAGGGCCGGGTCAGCGACCACCGCATCAACCTCACGCTGTACTCGCTGGAACAGTTCATGGCGGGCGAGATGGACGAAATGCTGGATGCATTGGCCGCGCATTTCCAGGCTGAGTCTCTCAAGGCGGAACCGCCCGCATGAAGCCGGGGCGCTTCCAAGCGCGAGTTGCGCCGGCGAAGATGCTGCTAGCATGCTGGAGTCCTGGATATGAAGCCTTAATCAGTAGCCGCGCCGCGGGTCTTGCTCGATTACTTGCGGCTGTCGGAGGGCTTTCTTGCGGCTAAAGGCCTGGACAACGCACGGCTCGACGCCGAAGTCCTTCTGGCCTCGGTGCTCGGTTGCAAACGTCTGGACTTGTACACCAATTTCGACCGGCCGCTGTCTGCCGGCGAGGTCGACCGCTATCGTACATTGCTGCGCCGCCGGGCCGGCCGCGAGCCGGTGGCGTATATTGTGGGCTACAAAGAGTTCTGGTCGCTGGAGTTTCGCGTGGACCGCCGTGTTCTTATCCCCCGGCCGGAAAGCGAACTGTTGGTAGAGCTTGCGCTGAAGTTTCTCGGCCTAGTGCCGGGAGCGTCCGGCGGTGCTGCTTCGCGAGTGGACGGAG
>JAJRWY010000112.1 GCA_024276575.1 Candidatus Binatota bacterium
CAGCGATTGATTTCCCTTAGATCAAGCCGCGTTACACCGTCGAGTTCCACCACCGGCAATCCACCGGTACGAAAGCGAGCGGCGACTTCCTCGCCGACTTGATAGCAACAAGGTCCAATGGCCGGTCCGAGCAGAGCCCAAAGCGATGAGGCCTCATGCCCGGCAGATACCGCAGCATCGACGGCGACATCAACTATGCCTGCCGCACTTCCTCTCCAACCCGCATGAACGGCAGCCGCCCATCGGCGGCCATGGGCGCGGATGGGCTGGCGCCCGCCGCCCGCACCGCGGACAGCATCGGAATCGCCGGCCCCGGCGACTAGTAGTAGCGGCACGCAATCGGCGGTTCTGACCGCGGCGAGTAAGCCGGGCCTGCTGATCTGAATCGCGTCCGCTTCCACTGGAGATGACCCTGCCGCCATCCCATCGGCACCGATCAGCGCGGTCCCATGTACTTGTTTGACCGTAAACAAAGGCAGCGGTGGCGGCCCATGTCCACGGTCGCCGAAACCGCAGACCAAGTCTTGCGCGTCACACATGCGCCTCCAAGCGTCCGCAGCGGCGGGCGCCGCCACCGCAACGGCTTCAACAGCGGCAGCACCGCCACCACGTTTCCCGGCATATGCACGAGCACCGGCGTCTTCATCGTCGTCGAACATCGATTCAGCTTCCAGGCTTCCCAAGGCGAGCAGGCCGGGGTGGGGGGCAGGCCTGCTTCATTCCACGAACCCCTCTGCGCAATTCACCCAGCGTTGTGGGTGAATCGCGCAGAGGTCCCAAGGCCGGTTCCGTAGCCAATGCGCCGGCCCCTTGCCAGCCCACCACCTTGTGCTAGCCTAGTTGGTTTGAGCGTGCGGCGCCATGCTCAAGTAGGAGCGCCGTCACGAAGGAACGAGCACGCACTACAGGGGGCGGGTAGGCGCGAATAGGCAAGGCACCGGCGAGCAGGTCCCGGCAACGAGGCAGCGGTCAACGAACACCGGCCAACAGTTGCCTGCTGTCGGTTGCCGGCTAACGGCCAGTAGGTAGTCGGCCGCCACCTAGTCGCAAGCGGGGCGACAGAAGGGAACTGCGAGCGACATCAAAATCAGTGTCGGACTACGTTTGAACAAGGCTATCAAAATACGCGGAGCGCGCACTCACAACCTCAGAGGTGTCAACTGCCGCATCCCTGCGCGTAAGATCACTACGGTCACCGGCGTGTCGGGTTCGGGCAAGTCTTCCCTGGTTTTCGACACTTTATATGCCGAAGGCCAGCGCCGCTATGTGCAATCACTATCGACTTACGCCCGGCTATTCCTCGAACAGATGGAAAGACCGGATGTAGACTCGATAAGCGACATTCCTCCGGCCATCGCGCTGGAACAAAAGAACGCGATCAAAAACGCCCGCTCCACCGTCGGCACCATAACCGAGATACACGATTATCTGCGATTGTTGATGACCCACGCCGGCGAAGTTTCCTGCACGCTGTGTAAGGGTTCGGTGGCCCGCGACGATGCCGGCCGCGCCTGCGAGAGGCTGCTCGCCGAAGCGCAACAGCAACGGGTGGTTTTCCACAGCAGTATCGAGTTCCACGGCATGGCCGAGGACGAAGCAGTGGAAACCCTGCTGAAACAGGGCTATTCGCGCATCCTGCTCAACGGCCAAGCGAGAACACTCGACGAGATCTCGCCCGGCGATCTCGGCGGATCCAAGGCCGACGTGGTAATCGACAGGCTCGCACTCACAGAAGAACGGCGGGAACGCATCGTCGAGGCACTACAGCGAGGATTTCGCTTGGGACACGGCCGGGTTTCGGCCACCTCGATCGACGGCCAGTTCGAACTCGAATTCTCGCAAGCCTTTTCCTGCCGCGACTGCGGCCGGGAATTCACCGAACCCACTCCGCATCTGTTCAGTTTCAACAGCCCCTTGGGCGCTTGCCCTGAATGTGAAGGCTTCGGACGCGTTATCGACATCGATCCCGACAAGGTCGTGCCCAACAAGCGCCTTTCGCTACGTGACGGTGCGATTGCGCCTTGGAGTACGCCGGCATACGCCGATTTTCAGCAAGACTTCCTGCAAGCCGCCGAACGCCACGGTTATTCGACCAGGATTCCATATTCTCAGTTGCCGCAAGAAGCCCGCGACTGGATTTTCGCGGGCGACCGGGAAAGCCCGGGAGTCAAAGGTTTCTTCGAGTGGCTCGAGGCACGCCGCTACAAAACCCACGTCCGCATCCTGCTCGCCCGCTATCGCAGCTACCATGGCTGTCCGACCTGCAAAGGCACCCGGCTCAAACCCGAAGCCCTGGCGGTCCGCATCGGCCGGCGAAACATCGCCGACTTCTCCTCCCTGAGCATCAGCCGGCTCGCAGGAGTGATGGCGCGCTTGAAGCTTCCCGCTCGAGCGGCGGCGCGCACCAAATCGGTGTTGCGCGAGATTCGCAATCGCATCGACTACCTCAACGAAGTAGGTCTGGGCTACCTGACCCTCGACCGGCAGGCCCGCACGCTGTCGGGCGGCGAAGCTCAGCGCATCCACCTAGCGGCCGCTTTGGGCAGCGCCCTCACCGACACACTCTACGCGCTCGATGAACCTACGGTGGGCTTGCACCCGCGCGACAGCCGGCGCCTGCTCAAAGTGCTACGCCACCTCACCAAGAAAGGAAACACGGTCGTGCTGGTCGAGCACGATCCCACGTTGATAAACGGTTCCGACCACTTGATAGACCTGGGGCCCGGAGGAGGCGCGCGCGGCGGCGAAATACTCTATGAAGGCAAACCTTCCGGACTGCCAAGCCGGGAGACGGCCACGGGCCGCCTACTGCTGATCCGCACGCTACACCGGCAAAAGAAACAGGAAAGAAACGGAATCTCCGCCGAACCCGTCCGCAATTTGGTGCTGGAGGGGGTACGCGAGAACAATCTAGACATCGAGCGCCTGGAGATCCCCTTGGGCCGTCTAGTCTGCGTAACCGGTGTGTCGGGATCCGGCAAATCTACTCTAGTCGAGCGGGTCTTGTACGAAAATTACCTGCGCCGCAACGGCCTGGGCGGCCACGAGGCCGGAACCTGCGACAAGATCGACGGCTTCGAACAGGTAGACGAAGTGCTGATGATGAGCCAAGCCTCCATCGGCCGCTCCCTGCGCTCGAACCCGGCTACCTATCTGAAATTCTACGACGACATTCGTAAGTTGTTCGCGCAAACTCCGGCCGCCCGCCGGGCCAAGATTTCACCCGGCAGTTTCTCCTTCAACACCGCAGGAGGGCGCTGCGAACACTGCCAGGGCACCGGCACCGTAACCCTCGAGATGCATTTCATGGCCGATATCGAAGTGGTTTGCGACGAATGCAACGGCCGGCGTTTCAAACAACCGGTGCTCAACATCCGGTACCGCGACAAAGACATCAACGAGGTGCTCGCCTCCACCGTTGACGAAGCCTTGGCCTTTTTCGGTGACAAGCCCGCCCTTGCGGGCAAGCTCGCTTGCCTGGCTTCGGTGGGACTCGGCTATCTGACCCTGGGGCAATCGACCTCCACACTGTCGGGGGGAGAAGCGCAACGCTTGAAGCTGGCGGCCTTCCTAGCCGAAGAAAAACGTTCGCGCGGCAGCCTCTTCATCTTCGATGAGCCCACTACAGGCCTGCACCTGCAAGACGTTCACACTTTAATTGAAGTACTCGACGGACTGGTGGCGCGCGGCCACTCGGTATTGGTGGTGGAACACCACACCGATTTCATCTCCCACGCCGACCACGTCATCGATCTGGGCCCGGAAGGCGGAGAAGGCGGAGGCCGGATCGTCGTACAGGGGCCGCCGATGGCGGTCGCGGAGTGCAAGGCCTCTCACACCGGACAGGAACTGCGCGGATTGCTCGGCCTCTAGCCGGCGCTGACCGGAATCAGTTCCACGTTGGCGCGGTCGCGCAATTCCGCGATGGTTTCGATCTTGTAGGGTTTTTCGTAAAATACACGCTTGATTCCCGAATTCACCAGGGTCTTGAAACAGTGAATGCAGGGAGTATGCGTAACGTATATGTCGGCGCCTTCGATACGGGTGCCGTTGCGTGCGGCCTGGGCGATAGCGTTTACTTCCGCGTGGATAGTCCGAAAGCAGTTCTGCTCCAGTTCTCCGTCCGGTGTACGTGATTCGTAGATCAAACAGCCCACGTCCAGACAGTGCGGCATACCCGCGGGCGCCCCATTGTATCCGGTAGCCAGTATGCTGCGATTGCGGACCATGACGGCGCCCACCTTCGCGCGGCTACAGGTAGATCTTTCGGCCACCTGCCGCGTTATGGTCATGAAATATTCGTCCCAGCTCGGCCTGCTGCTCATGACCCGCGTCTAGCAGATGAAGCCACGCTTTGAAATCCGCATCGTGCGCCAGGCGTAAACCGGAGTGCGGCAGCCCCTGAGGCCGAAACTCCGGATGCACCACGAGGCCTCTCCGCGGCAGGTTGACGGAAACGGCGCCATACCCCATATTCAAGCCGCAGTGCGGGTGTAATTCAGTGGTAGAATGCCAGCTTCCCAAGCTGGACGTCGCCGGTTCGAGCCCGGTCACCCGCTCCAATTTCCGACCGGTATAGTGCCGGATAGGTACAGAGCCGGATAGCAGCTGCGAGATGCCGGGAGCTTCGGCCCGGCACCCCGCAGCGTGTTTGCCGTTATGAAGTGCCCGACTTGTCACAAGACTTTCGACCGCAAAGACACGGACGCCCCTCCGTTTTGCTCGCAGCGTTGCAAGCTCATCGACCTTGGGCGGTGGCTCGATGGTGATTTCAGCGTGCCTGGAGAAGCCGCCGACCCGGAGCAAATCGCAGCGGCACTTCCACGAGAAAGTTCCCTTAAACATTGAGGCTTTCCGCCCCGGGCAAGAGGGGGGCAAGGG
This sequence comes from Candidatus Binatota bacterium, assembly GCA_024276575.1. Taxonomy (GTDB): domain Bacteria; phylum Desulfobacterota; class Binatia; order UBA1149; family CAITLU01; genus JAJRWY01. The sequence continues at coordinate 4,882 of JAJRWY010000112.1, forward strand.
CCTTTGGCCTAGTTTGTTCGCCACGGCGGTTCGAGCTAGCCTCGCCTAGCTCGACGGCGCAACAGCCACCAGCAGCCGCAGCGGTTAAGCTATGAAACGTGAATATAAATTTTTCGTCGGTATCTCCATTATCGTCGCCACTGTAGGTTTTCTCGTCTACAACGCGGTCGACCAAACCAAGATGTACATGGTCACCGTAGCGGAGTATCTCGATGCTCCTTCGAGCTATGCCGGGACCACCTTGAGAATCGCCGGGCGAGTAGCCGAGAACTCGATGGATTGGAACGCGGAGAAACGTGAGCTGCGTTTCGTCATCCACGATATCGTCGGCGAGGGCGAGGTTCAGGTCCGCTACTCCGGGCTGCTTCCCGATATGTTCTCGGAGGGGCGCGACGTAATCGTCGAGGGCCCCTCCACCGAGGGCCCGGTTTTCGTAGCCTCCAGCGTACTGACGAGTTGTCCTTCGAAGTACGAGCCCGAAGAGTAGGCGGCCTCTCAGTATGGTTTTCACCGGCAATTTCGCGCTGAACCTCGCTCTGATCACAGCCGCTTACGCGGTTCTGGCTTCCTGTTACGGCGGTCTCCGCCGTCGCGCGGATATAGTCGTAAGCGGCGAGCATGCCGCCTACGCTACCTCCGGACTGGTCACCATCGCCCTGGCAGTAATGCTCCATGGCTTCCTGACCAGCGATTTCAGCATCAAGTACGTAGCCTCCTACTCCAGCAGCACCTTGCCTGTAGGTTACAAGATCAGCGCTCTGTGGGGCGGAATGGAAGGCTCGCTGCTGTTCTGGCTCTTCATCCTCACATCTTTCATCGCGTTGTGTATATGGCAAAACCGGAACCGCAACCGGCAGTTGATGCCCTATGTAAATGCCACGACGATGAGCGTGGCTTTGTTTTTCCTGATCCTGCTAATTTTCGTTACGCCGCCCTTCAAGCTGCTACCTTTCCGGCCACAAGGGGGTACCGACCTCAACCCCCTGCTCCAGAATTATTGGATGCAGATACATCCGCCCTCGCTGTACCTGGGCTATGTGAGCTGGACCATACCGTTCGGATTCGCCATCGCGGCTTTGGTGACGGGACGGCTCGACGACCTGTGGATACGCACCTCACGGCGCTGGTGCCTAATGGCCTGGTTCTTTTTGTCGCTCGGAAATATCTTCGGCTCGCGCTGGGCCTACGAAGTGCTGGGATGGGGCGGCTACTGGGCCTGGGATCCGGTGGAAAACGCCGCCATCATGCCTTGGTTCACGGGGACGGCGTACCTGCACTCGGTGATGATCCAAGAGCGTAAGGACATGCTCAAGGTCTGGAACCTTTCCTTGATCATCATCACTTTTTCTCTGACCATTTTCGGGACCTTTTTGACCCGCTCCGGGGTCATCTCATCGGTGCATTCTTTTACCGAATCGGGAATGGGCCCGTTTTTCATGGTGTTTCTGGCAATGTGGCTTCTGATATCGGTAAGCTTGCTAATCTACAGGCTTGACGAACTCCGGCCCCGCCACCAACTCGACAGCATGCTCTCGCGCGAGTCGGCTTTCTTGTTCAACAACTTGCTGTTGGTGGGCCTCGCGTTCGCTACTTTGTGGGGTACCATCTTCCCAATCCTCTCGGAGTGGGTGCGAGGCGTCAAGATTACCGTGGGGCCACCGTTCTTCAACCAGGTAAACGCCCCGTTGGGAATCGGATTACTGCTGCTCATGGGGATTGGGCCGGTAATTGCCTGGCGGCGGGCGTCGACCAAACAGCTCATACAAAACTTCATGTGGCCCACTATCGTTGCGCTACTGGCCGGCATCGTCACCTTTTTCGCCGGCGTACGTTCGTTGTCGGTAGTGTTGGTCTTCAGTTTCTCGACCTTCGTCATCTACACCATGGTCGTCGAGTTCCACCGCGGAGCCGTCGCTAGGGCCACGATGGTCGGCGAAAGCTACGGCGTGGCTTTGTTGGGTTTGGTTCGCAAGAACCAGCGCCGTTACGGCGGCTACATCGTACACCTCGGCGTCGTATTAATGTTCATCGGCATTGCAATGTCCTCGGTCTATCAAGTCGAGCAGCAATTTACGGTGAAAAAGGGCGAAAGTTTCACCATCGACCGCTACACCCTGCGCTACGACTCCATCAAAGAGGCTGAAGATTCGCATGTCGCCCGGCTGATCGCCCAGCTGACGGTACTTGACGAAGACGGCAATGAAATCAGCCACCTCAGCCCGGAGAAACGCTTTTACAAGAAGCCCGAACAGCCTTCTACCGAGGTCGCGTATCGTTCCACCTTGCGTGACGATCTGTACGTAATCCTCGGCTCGGCGGATAAGAATGATACTGCGACTTTCCAGGTCTACGTCAATCCCTTGATAGCTTGGTTGTGGATCGGCGGAATCGTTCTGGTATTGGGAACACTCGTCGCCGTTTACCCGACTAGTGCCGGCCGTGCGCGCGAACGCGTCGTCGAAGCCGCCGCGGAGAAACGCTACAAGGTATGAAAACGATCCGCTTTACTCTGCATGCCGTAGCGCTATCGGCAGCGCTGCTGACTGCGGTGCCGGCACCGGTGGCATTCGCTATGACCCAAAGCGAGGTCGAGGAAGGCCTCACTTGCCAGTGTGGCTGTGGCCTGACAGTGCGCAACTGCAACCACACGCAGTGCGGTTTCTCGATCCCGGTCAGAGAAGACATCGCAGCGTCACTGACGCGCGGGGAGAGCGGCGAGGAAATTCTCGCACGTTACGCGGAAGAGTACGGGGAGAAAGTCCTCAGCTCGCCGGTCCCCGAAGGGTTCAACATCCTGGCGTGGGTAGGGCCCTATCTTTCAATCGTACTGGGGGGGTTGGGTTTGGCCTTTACCATCCGGCGCTGGGCGCGCAAGAAGGATGGCGGCGAGGGCTCTCCGCCGACGTCGCCGCCGGTACACGACGAGAAAAGTAGGCGCCGTCTCGACAGCGAGTTAGAGAGCATGGACGTATGACGACGTTAGTGTGCGTAGTAATTACCTTGGCCGTAGCCAGCGCTATTGCATGGCCTTTGATGGCCGCCGAGACTTCACCGGTCGTTACCCTGAAACAGAAAAGCGACGAATTGTGGCAACGTGAAAAGTCGGTGGCTTTGGTCGCCATAAAAGAGGCAGACTTCGACAAAGCCACGGGCAAGCTCAGCGACGAGGATTACGCCGAGTTGCGCTATGACTACGAAGAGCGCGCACTGCAAGCAATGAACGAACTCGACCGCCTGGATTCTGCTGCCCGCGAGGCGGCAGCTACGGACGACGCAGCTGCCACCGCACGGGCAGCGTTCTGCACCGCCTGCGGAACACGTTTCGGTGACGAGCACACGTTTTGCGCCTCCTGCGGGAACCCGCGTAGCTGAAACGGCATCGACTCACACCCTCCAGGACTCGTTATCGATCTACTCATCAGCCCCCGGTGCTTCGAGTTGCACGCTACTTTCTCCATTGCTCCGCTTGGCCGTTACGTCGCCAGGCCGTTCCACGCCTAGCCATGACAAATACCGACTACGTTCTTGGGACGACCTTCGAGGCTTTCCACTACCAAGCGCTTCGACTAGCTTGACTCTGTTACCCGTGGAAAGCTCAGAAAGCCCATCCCAAGCCATACGCTCGAGAAGCCAACTCGAGCAGTACTTTCACGCCGGAGGAAAGCAACGCGACGACTGGCGCATCGGCGTGGAATACGAAAAGCCGGTGGTCGATGCCGCCACGGGGGAATCCGTCTCCTACGATGGGGACCGCGGTATCGGCAGGCTGCTCGAAGCAATGCTCAAGCGTTCCTGCCGCTGGGAAGGCGTGTACGAAGTCGGCAATCTCATCGCGTTGCGCGACGGAAAATCCTCGATCACGCTGGAACCGGGCGGCCAACTGGAGATGTCCGGGCAACAGTGCGACTCGCTGCATTGTGTAGACGAGGAACTCGGGCGGCATGTGGAAGAGATCCTCGCGGTGGGCGCAGACCTCGGATTGACCTTCCTCGCGCTGGGAGCGGTCCCCAAGACCGGACTGGAACGAATTCCCTGGATGCCTAAGGAGCGCTACCGCTTCATGCGTAGAATCATGCAAACCACCGGTCGCATGGGCCTGCGAATGATGCTGCAAACGGCAACCGTGCAGTCGAACTTCGACTACATGGATGAAGCCGATGCCCGTCGTAAACTGCGGGTAGCCACAGCTATCTCGCCCCTCCTGGTCGCGATTTCAGCAAACTCACCGATCATCGAGGGACGTAGCACCAATTATCGCAGCTACAGAGCCCATATCTGGAGCGATACCGATGCGGCCCGTTGCGGCTTTCTCCCTTTCGTTCTCGACACCGAAAACATCTTCGCCGCCTACGTGGACTACGCTCTGGAAGTTCCTATGTATTTCTTGCAGCGCGGCGAGAGCCTGATCGATGTGGGCGGGATCAGCTTCGGAACATTCGTGCGCAATGGCTATCAAGACCACCGCGCCACCATGGACGACTGGAATCTGCACCTCACCACGCTATTCCCGGAGGCGAGGTTGAAGACCTACATCGAGGTACGCGCCGCCGACAGCCAGCCCCGCCGTCTGATGCTCGGCACACCTGCGATAATGAAAGGGATCTTGTACGACGACGACTGCCTCGACGCTGCCTGGGATGAACTCAAACGATGGCCGCTCGGCGAGTTGCCGGCACTGCATGAGCAGGCGGCACGCCAAGCTCTGCAGGCTAGGGTCGGGCGCCATACCATGCGCGACTATGCCCTCGAACTCAGTGAAATCGCCCGCCGGGGACTGCAGCGCCAATCGTATTGCAACAACCGTGGACAAGACGAGTCCGTCTACCTGGAAGCATTGAGAGCAGAGATCGAAGCTGGGACATGTCCCGCCGATCATCTGATCCGCCATTGGGAAGGCCGCTGGGCCGGCGACATCGATCAACTGGTTGCGTATGCGGCATACGCTGACTGATTCACGGTAAACTCTTCCAGCCAACCGCATTGACTTTCGCCTTTTCTTCGTTTATCTATGGTCACATGAATAGCACGGCGACGACCGCGACAACGACGAATAGCACGTCGACACTCACAGTCGGCAATTCTCCCATGCGTAGCCCAAGTACGGCCCACGGCGCCAGTGTGATTCCCGGTGTTACTACGCTCCCCGGTGCCAATACTGTCGAGTCACGCATGCACCGCTCGTCGATGGCGAATACAAAACGTCGCCGTAGCCTCCGGCCTCCCGGTGAAGAGCTTGGCCCGGGGCAAATTCGCCCAGCTTCCCTCGGCTTGAGCACTGCGGAACTTGAAGCCCGCCTCGGCCTCGCCGCCGGCTCTTGGAAGCGGCGACATCTCTACGCGCTAAGAACCACGACCACTGCCTTCAAGGACATCGGCCTGAAAATAGGAGACTTCTTGATCGTCGAGCCCGGGCCCCGCGAAAGTCCCGGCCATCTAGTACTCCGGCGCACCCCGCAAGGCCTCCGGCTCCGCTTGCTGCCGCGGCATGAGGGTGCGGAACAACTGACGCTCAACCTTGGAGACAATAGCCGCGGTCTCACGAGCCCGACCTTAACGCCTCATCCGAAGTTTTTTTGCCGTGGCAACTCAGCGGCCCATGCTACCGATTCTGCCGAGCCACGAAGCTCCGAAGACCGCGACTCCGCAAGATTCATTTGTAAACCCGGCATCGGCTCCGAAACCGCCACTATTGCCGCTCGCGAGCCCGCGTGGCTCGGTGAACATACAGTGGGCACTGTTATCGCAGCGATCCGGGCAAGCGCCAGTGGGGCTCTTCGACCTATCGCGCTGCCGGCACTTAGAGTTTCCGGCCGGCGCACCGTTTCCACTAGACCCAATACTTCCTCACGGCCCGGGAACAGCCGCAGGAGGGTTAGCAGTCCACGCCGCTCCCTTGACCCGCGTTCCAATCCGCAAGTCGCCCAACTCAAACAGCGCTTCGAAACCCTCGAGCACATGCATTCGAACTGGTGCGGCATCTTGGCGAAATGCCCCCAACTCAAGGATCTTGATCCACAGCGATGGCGATACTGGAATAAACTCGAGGCGAACCTTGCGACATTGCTCGAATGTCTCCGCTTTGCTCGTGGCACTCGACTGGCGCTCGCCTTGCTCGCCGAAGCCGAACCACTAGTTCGCGCCATGAAGCGCGAAATGAGCTTCTCTCCCTTTTGCTTCCCGCTGTGAGCAACTCAAAGAAGCCTGCGTCGCTACAGCGGCGCTTGTAGCGGACAAAGGCATCCGCAATAGTGCCGTCACGTAGCGACTAGAAGTAGAAAACTCGCTCGTCCAAGTGCTCGTAAAGCGAGGCTTATACGAAAGCCAGGCTCAAAAGGGTTGACAAGTGCCTGGTCGAGGTGCTTTTATGCGCTCCCAGTCTTGCTTGTGCGGGCCAAACGATGGGTGGCCCCTTTGATTGAGACAAAAAATAAGCAACATTTATAGATACGCTTATTTTATTTCATCACGTTGAATCTTCCATTTCCGCGGCAAATGCTGTTTAATGACGCCGCGCATCAGGAAGTCCCCGGATACGCAGCGCCCCCAAAAAGGGCGAGGAGGTCGAGTTAAATGGCGGACCGTTTTGTCAACCTTTTCGAACCGGACACTTTGCTACCGGCGCAGTTTTTCGCTGCGTTCGCGCGTGAAGGCGGGATGGTTCGCGAGCGTCGTTTGATGCTCGCAGTGCTCCAGGACGCCGTAGAGTGCTATCAAAAATACGCGCTGGCCCGTGATCCCAAGGGCCGCATGCTTTTTGAAGACTCTCGAGAGTGGGTGGATTCCCGCGAGCGCGAATGGCCTTTCGCTTTCGAAAATATCTGCGAAGTGCTCGGGCTGAACCCCGAATACATACGTCGAGGCCTGTCCAAGTGGGTGCAGCAGCGCGCGCCGATACGCCGCAGCACCGCGAAGATTGTGCCGCTTACTCAGCGTAAGGCCTTGTTCACGGAAGAAAGTTCGCCGCTTGCCGAGGAGCTGCAGGAAGCGTCGTAGCGGTTGATTCTGATAGTTCGTTAAAAGCCCCCCTTGCGAACAAGGGGGGCTTTTTTGTGTCTTTTTTGTATTGTAGATGAGTGCAGGTGATGTTCAGATGGTTATAGGGCTTATAGATGAACATGTCACGGTTCACAGTAGGATTAATTCTCGGCACTGCAGCGAGCCTGCTCCTGACAGGCTCGGCAAGCGAAGACGCCTGGGCTCAAATTGATGGCAGCGAGCTGCTTGCCCGGCGCCTACCGAGCAGCACCTTGGTCGACAAGAGCGGTCCGTCGTTCTCGTTCATGCAAAGCGACGAAGAAGCCGGCACGAGCAAGCAAACTACTATTCCGTTGGCTATAGGGCCGGTGTCACTGCTGAACGAAGAGACAGAGCCGGATAACACGTGGCGTTATCAGCCCCACTATCTCGAGTTCACTCAAGGTCTGCGCCCCGTGGAGGATTACGACGCCAACCGACGGCTGAGACCGGATGAACTCGCCCTGTTGATGCAAAACGAGTACGGGCGGGGCTCGATCTTGGCGCGTAGCGCTCTAACCTTGGCTACCGTAGCCAGCGCTGCCGAACGGGGTTCACAAATACCGCTCGACCAAGTCAACGTCGTCACTGCGCGGGTAGTAAGCGAAACCGGGAACTTATTCGGGCTTGAAAGCATGCCGGAACTGAGGCTGAGATCCGAAATAGACACTGATCGCGTGATGATAGGATTCAAGACTAGGTGGTAGATGTGGTTCCGGTGCAAGACAGGCCCCATTGACCGGCCCAACGCTTATCAGACCGCACAAAGGCATACAGCCGAGCCAAGCTCCCAACCGCCCTTCGTTGCCAAGCAACCAAAGCTATGCGGCGATTCCTACTAGAACCCGACCCGAGACATAGAAACCGTCCCTATGTCGGTGGGAATCCCGCTAGCTGCCGCCAGGGCAGCTTCAAGCAATTGGGTATCGACGAATCGCGACAGGCCTTTCTTGGCGAGTAAACTCGCCGCTTGTTGGGCAGGGTCACGCGCGACCCCGTAGATGTCCTCATGGACCTCGATCAATACGCGGCCGTCGGCAACGCCCACCTTCACGGGCTGATAGACGAATGATCCCGAGGAACCGACTCCCACCAGAGGAAAAAACGCCTCGATGTCTTCAGCATACATGCGAACGCAGCCATGGCTTACCTTCATGCCGATGCCCCAGTTCTTGTTGGTGCCGTGGATCGCGTATGACGGTAAGGTGAGTTCCAGCCGATACTTCCCCAGCGGGTTCTCGGGGTCGCCCCCGGCAATGAACGTTTCGGTCAATCCGTCTTCCTCGAGACGCTCCTTACGTATCGATTCGGGAATAACCCACGTTGGATTCACGCTTTTGCCACGTATACGGAAATCGCCCCTCGGCGTCTGCCATTCCTGCCGGCCAAGCCCCACGGGGAACGTAACCACCCTCTGGCCCCGTCCTTCACGCAAAGGCAGATAGTAATAAATACGCATCTCCGGAACGTTCAAAACCAAACCCTGGTAGCGCCCATCCGGCAAGATCCACTCGCTGGGAATGAGAATACTGCGCCCCGCACCCACCACCCAGGGATCCACGTCGGGATTCGCAGCCAGCAGTTCGTTGTAGCCCAAGCTGTAGTCCCGGGCGATGTCCAGAAAAGTCTCTCCACTTCGCGCGACGTGAACGCGAATCGCCCCGATGACTGAGTTTACACCCTCGAGGCCTCGCTTCCCCGGCCGGGAGACCGGGTAGCGCACGACCCGGCCAAGCCCGGATTCCAGTTGCACCGCATTCACGGTGCCAGCGATGAGGCAGGTAGCCATAAGCGCAATCGCCAAAGGCCCGAATAGCCGGTGCAACCCCTCGACAAGACCGCCACCCCGCAACGAACGCGCTACGAACACCTTCACTACCCTTCCGCCAGCAAGTCCAGCAGACCCGAACTGCTGTTCACAGGAGCTTCACAAGTCGAACCCCTACAGAGATAAGCCGTGTTCTTGCCATCGAGCGGGATTTTACCCGAAGCCAAAGACGCCGGCCACTCACCGACTTCCGCGCTGCGAAGCTCCAACACCGACAATTCAGGACAATGGTGTCGCAAGGCTATATTACCGAGTTGCTCACCCCCGGCCTTACCCGGGCAAACCACCAGAGTCGAATAACCGCGAAGATGCCTCTGTGCCACCGATAGAAAATGACCGGCTCCGAAGGGATTGCCTAGAGCGGACGGCAACGAGGCAGCCAGAGCGCGTAAAGCCGCAGCCTCGAAACCCGCGGAAGGATTGAATTGATGAAGCCGCAACAGCAACTCGACGGCCACGGAATTTCCCGAAGGCACCGCAGAGTCGAACAGATCGGAACTGCGCAGCGCCAATGCACCCGGTCCAGCAGTATTGAAAAAGAAAACCCCTCGTTGCTGATCTAGGAAGCTATTGAGAATCTCATGCGCGCAAAACTCGGAGAACTGTAGGTCTTCGCGGCGGCCCGAGGCCAAGAACAAGTCTAAACAACCCCGGCCGAGAAAAGCGTAGTCGTCGAGAAACGCCCCGACCCGGGCGGCACCGTCCGCATAAAAGTGCAACAGCCGGCCTCCATGCATCATCTCGCTGCGGCAAAAGTCAGCCGCTGCAGAGGCTAGGGCAACTAGATCCTCGCGACCAAATACGCGTCCGGCCACTGCAGCGGCGCTAATCATCAAACCGCTCCAGTCGGCAAGAGTCTTTTCGTCGCGTACGGGACGCACCCGCTTGCCTCTAGCCGCGAGTAAACGCGTGGTGGCGCGTGACAACGCCGCTTCTACTTCTTCTACGCTACAGCTACTCGCCGCGGCTACCACGGCGGGGGAAGACGCGCGGTGAAGTATGTTTGACCCCTCGAAGTTGCCCGTCTCGCTAACCCCGAAAACTTGTCCGGCCAAGGCGGCATCTTCTTCGCCCACTACCTCGAGAAACTCCCGATAACTCCAGACGTAAAACTTTCCCTCTACCCCCTCGCTATCGGCATCGAGAGTTGAATAAAACGCTCCACATGGCGAAGTCATTTCCGCAGCCACGTAATCCACGATACCGAGCGCTACTTCGCGATAACGCGGATCGCCGTAGAGTTGCCACGCCTCGGTATAGACAAGCGACAAAAGCGCTTGGTCATAGAGCATCTTCTCGAAATGCGGAACCAGCCAGGCCCGGTCGACGGCATAGCGGTGAAAGCCCCCTGCCAAATGATCGTAGATGCCGCCGCCGGCCATGGCATCGAGCGCCGTTTTCACTTGCCGATGGCAAAGACGGTAACTTTCGGACTCGGCCGCGGCGCACGCTACAGATGCCGTGTCCTCGTCCACTTTCGCATCTGCGCAAACATCACCATCAACGAAGGACTCGGCCGCGGCAACCGCGTCCGGACCTAGCCCTGGGCCCGCTGCAGCACTGGACTCTGCACGCGCGTTACGAAGGGTACCCATCAGAAACGACAGGCAAAGTGTACTGGGAAACTTCGGCTGTTCTCCGAAACCACCGAATCGTGAGTCCATAGCGGACAACAAAGCAGCGGCCGCCTTGTCGAGATCCTCACGACGCGCTACCGCCCCTCCCGGTTCGCCGACAGAAGTGCTTCGCCCGCCACCCGCAGCCAGAAATGACTGCACCTTCTCGGCACTTTGCTCAATCTCATCCGGTTTTTCGCGAAACGCACGGAAAACGCTGTCGAGAACGCGAGGGAAACCCGGCATCCCGCCGCGATCATCAGGTGGGAAATAGGTGCCCGCGTAAAACGGCTTCCCGTCTGGAGTCAAAAACACGGTCATCGGCCAACCACCGCGCCCGGTCATCGCCTGTAGAGCCTTCATGTAAAGATTGTCGATATCCGGCCGTTCTTCGCGGTCGACCTTGATACAAACGAAACGCTCGTTCATCAGCGCGGCTATCCTTTCATTCTCGAAGGACTCACGCTCCATGACATGGCACCAGTGACAAGCCGAATAACCGACACTGAGCAGTATCAGCTTGCCTTCGCCACGCGCTCGCTCAAAGGCCGCCTCTCCCCACGGATACCAATCCACCGGGTTCGAAGCGTGCTGTTGAAGATAGAGGCTCGGTTCCGCGGCCAGTCTGTTGACTCGAGTAGTATCGGGCATGGGCAGCAAGACTAACCGAGGCGGCTCATCGCGTCCAAGCCGGCCACCACCACAAGCCCAAGCTATTCGAAGCTAGGCCGCCTCAAAGCAGACCGTACGCCCGGAACTCTGTATATCTGCCGGCACCATGCAGAAACTTCGGCACCGATTCTATCTAGGCTTCTATCTAGGCGTGCAGTAACCAGGCAGCATTCCCGGCAGTGCAAATTGACGGCAGCCGCTACAACTCAACCGGCTAGCCCGCATTATTCGTGAAACCTCGTCGCGAAAGTCGCAAGCGCCCGTGAGATCGGCCCAAGCGCAGCGATTAGGCCCGCAGGCGTACTTACAGTACGTCGAGGGCCGAAAAGCGAGCACGGGCCGAGATTGCGGGCGATTGAGGCTTGTAGCAGAGGTTTCATGAATAATGCGGGCTAGGACTAGACTCGTCAGGCGAAAAGAGATGCGCGCGCCTGCGCTATCTTCAGAGCATGCAAGAGGACGTCGACCTCCCCAGGCTCATTAGCCCCGGTTTCGAGGGCCTCTTGCGCCCGCCGCAACTCCTCACGCACAAGGCCAGCGTCCAGGTCATCCGCGAAAGCAGCATCGTCGGCAAGAACCGTGACGAGATCTCCTTTCACTTCTCCGTAGCCACCCTCAATGAAAAGACGCTTCACCGCACCGCCCTCTACATAAGACAAGATTCCCGCATCGAGTCCGCCAAGAAGGGTGACATGTTGCGGCAACACCCCGAACTCACCCGCTACACCGGGTGCGCTGAGTTCGCTCACCTCAGCGTCAACTACTTGACGGTCGGGCGTAAGAACACGGAGTTTCATCACAGTGCTTCCCTATTGCCTCGTTCCGCTCAATCTTGGGGGCTAGGCAGCCATTTTCCTGGCTTTCTCGTGGGCTTCCTCGATGGTACCAACCATATAGAACGCCTGCTCCGGCAACTCGTCGTGATCACCGGCGATCAACTCTTTGAAGCCGCGGATGGTGTCCTCGAGTTTCACATAAACGCCGGGCGTACCCGTGAAGGTCTCGGCGACGTGAAAAGGTTGTGAGAGGAACCTCTGCACCTTACGGGCACGAGCAACGATAAGCTTATCCTCCTCGGACAGCTCGTCCATTCCCAAGATGGCAATGATGTCTTGCAAATCCTTGTAGCGCTGCAACACCGACTGCACCTCGCGTGCTACCGCATAGTGATCCTCGCCCAACACATTGGGATCGAGAATTCGCGAGGTCGAATCCAAGGGGTCTACGGCCGGATAGATCCCCAACTCCGCGATCTGCCGCGACAACACCGTGGTTGCGTCGAGATGGGAGAAGGTGGTTGCCGGCGCCGGGTCGGTAAGATCGTCGGCCGGAACGTAAATCGCCTGCACCGAGGTAATAGACCCCTTGGTGGTAGTAGTGATGCGTTCCTGAAGCCCGCCCAGGTCGGTGGAAAGAGTGGGCTGATAGCCTACGGCCGACGGCATGCGGCCCAGCAAGGCCGAAACTTCAGAGTTCGCTTGCGTAAAACGGAAAATATTGTCGATAAAAAGCAAGACGTCCTTGCCTTCTTCGTCGCGAAAGTACTCGCAACAAGTAAGCGCGGTCAGTGCTACGCGTGCGCGTGCACCCGGTGGCTCGTTCATCTGCCCATACACGAGCGCGGCCTTCGACAACACGCCCGATTCCTTCATCTCGTTGTAAAGATCGTTTCCTTCACGCGTACGTTCGCCGACACCGCCGAAGACCGAGTAACCACCGTGCTGCTGGGCAACATTGTTGATCAGCTCCATGATGATAACGGTTTTACCCACACCCGCACCGCCGAAAAGCCCGATCTTTCCACCTTTGGAATACGGGCAAAGAAGGTCGACCACCTTGATGCCAGTTTCAAAAGCCTCGACCGAAGTCGCTTGTTCCGTGTAAGAAGGAGCCGAACGGTGAATGGACATTCGCTTGTCCGTTTCCACCGGCGGCCCGCCGTCCACGGGTTTCCCGATCACATTCAGGATACGGCCGAGTACCGCCTCGCCGACAGGTGTGCTGATTGGGGTACCAGTATCGATACACTCCATGCCTCGCACTAGGCCCTCACTGGAATCCATCGCTATGGTTCTGACGGTGTGCTCGCCCAAATGCTGCGCAACTTCGAGTACCAGGTTGTCCGGTTGATCGTCGATCGCCGGGTTGGTCACCGTCAACGCATTCAAAATCGGCGGCACCTCGCCCGGCTTGAAGACCACGTCGACCACCGGACCGATAACCTGAGTAATGGTTCCCTTGCCCATGACTAATTCTACTCCCTAACCTTTGAGTGCTTCCGCACCGCCGACGATTTCCATCAACTCGGTGGTAATAGTCGCTTGCCGCGCCCGGTTCATCGCCAGAGTCAGCCGGTCGATCATGTCCGAAGCGTTTCTAGTCGCACTGTCCATGGCCGTCATCCTCGCACCATGCTCGCTGGCAGTACTTTCCAACATCGCTTGATAGACCTTGGTCTGTACGAAACGCGACAATATCGATTGTAACAATACCCGTGAATCCGGCTCGTAAACGTAATCCGTCGCATCCCCGCCGCTGCTTTCGCCACCTTGACCGCCAACTTCGTCTACAATCGGCAGCAGACGCACGACCACCGGAACCTGTGACATCGCGGACTGGAAGCGTGCATATACCAAAAACACGGAACCGTTTTCTCCGGAAAGGAAACGCTCCGAGGCTTCCGATGCCACTTCGCGCGCCAGAGCAAAGTCGAAACCGCCCTGAAGATTCACATGCTCCGTAACTATCCGTTCGCCTATCCGCTTGCCGAAATAGTCACGGCCACGCCGTCCACACAGAGTCACCGTCGATCCCTCCCCTTGTTCGGAACTGAGGAAGGTTTCCGCCATCTTGATCAGGTTGGCGTTGAATCCCCCGCACAATCCGCGATCGGAGGTGAAAATGACTACATGTGACGGCGCAGAAGATCCCGGTGCCATGAACGGATGGGCCGCATCCTCGCCTAACCCGCCACCCAAACCTTCGAGAAGCTCACTGAGTTTGGATGCGTAAGGCCGGGCGTTCTCCGCCGCCTCCTGCGCGCGCCGCAGCTTGGCCGCAGCGACCATCTTCATCGCCTTGGTGATCTGCTGGGTGCTCTTTACGGTAGCGACCCGTTTTCGAATGTCTTTTAGACTAGGCACGGGGTTTCCTTAGCCGCCAAAAATATCCTTGAACTCGTCAAGCACCGCGTCTATCCGGGCCTTGACTTCGTCGGTCAGGGCTTGCTGCTCGCGAATGGTTTCGTAGAGCTCTGGATGCGAGTTCTCGATGAAAGCGGAAAGCTCGGACTCATAGCGACGCACCCGCGACGGCTCAATCTCATCGACCCGGCCACTGGTGGCCGCATACAAAATCACCACCTGCCGTGCGATGTTTTGCGGAACATATTGATCCTGTTTGAGGACCTCGACCATGCGCTCACCGCGCGCGAGCATCTTCTGGGTCGATTCGTCAAGATCAGAACCGAACTGTGCAAAGGCGGCCATCTCTCGAAACTGTGCGAGATCCAAGCGTAAAGTGCCGGCCACTTGTTTCATCGCCTTGATTTGCGCGGCACCGCCTACACGAGAAACCGACAGGCCCACATTAACCGCCGGCCGTACCCCCGAATAGAATAAATCGGTTTCAAGAAAGATCTGCCCGTCGGTTATGGAGATCACATTGGTCGGGATGTAAGCGGAAACGTCGCCGGCTTGAGTTTCGATGATCGGCAACGCCGTCAAAGATCCCCCTCCCTCCGCATCGCTCATCTTGGCGGCGCGTTCGAGCAAGCGTGAGTGTAGGTAAAAAACGTCACCCGGATAGGCTTCGCGCCCAGGTGGACGCCGCAACAACAAGGAAAGTTGGCGATAGGCAACAGCTTGTTTCGAAAGATCATCGTAGATGATCACAGCGTGACGGCCGCTGTCGCGAAAGTATTCGCCCATGGTCACGCCCGAGTAGGCTGACAGGAACTGTAACGGGGCCGACTCTGAAGCAGTCGCAGCAACTACGATGGTGTAGTCCATGGCACCGTGCTTACGGAGCCGCTCCACCACCTGCGCAACCGAAGAACGTTTCTGCCCGATCGCTACATAAATGCAGACTACATCAAGGCCTTTTTGATTGATGATCGTATCGATCGCGATCGCAGTCTTGCCGGTTTGACGATCGCCAATGATCAACTCACGCTGGCCGCGTCCGATCGGAATCATCGAATCGATGGCTTTGATACCGGTTTGCAACGGTTCCGACACCGGCTGCCGCGCCATGATCCCCGGAGCCTTGAGTTCGATGCGCCGCATGTTCTCGGTTTCAATTGCGCCAAGGCCGTCTATTGGCTCACCCAGCGCGTTGACCACGCGTCCCAGCAAAGCATCGCCTACCGGGACTTCGGCGATACGCCCGGTACGGCGTACTTCCGCGCCTTCGCAAACGGTTTCCGGATCACCGAAAATTGCCACGCCGACATTGTCTTCCTCGAGGTTCAAAACCATCCCCGAGACTCCGCTTTCGAACTCGAGTAGCTCACCGGCCGCTGCCCGATCGAGTCCGTAAACTCTGGCAATCCCATCGCCGGTAGCCAAGACACGGCCGGTTTCACGCACCTCGATCTCACCGCCGAAATCGCGAATGCGCTCCTTGATTATGTCACTGATCTCAGATGCTTTGATCTGCATCGAGTTCCTCCAATTAGCGGCTCCGCGCTTCCCGACGGAAACGCCGCGCTATGATTCCCCAGCCATGGACGCGGCAAGTCGCGCCAGACGCGTCCGTACACTGCCATCGTACACCCGGCCTTCGAGTTCCACGGTGACACCGCCGATAAGATCCTCATCGATCGACAACACAGGGACGATCTCGAGGCCCGCAATGCGGCCGAACTTGTCCCTGATAGCTTCGAGATCCTGCTCATCGAGCACAGAGGCGCAGCAAATACTCGCACGCACACGCCCGGCCGCCTCATCCTCCAAACTTCGATAGCAGTTACAGATCAACCCAACGTGATCGAATCGATCTGCTTCCGCGACAACTCCGAGAAAACGCAACAGTGTGGGCTCGGCTGAAAGCGCATCATGCAGAGCCACGACCAACGCTTTACGCTTGTCCGCCGACAATGCTCCGGGGGCAAGGGTCTTGGCCTCCAAACCGTCCAGGGCCTGGGCAAGTTCCCGCAGAGCGCTCCCGATTTCAGCAATGCGCCCTTCTTCTTCAGCCAATTCGTAGAGAGCGCGGGCGTAACGCCTCGCAAGCGCACCGTTGGTAATGGCTACTCCACCGCCTCCAAGAAATCGCCAACCAACCGCTTACGCTCCTCGTCCGAGAGTCTCGCTATAATGTCGCGTTGCGCGATCTCAGCCGCAAGAGCCACGGCTTCGGCCCTCAACTCGTTGCGAGCGCGCTCGAGTTCCGACTCCGCAGCGCGTTGTGCGTTCTCCCTGAGCCTTTGGCCGGCCTCTTCAGCAGCGGCGAGAATGCGCTCGCGGTCCTTCTCGGCCAAGCGCTTGATCTCATCCACCATCTCCACACGGGCCTGCTCCAACGCTGCCGATTTGGCTTGGTACTCGGCTTTCAGCGCTTCCGCCTCTTCTTTGGCCCGCGCAGCCGCTGACATCGCCTCGACCAACTGCTTGCGACGGTCCGCCAGAAAATCGCGAAGCGGCCGCTTGGCAAAACGAACGATCAGGTAAACGAAAATGAAAAAGTTGACGAAACTGAACAGCAGGATCATCAAACCGGCAGCGCTCGGATTCTCGGCTATATGCGCATCGGCGCCGCCTTTGGAAGCCAGAGCCGTCGCCGACCACAGCACGATCCCCACGAAAGCGGGAAGGACTTTCCGTAGCGTGGTAAATGCTCGCAGCATCAACCGGCACCCCCGCGTCCGATCACCGCTGTCGCCATCAACGCGCCAAGCTCTTGAGCCTGCTCCCTTAACTGCCGAGAGGCATCGTCGCGTGCGGCAGCTATGGACTCGCGCAATTCGGCAAGTTGCGCTGCAGCCTCTTGCTGCGCGCTGTCGAACAAACGGGATTCCTCTTCTTTGGTTTGTTTTCGAAGCAAGTCGACTTCTTGGGTCGCCGCGGCCTTGGCCTGCGCCATCTCTTCGTCGATCCGTGCCTTGATCGATTCGACTTCCGCCCTTTCACGCTCCGCTTCGGCGCGGTCACCGTCGGTGCGTTGCTCGCGTTCGGCGAGCAGTTCAGCGAAGGGCTTGAACAGCAGCCGGTTCAACACCACGAACAGTGCGACGAACGCACCGATCTGAATCAGGAATGTGTAATCAGGCGGAAACGCCAACATGTCGGCTTGCCGGTCCTTGTCTCAGAATCGAAGGCCGAACATCGCTAACCGTACGGGCCCTACATGGAGCGCCGCCGAAACACAGATGCCCAGCCGGAGCCACTGCCCCGACCCAACGGATCCGAAAATACAAAAATACCGAGGGCAGGGTCTTCCTTAAAAAGGATACCGCCGTCTCCGGCGGCCATGGCACCGTCTATCCTTGGAAGCGTTGCTTGTCAAAAGTAAGCGCAGCGATTATCCGGCAAGCCGCTCTATAAGGTTGGTTAATTCCTCGCTGGAGTAGAACTCGATCTCTATTCGCCCTTTGCTCTCTTGGCCGCGGAGCCTCACTTTTGTGCCTAGGCTGCGGCTCAAGCGCAGCTCCCATTACCGTGGAGATTGCTTCCCCGTGCGCGTAGACGGCGCCATGCTTTGCTGCCGGCTTGTACCCGCAACTTCCTTTACCAGATCCTCCGCTTCACGCACCGAAAGGCCCTTCTGGGCAATCTTGCGTGCCGCAGCAATTTGAGCCGCTGCGGTCGGTAACGCTAGCAGCGCCCGTGCATGCCCCTCGCTCAAGAAACCTTGCTCCAAAGCAGCTTGAACCGGTTCCGGCAGCGCCAACAAACGGATCGTGTTCGACACCGCCGCGCGCGACTTCCCGACCCGCTGCGCTACCTGCTCCTGCGTGTGCCCATAAGACTCAATCAAACGCTGATAAGCACGAGCACGCTCGAGTGCGTCGAGATCCTCGCGCTGTATGTTCTCTACCAAGGCCATTTCTAGCAGTTCTTGCTCCGAGGCGGCCTCACGTAATACCACTGGAACCTTGTCAAGCCCTGCCCGGGCAGCCGCACGTAAACGCCGTTCACCCGCGATCAACTCGTAGTGGCCGTCACGCCTGCTCACGATCAGAGGCTGTATGACGCCTTGCGCTCGAATCGACGCGCTAAGCTCCTCGAGTCCTTCTTCGCCGAAGCGTCTTCGCGGCTGCTCGCGCCCGGCCACGATCTCTTCCACTCCGACTTCGAAAGCCGCCTGCTGCGGCTCCAATCTAAGCTCCACAGCAGTCGCAGCCCCGGAAGCTCCGGCCGTTGCGCCGTTGCCCAGTATCGCGTTCAGTCCCTTGCCAAGTGGCTGTCTACGCATTATCTCCTCCCACCACAGCCCCGGGTCCGGAGGCCGTAACACCTTGATTTAACAATTCTTTTGCGGCTTGACGATAGGCCGCTGCCCCTGTTGAAGCAGGGTCATACTGTAGCACCGGCATGCCATGAGACGGACTCTCACCGATGCGAACATTACGCGGGACCATCACGCTGAATACTTTGCCGCCGAAGTGACTGCGAACCTCCGCAGCTACTTGACGTGACAGGGAGGT
Source organism: Candidatus Binatota bacterium (assembly GCA_024276575.1). GTDB lineage: Bacteria > Desulfobacterota > Binatia > UBA1149 > CAITLU01 > JAJRWY01. Next base: position 23,660 of record JAJRWY010000112.1, read on the forward strand.
CCTAGCGTCGTACATGGTCAGGAGTATGCCGCAAAGCCGTAAACGAGTGTTGAAGCTGTCGCGAATCCTCGCCACCGTATCGAGTAAGGCGCTGAGGCCTTCGAGCGCGTAGAACTCACATTGTAGAGGTACGAGAACGGAATCAGCCGCCGATAACGCATTGAGGGTCAACATACCAAGCGCCGGCGGGCAATCTATGATCACATAGTCATAAGAATCCGTGATCTCACTCAGTTTCTCGGACAGCACTCGTTCGCGGGCCGAGCAACTAACGAGTTCGACTTCGGCACCTGCCAAGTCCCTCGTCGCCGGTAACAAATCGAGTCTAGGAACAGAGGTCGGGACGATCACCGAATGGGGTGAAGTTTCGCCCACCATCAACTCGTAAACTCCCGAACTCGCTCGCACACCCACGCCGCTGGATGCACTTGCTTGCGAATCCAGATCAACCAGCAATACGCGCTTACCTTCCAGGGCTAAAGCTGCCGACAGGTTGACGGCAGTTGCGGTCTTACCCACTCCACCCTTCTGGTTGGCCACGGCTATGATCATCCCAATACCAGCCACTCCACTACTCGAGCCGTATTAGGAAAATTACCACGCAGCTCTTAACAAGGCGAACCCGCGCCGCACATGCCGACCCAAGGCATAAACCCCGTAAGTACGTCGCAAACAAGGCCTGCTTCTAATACCAAGCCAGTGCAGAGCTTTCACGTAAAAACTTCGTAGCGCATCCGAGAGTACTGTTTCACGTGAAACGTCGAGCCATACTCCCGGTACGTGGCGTGTTTCACGTGAAACACGCCTGTCGGACTCTCCATCCTACCCCCCCCCCAGTAGACCATGAACCACGTTCCACCTTGTCCACAAACACCGTAGTGCTTAACGTGAAACATGTAGCAATGATCAAATTTCGCCCGGCCGGCCGCCTCAAACAACCGGCACCGTCAATCCCGGTCCCGCTCAAACGACAACAGACAGCGTTTGTAAGCACCCGGCAGTTCAAATCGTAACTCGCGTGCCAGGCGCAGACCCGGTATCGCGGAACCCAGCGCTGCTATTTCCCCGCAGCCGGGGTTCGCGGCCATCACGACCGCCGTTCCTTGTTCGCACATCAACGGCTCTGCCAGCTTCAAGAAGTCTATAGGCGACCTGAAAGCTCTTGATACTACAGCCTCAAAACGCCACGACTCCCCGGGGAGATCCGCCGCGTCGCCCTGTTCCACGGTCACGTTGCTCAAACCGAGCACGGCCGCCGCCTCGTTCATGAAACTACATTTACGGCGTTGGGACTCAACCAAGGTGAAACTCGCGTCACTGCGAAGCAGCGCCAGTGGAATGCCCGGCAGCCCGGCTCCGCTTCCGAGATCGACGACCGTGGCGCTGCCTTCCAAGAGCGGCACAAGCGAAAGTGAGTCCAGAATATGGAGAATCCAGGCTTCTTCAGGAGCAACACGCGTAAGGCCCGCGCGCGCGTTCCACAGATAGAGTAAGTCCAAGTAGCGTAGAAGTGCAGCCGCCCGGCCCTCATCCACTGCGACACCCAAGCGCTCCGCCTCCTGGATAAGCCTCGCAGCCGAACCGCCGGCCACTTTCAATCCCTGGCCGTCTTTTTCAAGTGAACCGCCAACGCAGCTATCGCTGCCGGAGTAATGCCGCTGATACGCGAAGCCTGCCCAAGTGAACCCGGTCGCCGGCGCGAAAGCTTTTCGCTAGCTTCATGAGACAAGCCATGAACCTCAGCGTAAACGATATCTTCCGGCACCACCGCCTTCTCGAGCCCACTCATGCGCTCGACTTCGGCCGACTGTCGCCGGATATAGCCATCATACCGCGCCATAATCTCCACTTGTCGTTCCACTTCCGAATCGAAACGCTGCAGTCCCGCCACCGAAGCCAGCATCGCGTAATCGACTCCCTGCCTACGAAGCAACTCAAACACCGTCGCTGAATTGGCGGGTGCCGCCTGCCCGGCACCCGCGAGTGCGCTGCGCAACTCCGGGCCGGGGCTCAAGCGTGACTCTTGTGAGGAGCGCAGTGCCTCCGCCAAAGCCGCCTCTTTTCGCTCGAGGCGCCTCAAACGTTCGGGGTCCAGTAGGCCCAAGCTACGTGCCCTGTCCGCCAGACGCAGGTCTGCATTGTCCTCGCGCAAAAGCAGGCGGTACTCCGCCCGCGAGGTAAACATGCGATAGGGCTCACCGTCGATACCCTGTGTAACCAGATCGTCGATGAGTACCCCAATGTAGGCCTCGTGGCGGCCGAGCACGAAAGAAACTTCTCCGCGCACGGCCCGCGCAGCGTTTACGCCGGCAAGCAGGCCCTGTGCCGCTGCCTCCTCGTAACCCGTAGTGCCGTTTATCTGGCCGGCCAAGAACAAGCCCGGAACCGAAGGCACCGACAGGCAAGAGTTGAGTTGGGTGGGAAGTACATAGTCGTATTCGATCGCGTAGCCTGGGCGCACAATGACCGCGTTCTCCAAACCCGGGATGGTGGCCACGAACTGTTTTTGTACCTCGAGCGGCAAGGATGTCGACAAGCCGTTGGGGTACACCTCCACAGTATCGAGCCCCTCCGGTTCCAGAAAGATCCGGTGCCGGTCACGGCCGGGAAACTTCATGACTTTATCTTCTATCGAGGGACAGTAGCGTGGCCCACGAGATACGATTTCACCGCTGTAAAGAGGTGATTTATCAATAGAATCCCGTATGACGCGATGCGTTGTCACCGTTGTATAAGTAATATGGCACGACACCTGCGGCAACGGACGGATGCGCTTACCAAAAGAGAAACCCGGCGGATCCACTTCGCCGGGCTGCGCTTCCAAGCTGTCGTAGCGAATACTGCGAGCGTCAAGCCGTGGGCAGGTCCCGGTCTTTAGACGACCCATCTTCAGGCCAAGGCCGCGCAGGGACTCACTAAGGCCCGACGAGGCCCTCTCACCGGCACGCCCGGCCGACAGCTTGCTGCGTCCCACATGAATCTTACCCTCCAGGAAAGTCCCTGTGGTCAGCACTACGGCATTGCCCCGGATCTGCTCCCCGTGTTCGGTAAGCACGCCTCGCACCGCGCCATCGTCGACTAGCAAGGAAACCACCTGGGCTTGCCGGAGCTGAAGCGCGGGAGTGGATTCCACACAGCGCTTCATGCGCAAGCGGTAACGGGCTTTGTCCGCCTGCGCCCGGGAAGCCTGTACCGCCGGACCCTTGCGCGTATTGAGGCGTCGAAACTGAATGCAACACTCATCGATGGCACGGCCCATCTCCCCGCCGAGAGCATCGATCTCTCGTACCAGGTGCCCCTTGCCGATACCGCCTATGGCTGGATTGCATGACATCTGCCCGACGTTGTCAGCGTCCATGGTCAGCATGAGCGTGCGACATCCCGAACGCGCAGCAGCCAGCGCGGCTTCGATACCGGCATGGCCAGCACCCACTACGATGACGTCATAATCGATGTCGCTCTCTCTATAGACCATCTTCTTCGGTGTCAGAGTTCCGTTCACAGCACGGCACGTGCTGCGCTAGTTGCATAAGTTGCACGAACTACCCGCGGGGAGAGCCGGTACAGACCGGTCTCGCCTCATTTTCCTATGCAAAATTCGCCGAAGATTATGTCGAGCACTTCTTCATTGTCCAACGGCTCGGTAATGGACGCCAACTCCTGCAACGCCACTTTGAGTTCCAAGGACGCCAGCTCCGCATGGTCCTGCTGCTCTATTAGTTCACCCGCCCGCTGCATCGCCGACAGGCAGTTCTCCAGCGCCGCGCGATGCCGTAGCCGGCTTATTGCTACTGGCTGCCGCTGCGCGCATTCGCCCCGCGCAAGCTCGGTTAGAGCGTCGACCAGCGGGCGGCAACCATCAGCGGACAACGCCGAAGTCTCGATCAGGCGGAGTCCGGACGCCTGCAGCCGCGCCCGCGCGTCGTTGTCCATTCGTGCCGGCAAATCGCACTTGTTCACTACGATCAGCGCCGCAGACCGATCGAGCGGAGCAAGTAACTCCAGCTCCGTTCGCTCCGGTTCGGTGCCGGCATCGAGCACTACCACGTTGATGTCGGCAGCAGCAGCGGAACTGCGCGCCCGGTCTACGGCCGCAGCCTCAGCCCTGCTGCCGCTACTACGAATGCCGGCAGTGTCGGTAAGCAAGAAGGCGAAGCCGCCGAGATCAACCGCCTCTTCGACCGTATCACGCGTAGTTCCCGGTTCATCGCACACGATCATGCGTGCGCTGCCGAGCAAGGCATTGATCAGGCTCGATTTGCCGACGTTGGGTCTACCTGAGAAACCGGTCCGGAAGCCCTCACGCTGCCGGCGTGCCGCTTCGAAACCATTGAGCAGCTCCGCCACCGCTCGTTTTACGCTCGAAACTACACTGCTACGAGCACCGTGGTTCTCTTCCGGCAGTTCGTCATCGGAAAAGTCGATGTTCGCTTCGACATCCGCAAGAATCGAAACGATATCATCGCGTATCGCGCGCAGGCGCGCAGACAAGGCCCCCTGTAACTGAGCCCAGGCCGCCGCTGCTCCTCCTGCCAAACCGGCACTTATCAAGTCGGCAAGGCCCTCGGCCTGCAGCAAATCCATCTTGCCGTTCAACACCGCCCGGCGCGTGAACTCCCCTGGCTCCGCCGCTCTCGCACCGAGTCGTTGTGCACAAGCAATTATGCGCTCCACCACTACTGGTGAACCGTGGCACTGTATTTCTAGTATATCTTCGCCGTTGTAACTGTGTGGACCCGGCATGCTCACAGCGAGGACTTCATCAACGGTTTGCCCGCAGCCAGGATCCACTATGAGCCCGTGGCACAAGCGCCAAGGTTCCGGTTTAGCCTTATGCGACGGGCGAAAAATCGCGTCACGGATCCTCGAGCAATCGGGCCCGCTCAGCCGCACAATAGCAACCGCAGCTCTCCCCGGAGCAGTCGCACAAGCGACGATGGTGTCGGACTTATACACCGGCGCCGGCGGGCGCTCAGTCCCGCTCGACCGGCTCGCCGACAGCTGCCGGCGCATCTTCGGCAGAGCCGTCGGGCTCGGCTGGAATCGAAGCAGCACCCTCACCGGCTGCCGCGGGATCAATCTCTGCTTCGTGCACGGTCTCGTCGGCGGCTGCCGCTTGCTCTACTACGTCTTCGCCCGGCTTCCCCGAGCCACCTTCCGAACTTCCGGCCCCCAACGCCTCGGACTCAAACCGGGAACCGGATGCTATCTCGAGGTCCGGCGCAACCTTCGTTCCCGACGGCGACTCCACTTCAGACTCAGTTTCGGGCTCAACCACGAAAGACTCGCTGTTCGACACCGTAACCCTAACGCTATCGCCCACGTCTTCGGAAGCGGCAGCCCCTGCACCCGAGCTCACGGCCGCGCCTTTCAATCTCTCTGACTCGTTGCGGGGATGATCTGGAGGCGGAGCCGACTCGCGGGCGGTGCTGGCTTCGGCCCCTCCCTGTCCCTCCGCACCGACTGGTACGACGGCAACGCGGCGGTAGAAACCCGAACCCAAAGCACGCGTCTCGACCTCCTCTGAGCCTTCAAGCGCCTGCTGAAAGAAGCGCCTGTCGCGCGGGCTCATCGGGCTTACATAAGCGGCTTTCCCCTCTTTGAGAGCCCGCTCTTTCAAGCGCAGCGCCAGCTCGTTCAGCGACTCTTTACGCCGCAGCCTGTACCCGCCTATGTCTACCTGAATCCGGCCTTCCGACGCTCCCTCGCCGGACAAAGCCATGCGATTGATCAAGTGCTCGAGGGCATCGAGGGTTTGGCCCCGCCGGCCGATCAACAAACCTTCAGAATCGGAACGCACCTGGACGACCACTTCCCTTGCTACCGCATCGACGGAACTGGCAATGGTTACATCGAATCCCATCGCAGCCATCAGGCCCACCACGAGTTCGTGAACACGGTCACCAAGAGCACGCAGTTCGGCTGCGTCGAGGACCTCGGCGGTACCGGTGCCCATCGCTGCCGGCGACTTCGCTGAATCATCTTCAGGGGCCGCGCCACTCCTGCGCTCACGACCGGCGCCGCTAACGCGGCCGCGCTCGCGGCTACGCTCTTCGCCACCGTTAGCCCGGTTTCGTCCGCGCCCCCCAGCCTTGCTGTCGCTACGCTCCCCGGCGACGGCCTCGCGCTTGTTCTTACGAGACACCGCCGCCTGCCGCTCAGGCCCGGTAGCCCGCTGCTTGCGCTGCTCGCCCTCTGCAGTTTTCTCAACGGCGCGGCCACCGCGTGACTTCTCGGTACTCCTCCGCCGCTCACCGTCACCGTTCCTGCTGGACTGCCGGCCTCTACCCTCACCCTGTTTCGCCGAGGAATCACCGCCCCGCCTCGAACGCGAACGGCTGCGGCCCTTGTCCTTCTCACTTGCGCGTTGCGAGACCTCGCCATGGTCAGACGAGCCGTTTCTCGCCTCCTCACTTTCCTTGTGGCCTTCATCGTTGCGCTCAGCGCCGCGTCCACGGCGGCCGGACCGGCGCCTCCTGCGACCGCGCGAACGCTGATCCGGCGGGGACATATCAAATTCCTGCCCGTCCGAGACCGCTCCCTCACGTAAAGTGGCACGCACCTTGGCCCTTCTGGCGCCGATTCCCAGGAAACCGGAACGTGGATGGTGCAATATCTTGATCTCGACCTTGTCCCGGCCGACACCTAATTGATTCAAAGCCACCTGGATGGCCTCGTCGATACTGAGTCCTTGTGCCTCTACCGTAGTAGGCATCTCTTACTCCTGAGGCGTGTCACCCCCGAAAGCTCGACCCCGAGAACCCGCCGCGTAAAGCTGCCGGTCGCGACCACCGGCCGTGCGAAAACAATGCGGCTCGCCACGCAGCAAAGTGCCCGTCGAGAAAACGACGGCCTGCGGACGGCAATGCAACTGTTCGATGCGGCTTGCAACAAAGCGTTCATGAGTACACGCGCTAAGCCTTCTGCTTATTGGTGAAGTACTGCTGGCCGATCGAGAGCAAATTGTTGCACAACCAGTACAGCACCAAGCCTGAAGGAAAGTTGATAAACATAACTGTGAACACCACCGGCATCAGCATCATCATCCGCTGCTGAGCCGGGTCTCCGGCGCTGGGAGTCATGCGCTGTTGCAGCAACATGCTCACTCCCATCAACAGCGTCAGCACTGGGATGCCGGGAGGTTCTACGAAAGGAATCGGCAGGCTACCGAGGCGGTCCGGCTGGGACAGATCGGTAATCCAGCCGAAGAAAGGCGCATGGCGCAGCTCGATCGACTGCATCAGCGCATTGTAGAGCCCGATGAACACCGGAAGCTGCAGCAGCATGGGAAGGCATCCCGACAAGGGATTTACCTTGTGCCGCCGGTAGAGATCCATCATCTCTTTATTCAACTGCTCACGATCGTCTTTGAAACGTTCCTGTATACGTTTCATCTCCGGCTGTATCTTCTGCATGCCCTTCATCGCTTCTGCCTGCTTCTTGTTGACAGGATAGAAAACGACGCGAAGCGCGATCGTCAACAAGACGATCGACCAACCGAAGTTGCCGATGAAACGCTCGAGGAAAAGCATGGCTTCGAGCAAAGGACGGGCAATTATCGAAAAAATCCCCAGATCCACCGCCCCGCTCAGATCCGGGTCTACCGAACGAAGCACCTCCAGGCTCTTGGGGCCTATGAACAGCCGGTAAGACACCGACTCCTCAGCCCCGTCGCGCCAGAGCGTCGAAATCCCGACGCCACGGCCAATCTCAGCGGTAAGCTTCATCGGCGCGGCTTCATCGGCAAGATAGGCGGCCAGGAAGTAGTGGTCGGCGTAGCCTCCCCAGGAGATACTCCCGGAAAAACTCTCCGGCTCGTCCATGTCAGCAGCGGACACCGACTCCAGTTTCCCGTCCACTAGGGCCGCCGGTCCTTCCTTGACGTAACGGCCACTGCCGGCCGGGTTGAGGCGGCGGGTCCACACCACACCTATCGGTCCACCGCTACGCCCGGTTATCGTCACCGTGTAGTCGATCACATAGGAGTTGCCGTGAAACACCAGCGTCTTGGTGACGATTTCTCCTCCCGGCGCACGGCCGGACATGCTCAGGGTAGTGCTTGCATCTCCCGATATCGTCGAGAGCGGCGATTCTATTCGATAGTTGATTTCCGAATCGTCGAGACGGCGTCCGTCGGCAGCGCTCCACACCACCCCAAGGGGCAGCGACGGGCTGTCGGTCACCATATCTAGGAGAGCGCTGTCAGGATCGAGTTCCGAGCGATAGTTGAAAAGGCGAAAAGATGCTAGGCGCCCACCGAAGGAACTCACTACGGCTGAATAGAGATCGGTCGTAACCTCCACCCGATTCTCTTCGCCACCGGGCAACGGTAGCGGGGACAGTTACGCCTGCGCCGGGGCCTCGGCCGGCTTGGCAGCGGCCGGAAGTGTCGGTACTTCCGGCGCGGCAACGCGCTGGTCGTTGGCGGGTTCTCGAGACTCGAGATCCTGTTGCGGCGCGGGCGCTTGCTGAGGCCCCTGCTCGAA
>JAJRWY010000113.1 GCA_024276575.1 Candidatus Binatota bacterium
CGCAAGCGCCCGTGAGATCGGCCCAAGCGCAGCGATGAGGCCCGCAGGCGTACTTACAGTACGTCGAGGGCCGAAAAGCGAGCACGGGCCGAGATTGCGGGCGATTGAGGCTCGTAGCAGAGGTTTCACGAATAATGCGGGCTAAGGTTCGTACTCGCGCCCGGTGGTCCGTGATTCACGACCGCGATTCAAGGCCGGAAGGCCCGGGTCCGCATCTGTGGTTCAATACAGGAGAATCCCCAGTTCACAGCTCCGCTTCAAGGCCAGAGATAGCGGCGGTTGATCGAGATCCCGCACCACGCCATGCCCACTGCGGCGCAGGCCAGCCACAAGGCAAGACCCGCCACCGCAGCGGTCGAAGAATCAAGAGCATACGATAGGCACAGCACCACAGCGGCCCCCGCGAACAGAACCAAAGCCAAGGTATTGAACGCAGGCATTCCCGAGCGGCGGCCCCACACGAAGTATCCGCTGCCCGTACCAAGCAGCCAGAGTAAAGCAAGATGGCGCTCCTGCCCAAACGCCGTTAGCGGCGCGCTGAGAAGGACGCAAACCACCACGATGGCGGCCCACAAACTCCTTACCCGGCATCGACAGGGTGAAGGAGGCGGTATCAGCATCTTGTCCACGCGGCGGCGGTTGATCGCCGTCAACAACAGCCCGGCCGCCGCCAGCACTGCAAAATACATCGCCGACGGCAGGCTGCCCCAAGCTCGTCCGCTGATATCGAGGCAGAGCGGCAGCGCAGCCAAAGTGCTAAGCAGCGCCCCAACGAGCAGATTGTAACCCGCTCTGCTTAGGCAAGCATGCTGGCGGACATCCTCGCGGCTCAGCAGCAAGGAAACCCCGGTGTGACAGCGCCCGGGGCTACGGAACCGGGCAAGCCGGGCGGGGCGCAATGATGCAGGTCAAGCGGCAGATCAAGCGGAGCGCAACGGCACAGCCCCAACTGGGCGCAATAGTGCAAACCGGACGGTTTCATGTTCATGCGCCGCTTGCAGCCACGAAACCGAAGACCCGCGTCCTCCACTTTCCTTGGTGCTCTACTTCTTCGACAAGATTGCGCCCGCCGCAGCCCGGGCAAGGAAAGTATCTTTGCCCGCCGTCATTTTCGGCAACTTCGATCATGTTGCCGAGCAGGAAACCTTCGCTGTTTTCTTCGAAAGCCAAAAGCGCATCGCAGGATTCCCCGCGACAACGTAGAACGTGAACCTTCAGCGCCTTTTTCGCGGGCGCGGTCTTGCCTTGAGCGGACATGTGACACCGTTAGCCCAAGACCGTGAGCCTGGCAACCCAGCTACGCCCGGACTTCTTTAACACTCGAAGCGTCCGCTCTGGACCCGCCGCCCTGCCTTACCTACAATCCCTGGATGCCCGAATCCCTGGATGTATTGAAGCAAGCGCTCTCCGGCGCTGACGGCTTCGTCGAACTTCGTTATCACGCCAAGGCCTCCCGTTCGGTGGAAGTCGAGAAGGGGCGCGTGGAGCGCACCCAAGCTCGCCACCGAAAAGGTGTTGCGGTACGTGTTCTCGATCGTGGTGGCTGGGGACTGGCCAGCACCGGCACGCTCGAACCACGCGATATAAAAAAGGCCATCGCACAGGCGCAGACGGCGGCGCGAGCCAGTGCGGCTTGCAAGCGTAGCGCGGTCGCAGACCTGCCCAAGGTCGAGCTGGCGCAAGGATGTTTCGACCAGCCGGGCCTCGAGGAGTTATCCGGGCGCCCGCTGGAAGAGAAGATCAGTGTTGTGGCCAAACTCGAGGAACACATGCGTTCGGCTTCGCCGGCCATACAATCGGCCAGTTGCGGCTACAGCGAGATCTTCGAAGAAAAGAGCATCGTAACCTCCGACGGCGCGGCTGCGACTTTTCGCTTGGTACGCCCCGAACTCAGATTGAGTGCGGTCGCCTCGAAAAAGGGAGAACTCGCCACCGGAGCGGAGTCCGTCGGTGTGACCGGCGGTTGGGAGTGCCTGTTCCGCAACGGCAGCGGCGAGTATTTCGCGGAAAAAGCCGCGAAAACCGCGACCGACTTGCTGGGTGCGGCTAATCCGGAAGGCGGGCGCTCCACCGTGATTCTGGCACCGTCGATAGTCGGACTACTGGTTCATGAAGCGATCGGCCACACCGTGGAAGCGGACTTCGTGCAAGCCGGTTCGGTCGCTGCGGGAAAACTCGGGCAGCGCGTCGCCAGCGAGTTGGTGACACTTTGTGACAGCGGACGCTCCGAATACTACGCCGGGGCGGGGGGCTCCATTCCGGTGGACGACGAAGGCGTGGTAGCCGGCAAGACCACCATCATCCGTGAAGGCATTCTGGAGTCCTATCTCCACAACCGCGAAAGTGCCGCCCACTTCGGCGTGGCACCTACGGGTAACGCCCGTGCCTGGGAGTACTCGGACCAGCCTCTTATCCGCATGCGCAACACGTATATGGAACCCGGGACTTCGAGCCTCGAAGAAATGATCGCCGGTACCGAAGACGGCTATCTGCTCGAAGGCCCGCGCAACGGCCAGGCCGATGCGACCGGAGAATTCATGTTTGCGGTGCAGGAAGCCAGGCGCATTCGCAACGGCAAACTCGCGGAACTGGTCAAGGGAGTGACCATAAGCGGAATCGCTTTCGACGTACTTTCCACGGTCGACGCCGTGTCCAATAGTTTTCTGTGGGATCTCGGTTCGGGCTATTGCGGCAAGGGGCAACCCGCAAAGGTAGATGCAGGCGGCCCTTATGTGAGATGCAGAGTGTTGCTCGGAGGAGAACAGTAAGTGGACGAGGGGGAATTGCTTCAACGTTGTGAACTGTTGGTCGAAGAAGCCAAACGGGCGGGCGCCGATGAGGCCGAAGCCGCCATGGCGTTGTCGCGCTCGACCGAAACCCACATCGAGAACAATGATATACACACAGTGCAAAGTTCCGAGGAGGCAACCTTCGGGCTGCGCGTTCTCGTGGGATCTTCGCTCGGTTTCGTAACCGCCAACGATACCGACCCTGGTCTTCTTCGCAGCCGTGCCGCCGAAGCCGTAGCCCAAGCTTCGGTAACCCCCGCCGACGATTTCAACGGATTGCCCTCGCCGCTCCCGTTGACAGCGGTAGAAGGGCTCTACGACGACGCCATCGCGCAACTCGACGCTACCTACACCACCGAGACCACGGCCAAGTTGATCGACAGAATTCGTAGCCGAGACCAACGCGTGCGCATCGATTCAGGAAGCGTCAGAGCCTCGGTAGCGACCGTCGCGCTGGCGTCATCCACCGGCATTCGTTGTTCGGAACGCAGCAGCTCACTGGACGGCTACTTGTTCGGTATGGCGGTAGACGGCAGCGAAGTCGCCAGTTTTGATTACGACGGCGAAAGCTCGCGCGCGCTGGCGCCTTTCGAATCCTCGCTGGAGCTTGCCGCCGACCGCTTCGTGGACAAATGCCTAGCCGGACTCGGTGCCGGATCCGGAGAGAGTTTCAAAGGTACGGTACTGCTGGCTCCAGAAGCCGTCGCCGAATTCTTGCTGCCGACGCTGGTCGGGGCACTATGCGCAGACGTGGTCCGCAAAGGCCGCAGCCCCCTGGCCGGCAAACTCGACTCAACGATAGCGTGGCCGGGCTTTTCACTAATCGACGACGGCAGTCTTGCCGGCGGCGTCGCATCTTCGGCTTTCGATCGTGAAGGCTTGCCGGTGCGTAGACGCGTGATCATAGATGGCGGTACTTTGAAATCATACCTGTACAACCACTACGAAGCGCGCGCAGCCGGCGGAGATATTCGTTCGACCGGACATGCATCCGGCTCGGTATCTTCGCTGCCGGGCATAGGACCGACCCACCTCGAAGTGGCGGCAGGAGAGACCCCTGCTGCACAACTGCTGTCTTCATCGGAGAAAGCCGTCATCGCCAATCGTTTTTCAGGCAGCACCAACCCGGTCACCGGGGATTTTTCCGGCGTGGTCAAGAACGGCTTTTTCGTGTGCGGCGGCGAGAAACGCCCGGTCAAGGAAATACTGATGGCCGGCAACCTGTTCTCGATGCTCGAGGGAATCAGCACCGCATCGATCGAGCGGCGAACGATAGGAGGCGCGCGCCTAGTCCCAACCTTGCGCCTTGAAGAAATATCGATAACCGCGGGCTGAGACTCCACCTTGATCAGACAATGATTCACGAGTGAAAACGCGTTGGAGTACGCCGGCCGTGCCCGGGCGGATGTTCGCCGAGCGGAGCGTACCCGAGCGTACGTGAGCATCGGCGGGTGCGAGTACGGCCGCCTATGGCGTGCGCGCCCGCGAGCCGGAGGCGCTTCGCGCCGTGAATTATGGTCTGATCAAGCTTTACTCTGTGTATCCCAAGGCCCGTAACTGGGCGCGCAATCGCGAATCCAGTTGCGGCCGCCGTCCCGGGTTCTTGCGCAAGCGCCGGCAAATAGAAGGATAGTTCTCGAGTGCGCGTTTGAGTCCCGCAGCCCAGGGGGGTGGAACACCGGCAGCCAGTACATTACGCCGCTCATGCGGATCGCGCTGCAGATCGTAAGCTTCGAAACTCACTCCGGCGCCTGAGACTCCCGGCGCCGGGGTCATGATCACTTTGTATGACCCCTCGCTCACCGCGTACGAAGGCCCTGCTGCCGGCTGCCGTGCAGCGCCGGCCAGCAGACGGCTGCTAGCATGAGCCTCGGAGAAACGGTACGGCATTCTCGAAGCACCGCGCCCCGACAGCATCGAAGCCAAGGAGCGCCCTTGCATCCCGCGCGGCACCGTCAGCCCCGCCAACTCCATCAGGGTCGGCGCAAGGTCCAGCAAGCCCACGGTCGCATCGATGCGCCGCCTCGAACGCACCTTGCGGCCTCTCAACAGCAACGGCACCGCCAAAGACTCCTCGTAGAGCCGGCTGCCCTGCCCACCACCTCCATGCTCGAAAAACTCGGTGCCGTGCCCCGAGGTGAGCAGCAGAAGAGATCGCTCCTTTTGCGTTACCTTGTCGAACAGATCGACAAACCTTCGAAACTCGGCGTCGAAGCGTCGCAAGCCGTTCTTGTAAGCGCTCGGCGAACTCAGCGCCGGCGGCGACCGCAACGCATAGCTGTGAACGAAAATGAAGGCTGGGGCCGCACCGTGCTTGCTCATCCATGTTTGCGCTCGTTGCAAAGCCGGCGCGCCGTGGTCCCCACCGAGCTGCGTCCAGGCCTCACCGGTGTCGAAGCTGTCAAAACCGCGCCCAAAACCGAAAGCCGGATCCAAAAAACCACCGTCGGTGAAGGCCGCAGTAGTATAACCGGCCGCCTTGAACACAGTGGCCAGGGTGGGAAGGGTAGGGTCAAGGCCGTCGGAAGCGCTTAGCACTCCGTGAATGCAGGGATTGAGCGAGGTGAACATCGTCATATGCGAGGGCAAGGTGCCGGTGGCCTGCGTGATCGCGTGCTCGAAGACGGCTCCGCCCCCGCCAAAGAACTTGTCGATAAACGGGGTGGGGGAAGGCTCCGCTCCGTACAGTCCCATATCGCGGGCTCTCAACGAATCGAGAGAAAGCAGCACCACCGCCGGGAACGTCGCCCTTTCTCTTTCGAAACGTAGAGTTGGCGCTCCCCACACCACACCCGGCGCGAAACCCGCATGTCCTGCGGCCGCACGGCTACGAAAACGAAAGCGAACCCGTGATCCACCGATCTTGCGCAAGTCGACATGCTCGGCGCGCCACAACGGGGAAGCCCCCGAGGGAGCAATTCGACGGCTCAGCAGTTCGCGAGTACGGCCACCGACTTCGGCCCCGGAGGCATCGAGCGGCACCGCTTCAACTACTATATCTACCGGTACCGGTGCGTCAGGATCTACACCGTCGAGAGCAAAGGAAAAATCCAACCACGCCCGTGGCGGGACGTGAACAGGAGCCGAGCTAATGGCCTGCCAACTGCTGTCGCGCATGCCGCGTGCGTGAACTTCGGCAAACACCGGCCCCGGCGGCAACTCGGGAACCACCAGGGTAGCCGACACCGTCCGGCTGCCCCCGCTCTTGTAATGCAAGACCCCGCGCTGCCTCCAGGAGCCGTTCTCCCGCAAGTATACTTCCAAGTCTTGGTCGGACCCGGCCAGACGGGCCGGCACTTTGGCAACGACGAAAATCCGCCCGCCCCGGCCCACGTAAACCGGCCGCCGGGCGATCGGGGTACGTCCGGTGCTCCCGATTACGTCGCGCCAAGCGCCGCCTACGCGTGCACGCAAATAGGGGCGCAACAGTCCGGTGGCGGCATCCTCCGCCTTCACCGGAGTTTGGGTGTCAAAGCTGTAATTGCTCGCAGCCACAGCAACCCGGATGGAAACGAGGTGCAACAGGACAGCCGCCGTAACAACGACAGCAGCTACACCGCAGGGACGGAAACGGCCTTTGACATGCTCATGGCGAGAAGTTGCCACGCGCAGCAGCGTGACGATTCCGCGCGATCAATTCAAGCCGGAGTCTCCGGTGAAAAAGAACAGCAGAACAACAACAACGGCGGCGGCCGTAGCCCCGGGCTTGCCTGCCGCCGGTGGCCCTGCAAGATTGCCGTAAGCCTGCGCGAAGCATGAAGACTGACGCCACCACAATTCTCATCGTCGGGGTCGATACGGGCGGTACCTTCACCGACGTGGTCTATCGCGACGGCCGCCGGCGCGGACGTTACAAAGTACTGTCCACTCCCGACGATCCGGCGCGTGCCGTTATTGCAGCACTGCGTGATCTGTTTGGATCGAGAGCGCCCTCGCATCTCAGTTACGGGACCACCGTGGCCACCAACGCCATGATCGAACGGCGCGGTGCACGTACGGTTTTGATCGCCACCGCCGGATTCGAAGATCTCATCGAGATCGGCCGGCAGGCGCGCACCGGACTCTACGAGCTAGAGCCGTGTAAAACCGAACCGTTGGTTGCGAAACGGCACCGCCTGGGTGCAAGAGAAAGAATCCTTCATGATGGCAGCGTCGAGCTTGCTCTCGGCCGGCAGGACGTCAAGCGTCTGACCACACGCGTAAAGCAGACGGGGGCGCAATCCGTAGCAGTCTGCCTACTGCACTGCAGCGCCAACCCCACCCACGAAAAACTTCTCGGCGCTGCACTAGCCGGGCTAGGCATCCCGTTCACGCTATCGCACCAACTGTCGCCGCAAAGCGGAGAATACGAGCGCTGCGCTACCACCGTAGCCAACGCCTACGTGCGACCCAAGCTCGCCACCCATATCGACACGCTGGGCACTGAGAGCAAAGCACACGAGTTCCGTGTCATGCAGTCCAACGGTGGCATCATCTCCGCCGAACTAGCCGCGAAGGAACCGGTACGGACCATGCTGTCGGGGCCGGCCGGCGGGGTCGCAGCAGCTTTTCGTTGTGCGCAGGCGGCGGGCTACCACCGTGTAATCACTGTCGACATGGGCGGAACCTCTACCGACGTGGCACTGATCGACACGTCCATACCCCGCCGCGAATGCAGCGAAGTCGCCAGGCTAGTGTTACGAGTCCCCTGTATCGACATACACACGGTGGGGGCAGGCGGTGGTTCGATCGCGTTCGTGGATGAGGGCGGGTCTCTGAAGGTCGGACCGCAAAGCGCCGGGGCCGATCCGGGGCCTGCTTGTTACGGCAGAGGCACCGAGGCCACCGTCACCGACGCCAATTTAGTGCTGGGACGCATCATAGAATCCAATTTTCTCGGCGGCCATATGCGTGTCGACACTGCCCGCGCCCGCCAAGTACTGTCGGCTTTGGCCCGGCGTATGGGATCTAAAGACGCCGAGCAAGCTGCGGAAGGAATCGTGCGCGTGGTGGAGGGAAACATGGAGAGAGCGGTACGCTTGATCACGGTTGAAAGAGGCAAAGATCCGCGTAGTGCGACGATCTTGGCCTTTGGCGGCGCCGCCGGCTTGCACACTTGCGGACTAGCCGAACAACTCGGAGTAGAGCGCGTGCTGCTCCCTCCGGACCCGGGCCTGTTTTCCGCATTGGGGGTGGCCGATGGTTCGCTGCTGCGCGACCAAACCCTGGCCGTAAGACTGATCGATCCGTCCTACGAACAGCTACGAACGCTGGCGCGCGAGGCCGCAACAGCAACCGAACGCAGTTTGGAAGACGCTGGTGTAAGCCGCACGAAGATAAAGACCACTTCTTTCGTACGAATGCGTTACCTCGGCCAATCCATCGAGCTTGAAGTTCCCCTCAATCGCGGCTTCCGGCGCAGCTTCGAAGCCGAGCATTCGCGCTTGTACCACTACTCATCGCCGCAAAGGCCGGTGGAAGTAAGCTCCCTGCGCGTTAGCTCCACCGCTGCCGCCGCAGCGCCGGTATCGCGCCGGCGAGCCTCGAAAAGAGCAGTGGACCAAAGTCTTCCAGCGGCAAGAACGGCCGGAAGTGTTTCGGTATTTTTGCAAGGACGAAGGCAGAAACTGCCGCTTTACGAACGCGATTCGCTGAAACCGGGACAAACGCTGCACGGCCCGGCTATTGTCGTCGAATACAGCTCGACGCTACTGCTGCGAAACTCGTGGACACTGATGGTAGACGCGGGCAATAACCTAGTGGCTGAACGCAAGACCGCCGGGAAAACAGCGGGAGCAAACAAGAAAGCCCGGCGAAGTGGGGACGGGTAAGCGATGAGTGCCATAGGTTCGCTTGTGACAGCGGAGTTCTCAACCTCAGGTCTCAGCCTGGGATCAGCGGGTAAGCGATGAGTGTCATAGGTTTCGTTGTGACAGCGGGAGCAAACCGAGAAGCCCAGCGAGGAGCTGAACGCGATGAATAGTCCACGCAAGCTCGACCCGGTGGATCTCGAGCTGTTCAACAACCGCTTATCGGCAGTGGCTGAAGAAATGGGTGTAGTGCTGCAACGAGCGGCCTTTTCTCCGAACATCAAAGACCGCCGCGATTTTTCCTGCGCACTTTTCGACGCCGGCGGCAATTTGACCGCCCATGCGGCCCATATTCCCGTGCATCTAGGGTCCACCCCGCTCTCGCTGCACGCGGCGCTACAGAGCTGCGAGATGAAGCCCGGCGACGTGATCATGCTCAACGATCCTTATGCCGGAGGAACCCACCTGCCCGACATTACCCTGTTGTGCCCGGTGTTCAGGCCAGGGGCTACGCGCCCCTACGCCTACTTAGCCGACCGCGCCCACCACGCCGACGTCGGCGGCAGCAGCCCCGGATCGATGGCACTGGCCTCCGAGATATTCGAAGAAGGGCTGCGGATTCCACCCGTCCATCTGTGCCGCAACCGCAACTATGTAAAGGATACGCTCTCGCTGTTTCTTGCCAACACCAGAGTGAGCGAAGAAAGGCGCGGTGACCTCGATGCGCAAGTGGCGGCTTTGCGCGCCGGCGAAGCCCGGGTACTGGAACTCGCCAACCGTTTCGGCCCCGCTAAACTCTCGCTAGCCATGTCCGAACTGCAGTCTTATTCGCAACGCTTACTGACCGCCATGCTGAAACGCATTCCCGAAGGCCGCTACTGCGCCCAAGACTCCCTTGACGATGACGGGAGCGGCCGTGGGCCCATAGCGATCCGCGTGTGCGTGACGCGAAGGAAAGGCCGCTTGGTGGTGGACTTCGCGGGCAGCGACACCCAAGGAAAAGGGCCGCTCAACGCCAACCTCGCGGTCACGACCTCCGCGGTCTTCTATGTGGTTGCCTGCCTCGCGGGCCGCGATATTCCCGCCAACGCCGGCATGATGAAAGCTGTCGAGATCCGCGCGCCAGAAGGCAGCATCGTCAATTGCCGTTTCCCCGCCGCCGTAGCCGGCGGCAATGTCGAAACGTCTCAACGTATTGTCGATGTATTGTTGCGGGCACTCGCAAGCGCACTCCCCGGCCTGATCCCGGCGGCCAGTTGCGGCACCATGAGTAACATGGCGCTCGGCGGCTATGACCCGCAGCGCAAACGATTCTACTCTTACTACGAAACCGTCGGCGGCGGGGCCGGCGCCGGCCCCCGCAAGCGCGGTGCCGATGCCGTTCAGACCCACATGACCAACACCCTCAACACTCCAATCGAAACGCTGGAGTCTTACTACCCGCTGAAGGTGCGGCGCTATCGCGTCCGCCGTGGATCGGGCGGAAAAGGGTTGCACAGGGGAGGCGACGGTATCGAACGCTGTATCGAGGCCACCGCGCCAGCCCGCCTCACGCTACTGGCGGAAAGACACGAACGCGGACCTTACGGGTTGGCAGGTGGAGCCTGCGGCAAACCCGGACGCGCGATACTAGAGCGTAACGGGCGCAAGCGCCGCTTGCCTTCCAAGCTGGCGATGAATCTGCACCCCGGCGACTCGGTAACCATACTTAGTCCTGGAGGCGGAGGATGGGGAACGAAAGATGAGTAAGCTGTAATTAGCAGAGAGGCTCAGTGGGAAGGGGGGCGGACCCGTCGGATCCGACACCCCCAACCCGGGAGGAGACTTGAAGGGTCAGGCTTGGGCAGCCTTTTAGGCCGCGGCTTCAGCCGGCCGTTCCTTAGCCAACTGGTCGAGCTTTCGCTCCAACATGGTCAGCCGGCGCTTGATGCCGTCGATATCACCGCGAACCGGCAAACTCAGACGTTTGAACAGCGCCGTAGCCTGCTTGCGAGCTTCCTTTTCAACCGTGCTTACGGCTTGTTTGCGCCGTGTCTCGACGTCCTTGCGAACCGCCGCCACCTTGTCGTCAATCAGTTCACGAAGCTCGTTGACACGGTTCTCGAGATCCTCGCGCAAAGAATCGACACTCTCGTTGATGCCACTGCCGAGCTCGGAAATGCGGTCGAGAATCTCGTCTACTTGCTTACGGCCCGCTTCCGGAAGCAGCTCTACGGCCCGCTCGCCGGCTTTCTGTACAGTGGACTCCGCATCCTTGCGCAGTTTCTCGACGCTTTTTCCCAAATCCTCGAGACCCGGGATGCTTAGTACGTTGCTCTTGTTCTGCTTTGCCATCTTACCTTTTCTCCCTTCGACTTGCTTGTGGCCGACTTGCCTCGCCCCGTGAATATCTCTGGCGCGTCGTCCTAAGATGGGGTTTAACTCACTGCGTCACGGCTGTCAAGCGCGCCGCGTCATTTTTTATGAGCGGCGTGTTAAACGGCTGGAAAAGCCATCAAGCTCCAAGGCCCCGGACACCGGGAGTCCCTACGGCCCGGGAGAAGCTCGATAACCCGGAGAAAGCGCGTAAATCAGAAGAAGTGGGACGGCAAAGATATCCCGGTAAGCGCGGGGCAGAACCAAAGCGTACGAGGAGAACTGTGAGCAGAGCATCCTCAGCTCTTTCTCGGCAACCGCGCGTGTACGGGCCGGAAAACAGCAGACTCGCTGCAGATACCCGGGCGCGGTTTTCTAGCCGGTCGCGGGAGCGGCCGTGGTAGCCTGGCTGTCGCCCGTCTTCGCAGGGCAGGAATCGCAAGGAGAAGCCGCTTCCGAGGCAGGTGCAGGCTTCTTGCCGGAATCGTTAGAAGACTTGCCGGCACCGTAGGAATCGGCGTACCAGCCTCCTCCCTTGAGTTGAAAACTACTGCGCGAGATCTGCTTGGTAACCTTACGGCGGCAGTCGGGGCAACGTTTCAGGGGGTCGTCCTTGATCGATTGCTCGTACTCGAAGGAACCGCACTTGGGGCACTCGTACTCGTATATGGGCATGATGGCGAGTTTTCCTCTTGAATGCGAGGAAGTTAGGGCTGCTCCCCCTATTTGTCAATGTCGGGCCCGATAAAGGACCCGATAAATCCCCAAACACCCCGGCTCGAGCTGGAGCGGCCACGGTGCTGAGACCAATGCCGATGCCCACGCAGATGCAAGCCGCGCCCGAAACGGTACCGATACAAGCCCCGCTTGCCGCGACTCCCGTCTGTGCTCGATACTACGGCGGGCCCTGGCGTGCCCACCCGGGGCCGGACCGGTGGCCGGTTGCGCCTGTGCCCAGCGCTACGGCGCCAAGACCCTCTCGATTTCCGCCGCTTTCGCGGCCGGATCGGAGCAAGACAAGAGCACGATCTTCGATCGGTCCTTGACTCCCGCAACGATGGCTATATCACGGCGCGGCACCCGCAGAGCCTGCGACAGGAACGCTATCAACGCAGAGTTCGCGGCGCCGCCTACCGGAGGCGCGGTGAGCTGAATCTTCAAGCGGTCGCCATAAAGGCCGGCCACCCGGTTGCGCGAAGCCCGCGGTGCCAAGCGCAGGCGCAACTCGATGCCGCCTTCTCTCTGTCTCATCCATTCGACCATCAGCTACCCCGGCTAGGCGGGCCCTTACTTGCGTCCGAGTTCTCGCGATCGCTTGGTCGCGGTCTTGACGGCCGCGGCCACGGTACGGCTGAAATCGCCCTGCTCGAGACGAGCGAGACCTGCCACGGTAGTTCCTCCCGGCGAAGACACCGCCTTGCGTAATTCGGCCGGCGCCTGCCCACTAGCGGCCATCATCTCGGCAGCACCGGCGATGGTCTGAAACGCAAGCTCACTCGCCAGCTCGCTACTCAACCCCGCAGCCTTGCCACCACGGATCAGCGCCTCGGCAAACAGGTACACGTAGGCTGGGCCACTACCACTGAGTCCGGTAACAGCATCGAGTTGCCGCTCCTGCTCGCAAATCCAGGCCTTTCCAACCGTCGTGAACATCGCCTTCGCTTTCTTCAAATCGGCGGCGGTGGCGGCATTGCCCGCGCAAAGGACTGAAGCGCCACGCCCGACCAGACACGGAGTGTTCGGCATTACCCGCACTACCCGGCTGCCTTTCCCCAGCGCAGCTTCGATACGCTTGATCCTGACCCCCGCAGCAATCGAGATAACGAGTTGCGAAGGCGAAAGCAGGCCCGCCAAGGCGGCCAGGACCTCGCCCATTATTTGCGGTTTTACCGCCAACAACAGCATCGGGCAGCCGGCGCTAAGGTCGGCGGTATCGGCGGTGGCCTGGATGCCGTAACGGCGCGTGAGCAGGCGGCGGCGAGCAACCAGCGGTTCGGAAACTGCTATGCGCGAGGCTTCCCAGCCCGCCGAGACCAGGCCGCGAATCAGTGCTTCGGCCATATTGCCACCGCCGACAAAACCAATATCCATGTTTTTTCTGCGTGCCATCATCGCTTCTCCTTCATGTCCCGAAAGCGGACCGCCGGCGAAAACCGGCCGCGGACGTCCCGTGGACAATAACACCAACAGGCCAAGCGCCTGCCGGACCGGGCACCTGCCCGACTAGGCGGCTTCGAGCACAGTGGCCTCCTAGAATCAGTGCGCTAACACTTGGGGATCGAGAATCCCGTTCTCGAGACAAACAGGAGCTTGCAGCCACGGTCCGGCAAGTTCCCAAGTTCCCAACTAGCCAACTTGCCAACTAGCAAGATTCACGCTGCAAGATTCATGAAAGCTCTGCTAGCCTCTGCTAAACACCGTCGCGTTGCCGCGGCCCGAATATCGCACTGCCGATCCTGACCATGGTTGCCCCTTCAGCCACCGCTTCGACGAAGTCGCCCGACATCCCCGCCGATATCTCTTGCAACGGAGCGTTGGGAAGATCCATGACCCTCAGCTTCTCCGACAACTCGCGCAAGCGCGCGAAATGCGGCCGTGGATCCCCTTGCTGCGGAGCAACGCCCATCACTCCGATAAACGATAGCCCAGGCAAGCGGCAAGCGGCTTCTAAAAAAGGTGCGGCCTCAGCCGGCGGCACCCCGGCCCGCTGCTCCCCGCCTCCGAGCTTTATTTGCAACATCAGCTCGGCACGGCGCCCGGCGGCTTCCATCGCTCTGGAGATGGCGCGCGCGGCCGACATCGAATCGAGTCCGTGCAACACGTCGAAAATCCGAGCCGCCTTCGCGGCTTTGTTCGACTGTAGCTTACCAATCATATGCCAGCGCGGCCTCAGTTGCGGCGCTATCAGACCACCGTCTTCGATCGCACAAATCTTGGCAAGCCCATCTTGAACGTAGTTCTCCGCAAACTCGGCTTGCCCGGCGGCAGCCGCTTCGACTACCGCAGCAACGTCCACCTTCTTTGATACCGCGAGAAGTCTGACACTACCGGCTTCACGGCCGGCAGCCCGGGCGGCGCCGGCGAGCTGCGCGCGCAGTTGCGCTAGGCGCTCAGCAATGCTTTTCCCCTGTATCGGCGCTAGCCCCGAAGTCTCCAATCCTTCATCCTCGCACAATAATAATTTAACCCGGCCGCTCAGGCGCAACGGTGCGGCGACGGGAAGATCCCAAAACCGGCCAGCGCCCGATCCACCTGCGCCACCGGCAACCCGATCACATTGTCGACCGGACCCAAGACCGCAGCGACTAAGCGGCATCCCTCGCCCTGCACTGCATAAGCTCCCGCCTTGTCCATCGGCTCCCCGCCGTTGGCATAAGCCTGTGCCTCGTCCCAAGCAATGTCGCGCATCCTGACCACGGACCTGCAAAAACCGGCGACTGCGCGGCCTCCCGCCAAGGCCGTCGCCAACAGGGTCCACGCAGTAACCACGCTATGGCTGCGCCCAGACAGTGCCATCAGCATCTCACAAGCGTGTTTCTCGCAACACGGCTTGCCCAGCACCTTGTCTTCGAGCACCACCACCGTATCGGCGCCGAGAACCACCCTGGCTCCATCGAGCCGCCCCAATACCTCCAGCGCCTTCTCAGTAGCCAAGCGCGAGGCCGCCACAACCGGTGATTCATCTTCGTGCCAGTCTTCCTTCAGGGCCGAAACGCTGACCCTAAACTCGAAGCCCGCACGCTCGAGAAGCATGCTCCTGCGCGGAGACGCCGAAGCCAACACAAGTTCGGTTTGCGACATGGCGCTGCATTGTCGAGCGCGCTGAGGTAAAGTCAATGCTCCCGATGATCGTACGCACGCTTCTGCTGGCTCTTATCTATCTGCTTACGGCCGGCCCGCTAGGTCTGCACGCGACCGCCTATGCGCAAGTTGGGGACTCCGGCGTTTATGCCCACGCGGCGAACTCGAAGGCGAGAAACAGCGGGCAAGAGACCGAATACAGACGAGGGGTTACGGCCGCCGCCTCTCCTACGCGATCCGGTGCAGGGGCAAGTGACGAGCGAGTCCAGCGAAGCCCCGATGAGCCTGATGCCCTAGGCGCCCCCGATGCCACAGCGACTCGACAGACATTCGACTCCACCGCACAGCAACTGCGGCTCGCGATCTCCTTGGCGAGCAAGGACCCGGCGCGTGCCTCCGCGCTGTTGGAAACACTCCGCCCATCCGCGGCGGTCGGCGACGTTGCCACGTTGTACCTAGCGCGCATACTTGCGCGAAAGGACCGAAATGACGCAGAGCAGGCGGTAGCGCTATATCGTGGGCTGCTCAGCGACGAACGATCCCAAGCCTACCGCCTTGATGCGGCCGCGGAACTCGCCGAGTTGCTGCTCGAGCGCGGCAAGAACTCCGAGGTCATCGCCCTGGCCGAGCGCTACGCTCCCGCGCGCGATCAAAGTGCCAAAGGCTCGACGGCCGCAGCCAAGGCCCGTTTGTGCCTGGCTGCCGGACTGGCCTCGGATTCCGCGGCCGCCGCAGCCACCTACTTTCTAAGAGCACGGAAACACGCCCCACGCTCCAATACGGCGCGGGAAGCAGCTTCCAAATTGTCGCAACTGCGCCGCAAGCATCCTCAGCTTTCGCTGCATGGCGCCGACGCCCTTTACGCCGAAGCAGCCCTGCTCGGCGAAGAGGGCCGCCTGCAAGAGCGAAAGAAGATTCTCGAACTCTTCATCAAAGAGTTCCGTAGCGACCCGCGCATGATTGCCGCCACGGTCGCTCTGGCGCGCGTCATCGCTTCGCTGGAGGATGCGAAAGCAGCCGCGAGTTTCTTACAAGGCGAGGCGCGCAAGGCGTCTTCACCGCAACTACGCGCCCGCTATCTATACGAGGGCGGCTATTTGTTGTGGAACGGCAATCGCGACGCTGAGGCGCTCGACATGCTCGAGCGCATGCTGGCCACCGGCAGCGGTATCGTCGAGGAGCAAAAGGCCCTCTATGCGATAGGACGTATTCACGAGAGTGCGCGGCGCTTCAAAGAGGCCGGCCGAGCATACCAGCGTGCAGCGAAGGGAGTCAGCCGTTCTTGGGCCGGCGAGAGCCGCTGGCGCATGGCCTGGGCGGCCTATCTGGATGGAGACAAGCTGGGCGCCGCAGAGGCTTTCGCAGCCGCCGCACGATCGAGTTCCCCGAGTACCGCCGACGGAGCGCCCTGGTACTGGCGGGCACGAGCGCTCGAGGCCCTGGGCAAGCGCGAAGACAGCCTGGCCTTGTATCGCAAGGTCGTCGAACATTACCCGCGCGGCTACTATGGATGGCTGGCCGGTAAGCGTCTCGGCACTGTCATCGAAGCGGCCCAAGCGGCCGGCCCCGGACAGCGGGCTCTGACATCGGCGCAGCAGCCGGGGCCGCTGTGGAAACGCGCTCGCATACTCGCCGAGGCTGGGCTTGACGAATTGGCCGCCGCCGATCTTAGGCTTGCGCTAGCGAGACTAGGCGACAGCACGCGCCGCGACATGCTGCCCTTGTTAGCCGAACTGGGCGCTTTCGACGACGCCCTGAGAACCGCCGCCGCCTTGTACAAGCGCGGCTTGATATCGCGCGAACAGCTCAACCACCACCTCTATCCACCGGCCTACAAAACCACCGTTGAGCAGGAAGCGCACAAACACGGTCTCGACCCGCTGCTGCTACAAGCGCTGATGCGCCAGGAGTCTGCCTTCGATCCGGCTGCGGTGTCCCCGGCCGGCGCCACCGGACTGATGCAGTTGATGGAAGCCACTGCCCGCCGCATCGGCCCGCTAGCCGGACTCGAGCACGTGGAGCGGAAGCTGTTGTTCGACCCTGAGACCAATATCAAGCTGGGGGCCGCGTACCTCGGCTTACTGTCCAAGCTGTTCGAGGGAAAGCGGGTGCTGATGCTCGCCGCCTATAATGCGGGAGAGAAGGCAGCGGCCCGCTGGCGGGATTTCGCCCGGGGGCTCGATGACGAAGAGCTAGTCGAACAGATCAGCTACCGTGAGACCCGTGACTACGTGAAAAAGGTAAGCCGCAATCTGGCTATCTACAAGAGCCTCTACGGCAGCGGAGACTCACAAGACAAAGCCTCGGCAATCCGCCGGGGCAACCCTCCGAAAGCGCCGTTGGACATGCACACGACCACGTCCCCGGCTTCGATCTCGGGTATCAAGCGCTCGAGTATCCGCTCGGGTCCGGCCGCGCTCCAGGCCTCCACCCCTTGCTTCGTAAGTTCGGCCACGAGATCCGTTGTCGAGAGCATTTCGGTTTTCTTCAGCGGATCGTTCTCCTTGGAGAACACCTCGCTGAGGGCAACGCTGTCGGCAGCGGACAAGGCTTCAGCGTAACGCTGCTGGAACACCGCGCGCCGACTGGTATTGGATCGCGGTTCGAACACTGCTCGCAAACGGCGCCCCTGATAACGCTCGCGCATAGCCGCCAGGGTGGCCGCCACGGCCGTGGGATGGTGGGCAAAGTCGTCGATTACGGTCACCGAAGAAACCTCGGCCACTACTTCTTGGCGGCGGGCTGCCCCTTGGTAAGAAGCCAAACCCTCGATTACACCCTGCTCGTCCACCGCCAGTTCACGGCACAATGCATAAGTCGCCAAGGCATTCATCACGTTCATGGCGCCCGGGATCTTGAGCCTCAACACCGCCTCTTCGCGCCCTTTGTATACGGCAGTGAACCCGGTTTCGACGAAAGTGGACTCAATCCTACGGGGAACCCAGTCGGCCTCCCCCGCCAGCGAATACGACACCAGTTTGGCGCTCCCGGCTCCCGCGATTGCCGAGGTCAGATGAGGGTAGTCGATACAACCGACCAGCGGGGCTCCCGCCGGCAACAGTTCGGCGAGTTTACGAAAAGAGGATTTCACATGCTCGATGTCCCGGTAGATGTCGGCGTGGTCGAATTCGACACTGGTCATGATCACGGCCGAAGGGCGGTAATGGAGAAACTTCGGCCCCTTGTCGAAGTAAGCGCTGTCGTACTCGTCACCCTCCACAGCAAAGAACTCCCCGCTGCCCGCATAGGCCAGACGCCCGAGATCGCGAACGCGGCCACCCACTAGGTAGCCGGGATCGAGGCCCGAGCTCTGCAGGCAGCGCGCCAGCATCCCGGTAGTGGTGGTCTTGCCGTGAGTGCCGGAAACTACCAGCGATTTGCGATCCGCGAGGAAGAACTGCGATACCGCCTCGGGAAAGGAGACCCGTTCCAGACCGAGACGCTCGACTTCAACGGCCTCGGGATTGTTGCGGGTCAGTGCATTGCCGACTACCACTAAATCCGGACGCGGCTCGAGATGGGCGGGATCGAAGCCATCGAGGATCTCGATGCCGGCTTCGGCCAGCACTTCGCTCATCGGGGGAAACGCCGCTTGGTCGGCACCGGTCACAGTGTAACCAGCGTCCTTCAGCATGACCGCCAGCGGCGCCATACCGACCCCGCAGATACCCAGCATGTGTATGTGGCGAAATTTTCGCTCCGTCTTCACCGCCGCTAACTCCCTCGACGCGAATGATTCATGAAACGCTCACGCCCGGCTTTCACTAAAATCCGGCGTCAACCGGATTCATCGACAACACTGAACACAGCATCATGAAGGCGCGGTCGAAACGACCGTATGGCGTCATTGGACGGACCGGGATGCACACGATTGGATAGCAACACGACCTGCACCCCGCGGCTCCGGTCTATCCACACCGAACATCCGGTAAATCCGAGATGGCCGACAGCATCCGCTGAGACCTTGCGTCCGGCTGACGACGTTCCGGCAGTCGGGCTGTCCCAACCTAGGCGCCAAGTAGTAGCTTGCGCTGCTGCCGACTCGCGCCAGCAGCGCCGCAGCAAGCCGCCGTCGAGAAGCCGCCCATGGCCGCCGGCCGCCGCCACATGCTCCGAAACCAATGCATGCACGGCCGTCAAATCACCGAACAAACCCGCGTGCCCGGCCACTCCCCCCATCGCATGGCAATTCTCGTCCTGAACCGACCCGTGCACTGTGCGGCCGCGCCAGCCACAGTATCCGCAGGGAGCCACCCGCTCTATATCGCCGGCAACACCGGACGGCGACAAAACGAGCGGACGAAAGCCTGCGTTCGAGCCCAACGGTTGCAAGAGTTCATTCGTAGCAAAGTCCGCAAGGCCGGTACCGGCGGCCAACTCGACGACACGGCCCAGCAAGATGAAACCTAGATCACTGTAGAGCGCCCTGTGACCGGGCTCAGCTTCCAGCGCTTCGGCAGCAGCAGCAGCAATTACCGCATCCGCATCGGCAAGCTCCGGGTCCATTTTCAAAAAATAACGACGGTAGGCCGGTAGCCCGGAGCTATGGCCGAGCAGATCGCACAGGCGCACGCGACTTCTTGCGCCGCGGCTGCGATGGTCCGGGCCCGCGAACTCGGGCAGCCAATCCACGAGTTTGTCCTCCAGCGAAAGCCGCCCCCGTGCCGCCAGTAGGATCATGCACGCAGTGGTGAGCAGGGGTTTGGTGAGCGAGGCCAGATCGTAGATGGTGCCGGAGTCCACCTGCCGGTCTTGCTGCCGGCCCGAAGCAGCGTCCCAACCGGCAATACCGTTCAAACCCAGTGTACCCGCAGCAGTTTCCAGCAAAAGTTCATGGCCGCGGGCCACCGCCAAAGCGGCACCCGGGAATACTTTGTCTTCGACTGCGGCAGCGAGCAGTTCGACTACACGCACCCAGGAAACTCTCGCAGCCACGCCCACTCAATCCTCGAGCGCAAAGACCGGCTCGAGCAGTTCCAGGCAACCGGAAGCGGAGTCCATGGAAACCCGGCAGCCCAGCGGCAACACTACATTGCTGGAACCGTGCCCGGCATCGAGACCGAAAACCACCGGACAATCCCGGCCATTTATCAGTTCCAGCGCCGCTTCGCGCAATACTTCCGTACCCTCGCCGTCGTCACAGTCGAGCATTGGCCCGAAAACCACGGCGGCGACCTCGTCAAACTTACCGGCATGGCGGAGTTGGGTGAGCATTCGATCGATGCGGTAGGGTTTCTCGGCAACGTCTTCCAGAAACAAGACGCGGCCCCTGGTGTCCAGTTCGTAAGGGGTACCGAGAGTCGTCACCAGCACCGACAGGCAACCTCCCACCAGCGTTCCGGAAGCCCGGCCCTCGCGCCAACACTCGCTGAAAGACCCGTCCCACCAGCCCTCCTCGGCAAAAAGAAAGCGGCGAAAGCGTTCCTGCGCCTCCGCTCCGATACGCGGGAGGTCGGCGGCAGCCATCGGCCCGTGGTAACAAACCAGGTCGGCCTCCTGCAGCACCCGCGTCAGCAACAACGAAACGTCGCTGAAACCGACCAGGACTTTGGGATTGGCCGCAACTGCAGCCAGGGGAAAAGAGGAGTCGAGACGCGCGCAACCGTAACCGCCTCGCGCGCACAATACCGCACGCACTTCGGGATCTTCGAACAACTCGCGCAGGCTGCGGCCGCGGACGGCATCGTCGGCCGCCATATAACGCTTGGCCCGTAACTCCGGAAGCCCACGAACACGCAGGCCCCACGACTCCAGCAAGGCCGTACCCTGCGCGAGCCGGCCTGGGTCGCAACTGCCCGCCGGCGCGGCCAGGGCCACCGTATCTCCGCTTCTCACAGGACTTGGCTTGTTCGGCAAAAGATCTCCGAGTTCGGCGATTCACGGCGGTTCCGAATCGCTAAGTACTTAACCTTTCTAGCTTTTCAGTCAGCCACTGTCAACGCTTCAAGCTTTCGAGCAGCCGTGGAGCCGGACTTGCTTTGCCACGGCGACGCCGTAACAGTCCCAGTAGTGTCGCTAACCGATCAAATCGAAGAAAGCTGCAGGCGGATGGCTACTAGCCTGTGCCGCGGAGACAAACCCGTGCTGCAGGGCGACGAAAACAAGGTCGCCGCCATCATCGCCGCAGCCATCAAAGCGGATTTCGAGCAGGAAAGAGCGATAAACCAAGAAGCCGAGCAGGCCCTGGTCGGCATGGGCGCGGCCGCACGGGGTATGGACCGCGGCAAACTGCTGCAGGGCATACGCGAACGTCTGGCCAAGCAACGTGGTTTCGTGCTGTGAACTCGCTGGGCAATTATCCGAAAATGAAAACCTTGCGCCGTCGTCGTCCCCTTTGGGGGACCGGTGTCCCAGGCGTGAACTCGTCCGGGTCGAATGGCCGTTCCTGCATTCTTTGCCACTGCTGGAGTGAAGACGGCTGCAGCGTGAGTTGGACGTCCGGGTCGAGTGGCCATTCCTACATTCTTTGCCACCGCCGCGTCCCACGCGTGGACTGCTCCGATGAAAATCCCAAAGCATCCAAAAGCCTTGCGCTACCGGTTCAGCCGCCAAGCGCAGGCGGCTCGGCGGCGGCTGGAGCTGCCGACAACATGAAGCGGCCAACATGAAGCGGCTTGGGGAAAGCAGAATTGAAGCCCTCTCCCTGCGCATCGCCGATCAGCTCGGTGCGGCTGCGGGCGTGGAGATCCGCAACCGCGGGGCCCTGGTATCGGCTCTGGCGGCGGCGCTCAGAGATTCCTTCGGCGCCGACAATGAACTCGACGCCCGCGTACGAGCGAGGATCGCGTCACTCAGCCGCCCGGTGGTCGAAGGCAGCCGTGAATGGGAAGTGCTGTACCGGCAGTACCGCGAAGAATTGTCACGCAGGCGCTAACCTCGTCGCAACCGCTGGGGGCCGCCGCTACCCAGGCAGTCCGGCGCCCAGGCAGCTACGTTCCAGAGGCTACATTCCCGGCTCAAAAGGCCTCCGCGGCCACTTTTTCGGCAAATGCCGCCTTGACATCGACCCGGCCATACTTAAGGTTATCAAGATTTAGCTCAGCGGCGGGCGTGCCAATAGTGGCGCTCGCCGGGTTCTAACAAATACAAGGCAATCCGTTAACGCGCATTATTCATGAAACTTACGCTACAAGCCTCGATCGCTTACCATCCCGGCCTTCGCCCGCCGTCAGGTCCTCCACGCGCCATCCGTCGCGTCCATGGGCTTCACGGCACGGCTCGGGCCACTGTGTCAGGCGTTCGGGAACTTTGGCCGCGAGTTTCAATGACCGGGTAATTCACGTTAAGCGGCAATCAGACACGAGTTCAGGAGGCACGCACAAGAGATGAAATTTCGTCCCTTACACGATCGTATTCTCGTCCGCCGGGTGGACGAGGAAGGAAAGACCGCCGGCGGCATCATCATCCCCGACACCGCCAAAGAGAAGCCTCAAGAAGGCAAGGTTGTAGCAGTTGGCAAGGGTCGCGTGGGCGAGGACGGAGAAGTCCGCGCACTCGACGTGAAAAAGGGAGACCGGATCTTATTCGGTAAGTACTCCGGCACCGAAATCACCCTTGACGGCATCGAGCACCTGATCATGCGCGAGGACGACGTCCTCGGCGTGCTCGGCTAACTCGACCAGACCCACCAACTAGAACACAGGAGAACCTCAACAAATGGCTAAGATCGTCAAATTCAGTCAGGAAGCCCGAGACAAGCTTCTCGCGGGCGTAAACGTCTTGGCGGACGCCGTTACCGTCACCTTGGGCCCACGCGGCCGCAACGTTGTGCTCGAGAAGTCCTGGGGCGCCCCCAACGTCACCAAAGACGGCGTCTCGGTGGCCAAGGAAATCGAACTCGAAGACAAGTTCGAAAACATGGGCGCGCAGATGGTCAAGGAAGTCGCCTCGAAGACTTCCGACGTCGCCGGTGACGGCACCACTACCGCCACCGTGCTCGCGCGTGCAATATTCGCGGAAGGCGCGCGAATGGTCGCAGCCGGACACGATCCGATGTCGATCAAACGTGGCATCGACAAGGGCGTGGAAGCAGTAGTCGGGCAACTCGAGAAGATGTCGAAAGCGACCAAAACCCGCGACGAGATCGCCCAGGTGGGCGCAATTTCGGCCAACTCCGACGCCACTATCGGTGAGATCATCGCCGAGGCCATGGACAAGGTCGGCAAGGAAGGCGTCATCACCGTGGAAGAGAACAAAGCGCTGGAAACCACTCTCGAAGTGGTCGAAGGCATGCAGTTCGACCGCGGCTACCTTTCGCCCTACTTCGTCACCGATCCCGAGCGGATGACGGCGACGTTGGAAGAATGCCTGATCCTTATCAACGAGAAGAAGATCTCCAACATGAAAGACCTTC
Source organism: Candidatus Binatota bacterium (assembly GCA_024276575.1). Taxonomy (GTDB): domain Bacteria; phylum Desulfobacterota; class Binatia; order UBA1149; family CAITLU01; genus JAJRWY01. The sequence goes on from JAJRWY010000113.1 coordinate 23,088, forward strand.
TTCCCATTCTCGAGTCCGTCGCCAAAGCAGGGAAGCCCTTGCTGATCATTGCCGAAGACATTGACGGCGAAGCGCTGGCCACCTTGGTGGTAAACAAGATCCGCGGCACGCTCAACGTTGCGGCGGTGAAGGCGCCCGGCTTCGGCGACCGCCGCAAGGAAATGCTCAAGGACATCTCGATCCTCACCGGCGGCAAAGTCGTGGCCGAGGAGTTGGGGCTCAAGCTCGAGAACATCGGCTTGGGAGACCTGGGTAGCGCCAAGCGGGTGGTCATCGATAAGGACAACACCACCATCGTCGACGGCGCCGGCAAGCGCTCCGACATACAGGGACGCATCGGCACCATCCGGGCACAGATCGAAGACACCACTTCGGACTACGACCGCGAGAAGCTGCAAGAGCGTCTGGCCAAGCTGGTCGGCGGCGTAGCCGTGATCAAAGTCGGTGCCGCCACCGAGGTGGAAATGAAAGAGAAGAAGGCCCGCGTCGAAGACGCCCTGCACGCCACGCGCGCAGCCGTCGAAGAGGGCATCGTACCGGGCGGCGGTGTTGCTCTGATCCGCTGCGAGTCCGCTCTCGACAAGATCGACGTCAACGACGAAGAAGCCGTAGGCATCAAGATTTTGCGCCGGGCCATCGAAGAGCCCGCCCGCAAGATCGCCTCGAACGCCGGCGCCGAGCCTTCGATCATCATCGACAGGATCCGCAACGGCAAGGCCAGCTTCGGCTATAACGCCGCTTCGGGAGCCTTCGAGGACATGCTCAAGGCCGGCATCGTCGACCCCACTAAGGTGGTTCGTACGGCGCTGCAAAATGCCTCGTCGGTGGCCGGTTTGATGCTCACCACCGAAGCCACCGTGGCCGACAAGCCCGAGGAAAAGGGCGGAGCCGCCGACGCGGCTGCGGCTGCGGCTGCCGGAATGGGTGGCATGGGAGGCATGGGCGGCATGATGTAAGTCGCGCCCGGCGCGAATACGAAATGCCTGAAATCGTTACGCCCTCCGCCGTCTTTTGACGACGGGGGGCGTTCGTTTTATGTCGATTTTCCGGGGCGACTCGGTGACTGTTTACAAAACGGCGAAATAGTGGGACATCTAGTCCAACGACACGCCGTATCGAGGAAAGTATCAAATGTCAGTCAAGATCCGGCTCGCCAGACATGGCAGCAAGAAGAACCCTTTTTACCGAGTGGTAGTAGCAGACGTCCGAGCTGCGCGAGATGGACGCAATCTCGAACAAGTCGGCACCTATGACCCGCTCACCGACCCGGCGGAAATCAAGCTGGACGCGGAGAAGATTGGCGCATGGTTGAAAAAGGGAGCCAAACCAACCCCGACCGTAGCGAAGTTGATGAAACAGGCGGGAGTAGCCCGCTAGCTTCTGAAAACTTGCCTACGACTTCTTTGAAGGAACTCGTCGAGTTCCTCGCCAAGAACCTGGTCACCAAACCCGAAGCGGTGCAGGTTTCCGAAAGCAGTGGCGGCGAAGGCTGCGTACTCGAACTCCGAGTGGACAAGGAGGACCTTGGCCGCGTCATCGGCAAGCAGGGCCGTACCGCCAAATCTTTACGCATCCTGCTCAGCGCCGCCGCTTCTCGCGCCAAGACCAAAGCGTCTCTCGAGATTGTCGAAGACTGACGCGCAAGAAGCCTCCCGCAACCCGCAACCTGCATTATTCATGAAAGCTCGTCGCGGGAGTCGCAAGCGTCTGCCGGGCAGGCCCAAGCGATGCGACGGGACCCGTAAGCGTACAGACCTTGATCAGACCATAACTCACGGCGCAAACCGGCTCCGGCTCGTGCCGGAGCAAGGCATCGGCGGTCATACCCGCACCCGTCGATGATCAAGTACTTTGGGTACACTCCGCTCGGCGAGCGCTCCGCCCCACTCGGCTGACGCGCTCGAACGCGTTTTTGCTCGTGAATTATTGTCTGTTCATGGTTAAAGTGCGTTGTGGGCCGCGAGCCAACGCAGCGGGAGAACGAACACCGACCTCTCTGCTGCGCGATTACGGCTCGGAGCCGAGTTCTACACTGAATAATGCAGGCTAACTTCACCGCAGATATTATCCTTGGCAAAATCTCCCGAACTCACGGAGTCCGGGGAATCGTGGTCCTGCGCATCGAAGCGAGCATGCGCGACGCAGTGCGAGAGGGCCTGCCATTGCTACTCGACAGTGAGGGCGTGCAAAAGGCATTGACTGTGCGGAGTTGCTCTAATCACCGCAGTGGACTGCTCGTTTCCTTTCACGGCATCGAAAACCGGGAACAAGCGCAGGCCTTGGTCGGCTCACGCGTCTCGATGTCACGCAGCGAAGCCCCGCAGCTTGAAGAAGGCGAATACTTCGACTGCGACGTCATCGGCTGCGAGGTTCTGGCCGGTGACGGATCGCCGGTCGGTAAGGTAAAGGAAGTGCTGGCCACTGGCGCCAATGACGTCTATGTCGTCGAAGCGCCCCCAACAACCGTAAGCGCCGGCCAGGAGGCAAGCCGCGGCGCATCTGCCACGCGAGGACAGGAAATCCTGGTCCCCGCGATTTCCACGGTAGTGCTGGAACTCAATGTAGAAGAGAAAAGAATCGTGGTGGATCCCACGGGCCTGCTCTATCCGGAACCCGGGCACACAGAGTCCCGAAAGTCCCGTGTTGCCGCCGAAGCCAGAGTTGCCGCCGAAGACGGTAGCGCTCAGGAGCATCGGCGCCGGTCGAGCAGCGACGAGTAGCCCAACCCTTATGCGTTTCAACATCATTACCCTGTTTCCCGAACTGATCGACAGCGCTACCCGAATCGGCGTGGTGGGGCGCGGGCGTGAGCGCGCTTTGCTCCATGTGCAGGCCCATCAGCTTCGTGACTACACGGGAGGCAGTCCCCATCCCATCGATGATGCTCCCTACGGCGGGGGGCCTGGAATGGTAATGCGCCCCGAACCCGTGTTCGCCGCGGTCGAGGATCTTTCGGCACGCCACGATCCCTCGCGCCGGCTGTTGATGACACCGCAAGGGAAGCGCTTCGAGCAAGCCGATGCGCGACGCCTGTCCGGCGAAGAGTCGATATTGATCTTTTGCGGACGTTACGAGGGCATCGACGAGCGCGCCCGCTCGCTGTTCGACGAAGAACTCTCCATCGGCGACTACGTGCTGACCGGCGGAGAATTGGCTGCACTGGTAGTCATCGACGCCGTAGCGCGATTATTGCCGGGCGTGCTCGGCAGTGACGAGTCGAGCAAGAGCGAATCATTTTCTTCGGACTCGCTGGAGTACCCGCAATACACGCGGCCGGCCGATTTTCGCGGGATGCAGGTTCCGCCGGTGCTCAGCTCAGGCAATCACGCCGAAATCGATCGCTGGCGGCGCGAGCAGGCAGGCCTGCGCACCGCGGCGCGCCGCCCCGACCTCGCCGCCCGTGATCGTGCCCCGCGCGACCCGGAAGGCCAAGCTGCTACAGCGGCCCCGGAGAAGTCGGGGCCTGCGAAAACGCGGAAGGTCCCGCCACGCGAGGGCAAGTGACAATGGCCGACCTCTACGTCGCCCTGGTGCATTATCCGGTCTACGACAAACACCACAATGTCGTGACCAGTTCCGTTACCAATATCGACGTCCACGACATCGCCCGGAGCTGCCGCACTTACGGAGTGCGTGCGTTCTACGTAGTAACTCCGGTAGACGCCTTGCGCGCCCTGGTCCGCCGCATCATGCGCCACTGGCAAGACGGTGCCGGCAGGGATTACAACCCCACCCGGACCGAGGCCCTCGACCTAGTACGTCTGGAGCGCAGCCTCGACGGCGTGGGCATTAGCATTGAACAGGAGTGCGGCGCAATGCCCGCCATTATCTGCAGCAGCGCCCGGGAACGTGCCGGTGCCGTGCCTTTCTCCCTGGTTGCCGAGGACTTGCAGCGCCCCGGTGCCCCGCGCCTGCTGCTGCTCGGCACCGGCTGGGGGCTGACCGAGGAGGTCTTTGAGTCAGCCTACCAGACTCTGGAAGCTCTACAGCCCATGAAAGCCGTCGGCGACTATAATCACCTGTCGGTTCGCGCTGCAGCAGCCATTATCCTTGACCGCCTCATGGGTACACGATAGAAAGCCGGGTTACCTTTCCAAGGGAGCCTTACACAGTGAACGTTATCGACCGCCTCGAAGCCCAACAAACCCGCTCCGACCTCCCGGAGTTCCGCCCCGGCGATACTCTGCGCGTTCACGTAAGAATCGTGGAAGGAGACAAGGAGAGGATCCAAGTCTTCGAAGGCGTGTGTATCCGCAAGACCAAGGGCGGCAACCGCGCGACTTTCACCGTCCGCAAGACTTCCTACGGTGTTGGCGTAGAAAGGACCTTCCCGCTGCATTCGCCGAGACTCGATAAGATCGAAGTAAAGAGCCAGGGCCACGTCCGGCAGAGCCGGCTCTACTACTTGCGCGAACTCACCGGCCGCGCCGCTCGCATCCGCGCCCGCAAACTGAAGTAGAAGCGGCTGAATTAGCTGAAGTAAAAGCGGCGGCAAGGTGTTGCACCTTTCTTCACGCGGATGATTTCAGCCGTAACGTAAAGACGACGCTCTCCGATCTATAAGTCGACCAGCCTACCACGATCACACTCAGCCGAGAACATTGCCGGCCCACAGACGATCGAGGAACTGTGCGACGGGCAGTACGTCGATCTTGCCGTCCCTTAGCACGCGTGTTCCACGGTATACGCCAAATGCGCGCCCGACCGTTCCGTCCGACACCAGCTCCGCCAGGGCCGTACCGTCCTCGCGCCGCCACCGAAGCGATGCCTTCACCTCTATGCCGACAGAACGATTGCCGCGCGACCAGACGAAATCCACTTCGGCGCCAGCCGGAGTGCGCCAGTAGGAAAGCGCACCGCCGCAACCCGAGATACTGATCGCCGCACGTAGCTCGTGAAGCACGAAGGTCTCGAGCAACGCGCCACGCTCGACGTCGGCGAGCGAGTCATGAAGCCTTCCGGTAAGCGCGCGTACGACTCCGGTGTCGAAGAAGTAAAACTTCGGATGTGCAACCTCCTTGACACGCGCACGCGGACGCCACGCAGGAAGCCGGATGCCGATGAGCGTATCGGTTAGGACTTCGAAGTAGCCCTGTACGGTAGGTCGTGCGACCCCCGCGTCGCGTGCGAGAGACGACACGTTGGTTACCTGTCCGTTGGCCACCGCCGCTACGTCGAGAAAACGCACGAACGGTGCAAGATCTCTGACCAGCGCTTCCGCACGAATCTCCTGCGTCAGATAGTTTTGAACCCAGGCCTCGAGTAGCTCTAGCCTTAGCGGAGAACGCGCCGGTGCGGAACACACAAAGGGCAAGGTCCCGAATCGAAGCGCACTATCGAGGGCAAACCCAGCGCCGAGTTCGGCCGACGTTAGCGGGAAAAACAGGCGGTTGACCACACGCCCGGGTAACAGATTGGCATCTCCTCGCCGCAGTTTACGTGCGCTAGATCCCGTCAGCGCAAAGCGGTAGCGGCTCGGCCCGTGGCGCGCAACGAGATCCTGGACGCGGTCCAACAACAAGGGCAGTTTCTGAACCTCGTCGATCACTATCCAGCTTCCGGCCGTAAGCGCCTCGACCTCTTGCGTGAACACCTCTTGGTCACGCGTCAGACGAACTAGTTCGGAATCTAGGACGAGGTCGAACCATCGGGCCTTAACCGGTGGCAGTACAGAACGCAGCCAAGTCGTCTTGCCGGTCCCACGAGGACCGAACAGAAAGAAAGATGAGTCCGGCAGCTCGAGTTGGCGACGAAACATCACCAGCAGTATGACGGTAAATCTGCTGCTTGTCTATACAGAACCGCGATACGCCTCGTGGCTTACTGATATCTCACCCGCCGGAAGCCTCATCTGCCGCTGAATTGTCAGCTTAGCTCACAGCGGAACTCGGCGTGGACGACGCCCCCTAGAAACAGGGAAAATCCGGCGGCGGGCAAGGCGTCGCGCGTTTCTTCACGCAGATGATTTCAGCCGTAACGTCGAGATGGCTGCTTCCTCCCGTGCAAGACCCCGACCGTATCGAGAAACTGACATTCCGGGGGCTCGCTGCCAAGAAAGTCTTCGCATCGGCCTGCGTCAACAGTTCCGTGGTTCCATCGCAAGCCTTGAGATCTCCGCGGGCTATACCGAGCGAAGAAAAGGTCTGGTCGGCCGAGGCGCCCTGCACGGTCACGCGCGTGCGGACGTCGTAAGCGTTAGCCCCGTGCTCGATGCAGGCATCTCTACGATAGGTGCCGGCGCGCGGCATCGACAGTGTAAAACCGTCGTTGCCGCTCTGGCACAGGTCGGGCCCGTGGCCCAGCGAAACATTGGTAAAGAAGTCGGCCACATTCGGCTCAAAACCGTTGCAGACAGTGAGCACATTGTCGCGCGACGGATCCCAATCCAAGTCTCCCGGCGCGAGCACGTTGTCCGACGACGCTAGGCCGCAAATTTCCGGCAAACCCTGGGTATTGAACTGGCTGAAGTTGACCAGGTTGTCCGCCTCTACAGCATTCGCAATGACGGCGAGAAAGCCGACGTCCTCAGGCAAAGTGTCACGATCCAAACAGGGACTTACAGCAGGAAAATCGCCGGCGACAAGCGCGGGCTGGAGCAACAAAGTAGTGCTGCTAGTGCTGTTGGTGCTGACCGTCGAGACCGATACGCTGGTCGAAGAAGTGGAAGTCGTGGTGACCCCGCCGCAGTCGCAAGCCAGCGTAAAAGCCGGGTTCCCCACAGCGACGTTTAGGCAAAGCAAAGCGTCGCTGGCCAGGATCGCACCGCTGCCGTCGGCGTCACAGACACAAGGGTCGAGAGGCGCGCAAAGCGTCTTGGATACCGCATGTTGCAATATGCCCAGGCAGTCGCTGGCCAACGGTTTTATCCCTCCGGTTACTATGACCGCACAATCGCCGTTGGCGGCACGAATTTCCGCAGTTCCCGACAGCATAAAAAGGGCGGCCAATGCGGCCGCCGAGACAGTGCTCTTGCTCAGCTTCATCCTCACTTCTCCACGCTTCCGGCTAACAGCCGTTGCAACCCGCGACCGTGAGGAAGCAGCCGACAAACATCGTCATAAACACGAAACCGCGCTGGAACAGGTACTGCCTCATCATAATCCTCCGCTGTGTGCTCGATACTATCGCAAGCTCATATCGACAACCATATCGATGACTATATCTATATCGACAAGCACTGATCTCATAGTCCGCTCATCGCCAAGACCCGTGGACGCCGTAAACCGGGTGCCGTTCAAACATAGAAGGAGGGGTTGTTCAATAGGCCGCCGGAAAACAGGCCACGCCAACCAAGACCAGGAGGCTGCGCGGCCGAAACTGAGGCGCCCGAAATTTGAGCATAACGGGAAATCCTGAGCCACATTGCTTCTTTGGACATTCGGCACGACGACCAACACAATGGCGCACATGAGGAAACCTCGAGGGCTGAGAGCGCCATTGCTCGCCGTGCTCCTGCTCCATGCGATCGCGGCCGCCGGCATCGGACGCATCGAGTGGGCTCAGGGACTGCGCGATCGTTTCCTCCCCAACGATCCATCGGTAACGGCCCTCGAACACGAGGAACACTTGTTCGGCTCGACCGCCAGCGTGGTCATGCTCATCGACTTCATAGGCTCCGCCGCTCCCGCCGGTCTGGCAGCGAAACTGAGGCGCTGGAGCGCCGAACTGTCCGGGATCGAAGGAATAAGAACCGTAACTTCTTTTCTCGATGTTCCCTTGGTGGTTTGGGATTCTCCCAGCAGTTGGCGAGTATCCACGCTGGGCGAGCAGCCCGAGCCCCTGGCTGCGGCCGACCGCCATCCCCTGGCACGCAAGAACTTCTTCCGCCGCTACGGCCGTGGCACTCTGCTCTTGCTCGAATTGGAAGACGGCACCAATACCGACCGCCGCCGCCAACAAGAGTTGATCTCGCAACTACGCCACTGGACCGCTGCCCACAGCCAGGACTCTGATTACCGTTTCACCCCGGCCGGGAGCTTGCCTTTTCAAGCCGCTGCCGTCGATGCCGCACGCAAAGACGTTTTGCTGATCTGCCCTCCGCTGGCCCTGCTGGTGCTCGGCATCTCGAGTTTTGCTCTGGGATCTTTCCGCAACTCACTACTCGTGGTTGCGGTAGCCGCGCTCAATCCTTTGAGCACCTTTGCCCTTGCCGGCCTGCTCGGATGGCACATCTCATATTTCTCCCTGATCGTGATCCCGGTGATATTCGCCGTAGGCCTGCTCGACAATATCCACCTTAGCTACGGCTATCACCGCCTTCGCAAGCTCGGCGAGAACCCCGACTCCTCCGCAACCGGCAGCGCCGCGCGCCTGCTCACCCCCTGCCTCTGGACCTCGATCACGACCATCACCGGCTTCTGCGTACTGTTGTGGAGTTCGCTGCCGCAGGTTCGCCAGTTCGGGGCGCTGTGCGCACTGGGAACCGCGTGGGCCTTCCTCTCGTCGTTCTCGCTTCTCCCATTCGGACTCGCCAAACTTGACCGGTCCGCATCGCAAAAAGACGAGGGCCGCGAGCCTGCAAGCAGGACTCAGCAAAACTGGGAACTCGTTCTGGCGCGAACCGTAGCTCGCCTCCACAAGCCCGGGCTAGTACTGCCGGTTTCGATCTGCGCCTTGCTGCTCGCCGTACCCGGCTTGTTTCGCTTACACATAAACGGCGATTTCCCCCTTCTCTTTGCTCCGCAACACCCAGTCACAGTAGAACTTAAACGCATCGAAAAGGACTGGGGAGGCGTCGCCTCGGTGTCGTTCCTACTGAAACCTCTAGAGTCCGGGCGGCGCGTCGATCCGGCTTGGCTCGACCGCCTCGAGAATTTCGCGCGCCTGCTGACCCAGCGGGAACTGGTGAGTTCAGTGAGTTCACCGGCTGAACTAGCCACGCTCGCAATCGATGATTACCGCCGCAGTTTCGGTCACGGCCCGGATGAGGAGCAACTACGGGATCTCATCGACGGATTGCTCCTTCCCGGACGCGAGCGGCCGCCGACGGACCGCCGGGGGGATGCGCTGGCCGCATGGATTCACGAAGACGCGTCTTTGCTGCGCGTCGTTGCCCGCGTGCGAATGATGGAGCCCGAGCTTTTCCCCGCTCTTGTCCGTGACCTCGAAGGCTTTCGCTCAAACCTCGCCGACTTGTTCGAAGCGAAACTCAGCGGCTGGCCCCTAGCTTACAAGAACATGGAGCAGCGCCTGCTCGCCGAGCTGATCGAGAGCTTCGCTCTGGCTGCGGGCGCTATCGGCCTGCTGTTGTTCGCCGCCTTGAGATCCTTTCGCCTCTGGGCGGTGGCGGTGTTAGCGAACCTGGTCCCACTGACGATAGTTCTGGGAGCCATGGGTTGGAGCGGAGCGAGCTTCGGGCCGGGATTGTTACTGGCCCCCGGTATCGCTCTGGGCTTGATCGTGGACGACACCATTCACTTCATCTTTGCGTTGAAGGAAGGACTACGGCGCGGGCTGAGTGTCCCCGATGCGGTTGCTCAGACGCTCGAACACAGCGGTGCGGCTCTGACCATCACCACCGTAGTCCTGATTGCCGGTTTCGGCACGCTGGGGCTGTCGGCCTTCAGCGGCAACCGGCTGCTGGCCATAGTCATGGTGTCGGTAAGCGTGGCGGCCTGGGTAGCGGATCTGCTCCTGGTCCCCGTACTCGTGAAGTCCGCAAAGCGTTTCGCTTTGGCTTAGCCCCCTCGGGGCAACCCGCGGACATTCCGGCTTCACGGCCGGGGGCACACGTCCCCCCCAGGCACTCGAAGTACAGGGGGCATTTGGTTGCTCCCGGCAGGCCGGCCCAATCACTGACGAGTTTACCTCGTCGAGCGGTCAATGCTGAGATGAAAGGTACAGGGGGGGTGAATATCCCCAATATCGCGAAACGGAGCCGGTCGCCTCATTGCTCCATACGGTCTAACCAGTCCATAGCGTTGGCCTGAAAGGGAGTCAGTGGGCTAGCCGACGCCTACGAAGCCACAGGTCGAAGCGGACCGGGTCGTTCTCACTCCGGTTCCAAACGACATCCGTTCTCTGTCCGGCATAGTAAAAGCACGGCGGTCGGTAAGCCTGCGACAGACCTGGACAGCGCAGCGGAATCAGACGTAGAAACTACGCGGCCTGGATCAATCAGTGCTGCCGTCAGTCACAAGCGCATGCACGCAGTGTACTCGAGTGCTTGGCCTCTCCCGTCGTTCCCGATACCGAAGTACGAGCCCAGCAAGTCGACAGTCCGCCTCCACTCAACTGCGGACACCTGCCCGGGACTCCATCAAAAGTGACACAGCCACGGCCGCCGGCCGATATGGTTACCATAGGCACTCCATCGAAATCGACGGGAACTCCCTGCGGCATCAGTGCAGTCAGTACCTCATCGCATTCCTGGAAGGTGCCGTCGGAGCCCGCAAAGGTCCGCGTCACTGCGTCGTACTGAGCACCTTGGGTGGCGCATACTTGCAGGCAATCCTGTCCCGCACTGCCGTAGAACCAGCAGCCCGGCCCGACGGCGGTGCCGCCTAGCGCTGCACAATCAATCCCAGGTGCGGCACAACTAGCGTCGGCCACTGCGTTGTCGAACAAATCGCAATCAACAGCCAAACCACGCATGTCGGAAATCATTCTACAGGCACGGCACAGCGCATGTTCTTCGACACAACTTGCCAGCGCCTGCCCGCTCGTACCCACACAAACGCCGGGCAATACCGAATCCGTATTGACGCCATTGCAGAGCTTGGCAACCACCGTGTCTAGTTTGGCAATCGTTGCCGCCAAGGAGCCTCTAGGGTCGGTTAGTCCTGGACCGGCTGCATCGACACAATCATTGAGTACACCGGCTGCACCCCCCGCCGTTGTCTTCAGAGACCGGCCCTCGCACTTGCGGTACATTTTGACGGTCTTGCCGACGATCAGCCTCGCGCCGGTGAACACCGCGGCACGACACTTCCCCTCCGCTTTACCGGCCAACACGGAATTGTCGAGACTCGGTCCCGCCAAATCCCGCGCCAAACCAGCAGCGGCGCCGATAGACGCCGCACTGATATTGGCCGCTGGAGTATAAAGCTGAGAGGGCTGGCCTCCTTTGCAAGCGCCTCGGCCTGACCCAACATCAGACGCCGAGACCTTCGCCACGAACTTGGCGACCTTGCCGTCGTTATCCAGAAACGCGCAAGCGTCCGGGCGATTCTCTTTGCCTTTGGCGTTAAGCTTCGAACATTTATTTACCAACGCCATTTGAGTGACAATGACAGCTTCGCCTTGGCGGCCAAGTACAGAGAGACACCCGATCTCACCTGCGTGAGCCGGAACCGAAATCGTCGCAACTATGATGAATACTATTACGGCAGTGAGCGCATGCTTCATGACTTGTTTCCTTCCTGCAAGTTTGCGGGTCCAAACTGACGGAAGGAATCGCCCACACCGAAACAGGGTGCTAGCATGACGCCGACCGACCCCGTATCAGTCAATATAAAACGACCGGCGCTCTTTCCTGACGCGGTGGTTTTGAACAAACCACCGTGGAGCAGAACCACGAAACACCGTGGATTAGCCCGAGAGGTCAGAACCGCACACGAAAGGAGCCAGCCAAGTAAAGCTATAGCATATTCCTAGGGGTGGATGTCCACAAAGAACAGACCCACCTCTAAAACCCCGATCACCACCGGCTCCGACGTGCGCAAACACACCCTGGAATTTTACCCTACCTCGACCGTCGATGGGGATCGAAACCCGCGTACTATGTTGAGCACTCCATAATACGCGCTTTTGCTCCACCGCTAACATCGACCGATGCGAACTGTCTCGATCAAGTTGCCGGCGAAGATCGCTCACGCCTGGTCGGCAGTTTTACGCAGATCTACACTGCGCCCGCACCCACCTACTGACGCTGGGCAGATCTACGCTGCGCCCCCACCCACCTACTGACGCTGGCCAGCGACTCCGGGCGGATAAACCCGCAGGCACCGGAGCCTGGTTACTTTGAAGGGGGTAGTACATCTGTGTTATTGTACTACTGCTTTGTATGTAGTCCTACAGGGGTGTGGAATTGAGTCTCTCTAAAGTAACACGCAAGGGTCAAGTAACCATTCCGGCGTCGATACGTAAACGGCTAGGGATCGAGATAGGCACACAGGTCGCGTTCTCGGTCGAAGCGGACCGGGTTGTTCTCCGTCCGGTTCCCAACGACATCCGCTCTCTGTTCGGCATAGTAAAAGCACGGCGGTCGGTAAGCCTGCGAGAGATGGACAAGACCGTGTCCGATATGGGCAACGAAGACCTGTGATTGCAGTCGATACGAACGTGCTGGTACGTGTGCTGGTCGATGACCGGCAAGCGCCGGCTCAGTGCAGAAAGGCACGAGCTGCAGTTGCGCAAGCCGGCGGCGCCTACGTCTCACAGGTCGTCCAGGCTGAAACCGCGTGGGTCCTCGCTCGCGCCTACGGTCTTGCGAAGACCGACATCGTCACCGTTTTGGCAGGCCTGGCGACCAACGCGGCCGTGGAACTCGAGCAGGCGGATTTGTTCGCCGCAGCGATCGAGGCCTACACAAAGGGAAGCGCCGACTTCGCAGACTACCTAGTTCTGGCAGCCTCCCGTTCCCACCGAGTCGAGCTTCTCAGTTTCGACCGAAAGCTCGCCCGCGAGCCGGGAGTACTCCGGCCCTGAGCGAGATGGTTGTCCGACTCGTAAACCTCGGTGGCCTGCGTATCAAAGATGCGTATCAAAGATGGAC